>NZ_JBVHXR010000002.1:205548-529170 GCF_055569295.1 Streptomyces sp. NPDC029292
TGCGATACAGGCCTCTGCCCTCCCCCCCTTTCCCCGATACATGTTCCGCGCCTCCCCCCCCCCCCCCCCCCCCCCCCCCCCCCCCCCCCCCCCCCACTCTCTCTCCGCCGGGCATCGGCCGGACGCCCACCGGACGTCACCAGTAGACGACGACCTTGTCCCCCGTGCGGACCTGCGCGAACAGCGCCGCGATCTTCCCCTCGTCCCGTACGTTCACGCAGCCGTGCGAGGCGCCGTAGTAGCCGCGGGCCGCGAAGTCCGAGGAGTAGTGGACCGCCTGGCCGCCGCTGAAGAACATCGCGTACGGCATGGACGAGTGGTAGATCGTCGACACGTGGTAGCGCGACTTGAAGTAGACGCTGAACACACCTTCGCGGGTCGGCGTGTACTGCGAGCCGAACCGCACCTCCATCGTCGAGACCGTCTTCCCGTCGATCATCCAGCGCAGCGTGCGACTCGTCTTGCTGATGCACAGCACGCGGCCCGTCATACAGCGCGGGTCCGGCTGCGCGGCCGGCTGCCCGCCGTAGGGGTAGAGCTCCCACTGGGCCGGCTCGTGCGTCATCTGCTTCAGCCGCTGCCAGGTGACGGTGTCCAGCTCGCCGGTGCGCGGCAGCCCCCGCTTGCCCTGGAACCCCTTCACGGCGGTGGCCGTCTTGGCGTCGTACGTCCCTGTCGGGGCCTCGAAGAGCCAGGCGACCTGGTGCAGCCGGGCCTGCACCTCGCGGACGTCCGTGCCCTTGTCGCCGCCGGACCAGAGGACCTCGGGAGCCGGCTGCGGGGCCTTGGAGGGAGTGCCGCTCGGCTTGGCGTCCCCGGGAGTGGCCGTGGCGCTGCTCGTCGCGGGCGGCTGATGCCCCTTCGTGTCCACGGCGTGCGCCGTGCAGCCGCCGACCGCGACGAGCGCCACGACGGCGGCCAGCGATCTCCTGATACCTGTCGTGCGCATCCCGACCCCCCGTTGTGTTGTCGTGTCACCTGAGATGTTTCCCGCGCGTGCCCGGTTGCGAACGGCGCGCCATGGTGGGGAATGAAACTGTGAACAGGTCTGTGAGGAAGGTCCCAGCCCGGTCCTCTCCACCGGGCGCACGGCCGCCACTACAGTCCGTCGCGAAGGTCGGGTCCTACTAGTGAGTAGCTTCAGCGGGAGGCACAGCAATGGCGCGCGAATCCGAGTCCGGTCTGCCCATCGAACCGGTCTACGGGCCGGAGGCTCTGGAGGGCTGGGACCCAGCCGAGAAGCTGGGCGCGCCGGGCTCGTATCCCTTTACCCGTGGCGTGTACCCGTCGATGTACACCGGACGTCCGTGGACCATGCGCCAGTACGCCGGTTTCGGCACGGCCGTGGAGTCGAACGCCCGCTACAAGCAGCTGATCGCCAACGGCACGATGGGTCTGTCGGTCGCCTTCGACCTGCCCACGCAGATGGGCCACGACTCGGACGCGCCGATCGCGCACGGTGAGGTCGGCAAGGTGGGTGTGGCGATCGACTCGGTCGAGGACATGCGGATCCTGTTCGGCGGGATCCCCCTCGACAAGGTCTCCACGTCGATGACGATCAACGCGCCCGCCGCTCTCCTCCTGCTCATGTACCAGCTGGTCGGCGAGGAGCAGGGCGTGCCCGCCTCCCAGCTGACGGGCACGATCCAGAACGACGTGCTCAAGGAGTACATCGCGCGGGGCACGTACATCTTCCCGCCGAAGCCCTCCCTCCGGCTGATCGCGGACATCTTCAAGTACTGCAAGACCGAGATCCCGAAGTGGAACACGATCTCGATCTCCGGCTACCACATGGCCGAGGCGGGCGCCTCACCCGCGCAGGAGATCGCGTTCACGCTGGCGGACGGCATCGAGTACGTGCGTACGGCCGTGGCGGCCGGGATGGACGTGGACGACTTCGCCCCGCGCCTGTCCTTCTTCTTCGTCGCCCGGACCACGATCCTCGAGGAGGTCGCCAAGTTCCGTGCGGCCAGGCGTATTTGGGCCCGCGTGATGCGCGACGAGTTCGGGGCGAAGAATCCCAAGTCGCTGATGCTGCGCTTCCACACGCAGACGGCGGGCGTCCAGCTCACGGCCCAGCAGCCGGAGGTGAACCTGGTCCGCGTCGCTGTCCAGGGCCTGGGCGCGGTCCTCGGCGGCACGCAGTCCCTGCACACGAACTCCTTCGACGAGGCGATCGCGCTGCCGACGGACAAGAGCGCCCGCCTTGCTCTGCGTACGCAGCAGGTCCTCGCCTACGAGACGGACGTGACCGCCACGGTCGACCCCTTCGCGGGCTCGTACGTCATCGAGAAGATGACGGACGACGTGGAGGCGGCCACGGTCGAGCTGATGGCGAAGGTGGAGGACCTGGGCGGCGCGGTCAGCGCCATCGAACACGGCTTCCAGAAGGGCGAGATCGAGCGCTCCGCGTACCGCATCGCCCAGGAGACCGACTCCGGCGAACGGGTCGTGGTCGGCGTCAACCGCTTCCAGCTGGACGAGGAGGAGCCGTACGAGCCCCTCCGCGTGGATCCGGCGATCGAGGCCCAGCAGGCCGAGCGGCTGGCGAAGCTGCGGGCGGAGCGGGACCAGGAGGCGGTGGACGCGGCACTGGCCGACCTGAAGAAGGCGGCGGAGGGTACGGACAACGTCCTGTACCCGATGAAGGACGCCCTCCGCGCGCGGGCGACGGTGGGCGAGGTGTGCAATGCGCTGCGGGAGGTTTGGGGGACTTACGTGCCGGCGGATGCGTTCTGACCTGGGCGATTACCCCGATTGGGTGATCGGAGGCGGAATATGCCCGTTCCCGGTTACGCTCGTGGAGAGTGCTCCTGAAAGGAGGTTGCCGTGGCTGTGATAGAGCGCGAGACAACGATCGCTGAGGCCGCCGACCGTGTCTCCAGCTGGCTGCCCGGACACCGCGTGGAGGTCCTCAAGGGGAGCATTCTTGTGACATCACCGCCGGACGAGCCGCACCAGGGGACGGTGTTCGAGGCCGGTTACGAGATCCGGCGGGCAGGGGCGAAAGCGGCAGGGCTCAAGGTTCGCCCGGGCATCGGATTGTGGCTGCCAACAGGTTCAGCGGATTACGCGATCCCGGACTTGTCTGTGGTCGATGCCGATATCGCTGACGCACTGATCGAGAAGAACTGCTACGCGCCGCACGTATTCCGGCTGGTCCTGGAGGTGACCTCCTCCAACTGGGGAACCGACGTGCACGCAAAGGCTGAGATCTACGCCGAGACACGTATCCCGGTGTACGTCGTAGTGGATCGAAGGCATGAACAGGTTGTCGTGTACACCGATCCCGAGGGCGACAAGTACGGCACCGTCACGCCTTACAAGCGCGGCATGACCGTCCCGCTCCCCGAGTCCGTCGGCGTCTCCGTGGAACTGTCCGTCGACAACCTCCTCGACGGTGACGACTGACCGCGATGCGAAACCCGGAAGTGGAGTGTCGTACCCCCGTGCGACACTCCACTTCATGCTTGGTGTCATCGATCTCCCCACCTACCTCGCAGGACTCGTCCTGATCGTTCTGCTCCCCGGCCCGAACTCGCTCTATGTGCTGTCCGTCGCCGCCCGCCGAGGTGTTCGCGCCGGGTACACGGCCGCCGCAGGCGTCTGGTGTGGCGACACCGTGCTGATGACGCTGTCGGCGGCCGGAGTCGCCTCGCTGCTGCAGGCGAACGCGGTGCTGTTCGGGATCGTCAAGTACGCCGGCGCCGGATATCTGACGTGGCTGGCGTTCGGCATGCTGCGGGCCGCGTGGGCGATGTGGCGGACCCGGCGGGAGCGGGTCGCGGAGACCGTGGAGCCCGAGGCGGCCACCGAGGAGCGGCCCTACCAGCGCGCGCTGGTCATCAGTCTGTTCAACCCGAAGGCGATCCTGTTCTTCGTCGCCTTCTTCGTGCAGTTCGTGGACCCGGGCTATGCCTACCCGGCCCTCTCCTTCGTCGTCCTCGGCGCCTTCGCGCAGCTCGCGAGCTTCCTGTACCTCACCGCGCTGATCTTCAGCGGTACGAAGCTGGCGGCGGCCTTCCGCAGGCGCAAGCGCCTCTCCGCGGGGGCCACGACCGCCGCGGGTGCCCTCTTCCTCGGCTTCGCCGTGAAGCTCACGCTGGCCAGCGCCTAAGCGACGCCCACGCGGGCCGCGTACTCCGCCAGACCCTCCGTTGTCGCGCCCGCCCATCCCACGTAACCGTCCGGCCGGACGAGGAAGACCCCGGTCCCGTACGCCTCGTACGACGGAATCCGGACCGTGCGGACGGCGGCGGAGAGCGTCGGCAGGTCCGCGTCCGCGTCCGTGCCCGCGTCCGTGCCGACCGCCAGCAGTGTCCAGTGCGGCCCCTGGAACGCGTCGAAGAGGCGTACGCCGCCGCGGATGCCGTCCGGTGCGCGGTCGCCCGCGTGCAGCGCGTCCTCGGACAGGCCCGTGCGGGTCTCCACCGCGAGCGAGGTGCCCCGGTAGCCGAGGTCGAGCTGCTGCGTGGCCGCGCCCCGCCGCACCTCGCCCCGGTGGACCCGGGTGGACAGCCCGAGCATGTCGGCGGCGACGGGCAGCCGCTCCTCCTCGTAGGAGTCGAGGAGGGACTCGGGAGCCCCGCCCCGCAGCACCGCACCCAGCTTCCAACCCAGGTTGTAGGCGTCCTGGACGCTGGTGTTGAGGCCCTGCCCGCCCGCGGGCGAGTGGACGTGCGCGGCGTCACCGGCGAGGAAGACGCGGCCCGCGCGGAACCGGTCGGCCATCGCCGCCCGCGGCCGGAAGTCCGAGGCCCAGCGCACCTCGGTCACCTGGTCGGGGGAGAGGTGCGAGCGGGCGGCGACGACCTTGCGGATGCCGTCGAGGGAGAGGTCGGGCGTCGCGTCCTCGGGGAACTGGGCGACCAGTTGGAAGTCCGCCGTCCCCGCCAGCGGGCAGATCGCCAGGAAGCCCTCGCCGTCGGCGGGCGGGAAGACATGCCAGTTGTCGCGGTCGAGCCCGTTGATGCGGACGTCGGCCACCAGCGTCGGGTTCGGGTCCACCGTCTCGCCGGTCATGCCGATCTCCAGCGCGCGCCGCACGGCGCCGTGGCCTCCGTCGGCGGCGACGGCGTAGCGCGCGCGGACGGGCGCGCCGGAGGCGAACCGGGCCGTCACCCCGTCGGCGTCCTGCGCGACGGAGACCAGCTCCCGCCCGAACGCGACCTCGCCGCCCAGCTCATCGAGGTGCGCGAAGAGGATCTCCTGCGTACGCCACTGCGGCACCATCCACGGCGCGCGGTACGGCGAGGTCTCGCTCGCCTCCGTCTCGTCGAACATCCGGTGCTCGCCCTGGCGCTCCCCGTCGCGCCAGATCATCCCGACCGGGTACGGGCCGCCCGCCGCCCGGATCGCCTCGTGCACGCCGAGGTCGTCGAGGACCTCCAGGGTGCGGGGCTGCAGACCCTTGCCGCGCGAGCCCGGGAAGAGTTTGTCGGCCCGCTCCACGACGAGGGCGCGCACTCCGCGCCGGGCGAGGTCGACGGCGAGCGCGAGCCCGGTGGGACCGGCACCGACGACGAGGACATGAGTGTCGTACGCGTTGTCGTACACGTCCATGGACAGCTCCTTAACGCCGTTAAGCTCCAGGCTTTGGAGCCTGCCCTTAACGGCGTTAAACTGTCAAGCGTGGTGACGCAGAGATCCCCCAAGCTGGACAAGAAGCAGGTCATCGAGACCGCCCTGCGGCTGCTCAACGAGGTCGGCCTCGACGGCCTCACCCTGCGGGCCATCGCCAAGGAGCTGAACGTCCAGGCGCCCGCGCTCTACTGGCACTTCAAGAACAAGCAGGCCCTGCTCGACGAGATGGCCACGGAGATGTACCGCCGGATGGTCGCGGGTGTGGCCCTGGCCCCCGGCGCCACCTGGCAGGAGCGGCTCCTGAACGCCAATCGCGGGCTGCGCGCCGCCCTGCTCGGCTACCGCGACGGCGCCAAGGTCTTCAGCGGCTCCCGCTTCACCGGCACCGAACACGGGGTCGAGATGGAAGCGAACCTGCGCGCCCTCGTCGAGGCGGGCTTCCAGCTCCCCCAGGCCGTCCGCGCCTCCTCCACGGCCTACTTCTTCACCCTCGGCTTCGTCACCGAGGAACAGGGCGTCCAGCCGCTGCCGGGGGAGCGCCGCGAGGGCTACGACGTCGACGAACGCGCCGCGCGCATGGCGGACTTCCCCCTCGCCGCGGCCGCGGGCACCGAGATCTTCCAGGGGTACGACGAGGGTTTCGAGGAGGGGCTGCGGCTGGTGATCGCGGGGATCGCGGCGCGGTACGGGGTCCGCTGAGACCCTGCCGACGCGGCGCGGGGTGAAAGCGGGACGGCAGGGTCGGGTCGGCGTGGGTGAAGGTGAGACGGCCGGGTCGGGTCAGCGCGCCGCCGTGCGCCTACGGGTCAGCGCGACGTCGCCGCGCGCCTGGCCGAGCGGGCGCTGCGGATCGCCCGGGTGAGAACGGGCGGCAGCAGGTCGGCGGCGATACGGCGGGTGCGGCTGCGGCGGGCCGCGGGGCGGGAGTGCTGGGCGGCGGACGCGGACGGCTTCGCGGGCCGCTGCCCCGCGGGGGCCTCGGACCCGGCCCGGACCGCGGCGGTTTCGGGACTGTCCGTGTGGTGCCGGGAGGGCGGGAAGGCCGGGGCCTGCATGCCGTTGGACTTGAGGCGGATGATGCGGTGTCCGGCCGCGTGCTGGACGCTCAGGTGACAGTCCCCGCGCTCCCGCACCATGGCCAGCAGCTCCTGCTGGAAGGGCTCGGGATCGTCCCACGTGCCGTACAGCTTCTGCGTGCTCAGGCAGATCGGGTGCAGGCCCCTGTTGAGGACGGCCTCCCAGGCGGCTATGGAGACGCCGGGCGTGTGCTCCGAGCGGAAGTCGTCCAGGACGACGATGCCGCCGGGCAGCAGTGCGTCGTGGGCCGCTCCTATGTCCCCGTGCACGTGCTCGTACAGGTGCGAGGCGTCGATGTGGACGAACCGGCAGGAGCGGGGCTCGACTTCGGCCGGTACCAGCGAGCTGGGGCCCTGCAGCACGCGGGGGAGCTCGTCGTGGAACGAGAGGTAGTTCTCCTCGAAGGTCCGCCGGGTGAGCGCGCTGTACGACTTCGTCGACTCCGCCTGGTTGGCGCCGTCCGGTGCGTCGCCCTCGAAGAGGTCGCAGACGGTGTACCGCTCGTCCTCCCGGAGATGGCGGCCGAGGAAGATCGCGCTCTTGCCCATGTACACCCCGACTTCCAGCAGGTCGCCACGTATCTCCGTGGACTCCTGGCGGTCCAGGAACCAGTCGAAGAGCATCTGGTCGAGGACGGGGAACCAGCCGGGAACGTCGTCGAGCCGGCGGGGCGGTCGGATCGTGCCTTGTGCGGCGGTCATGAGGAGAGAGCACTCCCTTGTGCGGACGAGGCTGAGGCCCGGGCTCTGCGCGAGGCCGGCAGGCCCAGGAACCTATGAGAAGCCTATGGGGCGGTCAAGAAGTATGGAGCGCATGCCCGGAGGGAGAATTCCGAACCGGCGTCCGAAGTGAACGCCAGGCCAATTTCCGCTTTACTGGCGGCTATTACCGGGTGTCCGGCCGCGTCCCTTTAGTTGCGGCCGTAATCATCCTGCGCTTCTTTCGGCCACCCCCGCGCGTCTCGATATCCGGGCGCCCGCGGTTTGTGTCAGTGCCATGTGCAGGCAGGCCGCTTGCGCCGCACCCGGGAGATGCGGAATGGACACCTCACTTTCCCTCTTGCGTCCCGCTGGATTCACTCGACGCTGACCGGTGGTCCCCAGTCGCCACTGATGCTGTGCATGCCAAGATCTCCCCGCCGCTCCAGCGACAGCTGTGACAGGAGCGGCTCGGAAATCCCGCAGGACGGAACCCCCGTCCGCGGCGGAAAAGGGGGCACGTGTGAGCAAGACGAAGATCCGTACGGCTCTGGCGGCCGGTGCGGCGGTGGCCGCCAGCCTCTCGCTCGGTTCAACTCAGGCTTCCGCGACGGCGCTCGACTACTTCACCTGGGTCAACAGCAAGAGCAACACCTGTATGTCCACCTACGCCGCCGGCACCGCGAACAGCACCAAGCTCGTCATCTACACCTGCAACGGTGCGTCGGAGCAGTACTGGATCTGATCCACCGCGGCCAGCGGCCAGCGGTAAGCCAGTAAGAGCCAAGCAGTAAGCGGCCCGGGGCCCCGCCCCGGGCCGCCCCGTCACGGTGTGGGCCGCACCGCCAGCGCCCGCTTCAGCCGCGGCCCGAAAGGCCTCTCCACGAAACGGTGGATCAGCCAGGACACGGCCAGCAGGCTCAACACCGTGAGCGTGAGCGTCAGATACGGGTGCAGCCCGAGATCCCGGTGCAGTACCCGGATGACGACCCAGCCCAGATGCTCGTGCACCAGATAGAAGGGGTACGTCAGCGCCCCCGCCACCGTCAGCCAGCGCCAGTTCGCCCCGCGTGCCCAGCCCAGCGCGACGGCCGCCACGGCGGCGAAGGCGAGCGTGACGATCAGCTGGATCACGTACGGATCGCGCTGGAGGCCGCCGTGCGCGCCGGGGTGCCACAGCCCCACCGTCGAGAAGCGCTGCCCCAGCAGCCAGGACACGCCCACGATGCCCCAGAGCAGCAGGTCGCTCCCGTAACGGTGGATCAGATAGAGCGCCAGGCCGCCGATGAAGAAGGGCGAGTCGTCGGGCATGACCAGCTCGTCCGTCAGTGGAGTGTCGGCGACCCGGGCGACGGCACAGGCGAGCGTCCACAGGCAGCAGAACAGCACCACGCGCCGGTAGGTGACGCCCCGCCGGACCACGAGCAGCGCGAACAGCGCGTAGAAGCGCACCTCCACCCAGAGCGTCCAGCACACCCCGAGGACCCGAGGCACCCCCGTCGGCTGCTGGAGCATCGTCAGATTGACCAGGAACTCGTCGGGCCTCGGCGGACGCAGGACGTCCGGCAGCACCAGCGCCGCCGCGGTGACCAGGAGCAGCGCGGCCCAGTACGCCGGGTAGAGCCGGGCCACCCGGGAGCGGAAGAAGTCGCCCAGGGTCCGCCCCCAGCTGCTCATGCAGATCACGAAGCCGCTGATGACGAAGAAGAACTGTACGCCGAGGCAGCCGTAGACCGCCGCCCGCGACAGGCTCGGGAAGAGCAGGCCGGGGGACTGGTGCCAGGAGGCGGCGACCGTCCCGCCCCTCCCGGCGAAGTGGTAGAGGCAGACCATCAGGGCGGCCAGCAGGCGCAGGCCGTCCAGTGAGCGCAGCCGGTCCTCCCGTGCGTGCGGGGCGGGGACGGGGCGAGCGGAGGGCATCTCGGGGGTCGGGGGGTACGGGGGCGGCGCGAGGGTCGGACGTGCCGGTGCCATGGTCCGGTCGGACGCGTTCATGCCCGGACTTTCTCAGGGGCGGACCACGCGACGGAGCGCCGACGCTCCATGAGCGTGCGCCGTGCCCCGGACGTCACACGCGTGGCACAGCGCGTTGATCCGATTCACAGGGAGCCACTCGTTGACGATCCAACCATTCTCCGTACGGACGCGATGAGTTCACCCGTCCGTCGTTTTGGATTCCTACTTTCCTCATCAACCCCCCATGCACCAGTAAACGCAGCACATGCAGCGGTAAACACACAGCATGCAGCGGTAAACGCGGATTTGGCTTGGTAAAAACCGGGAGTGCCATGACGACGGTCCAGAACAAACAGGCGCGTGCGCGAGGAGGGGAGCTGGACGACTGCCTGCGCGCCTGCGCGGTGCACAGCGGAAAGCTGGTGGGCAGCCTCGACCGTCGGCGGACGGCACTGGCCGAGCAGCTGCGGCAGTTGCTCGCCGTATGGGGGATGACCCCGACCGCCGCCCCGACCGCACCGGCCGGTGGCGCCACGGCACTGCTCAAGCGGGCCGTCAAGGGCGTGGCCGCACCCTCCGGCGGGCTCGACGGCGATGTGCTGGACGCCCTGCTGGCCGTCGCCAACAAGGCGCTGGAATGCGGCTACGACGACGAGCTGAACCTGGCGCTGGTGATCAGCGACACCGTCATGGCCCAGCGCAAGAACTCCCGCGCGGGCTGGCGGCTGCGCGCCCGGCTCCTGGAGGCCCTCGGCGACGAGGCCGCCTCCGTCGAGGCGTACGAGCGCTATCTCGCGCTCACCGACGACGACGGATTCGGCGTGGCCGCCAAGATCGCGGGCCTGCGGGCCGCGGCGGAGCGGGAGCAGGAACTGCTGCGTGTGCTGCGCCGCCAGTGCCCGGCGGCCGAGGACTTCGCCCGGGGTCCCGCCACCGACGTGTGGGCCGAGGGGCTGGACCGGCACGCCCGCGGCGACTGGGCCTCGGCCGAGCCGCGGCTGATCGGCGCGCTGCTCGCGCTGGCCGGCGAGAACGCTCCCGTGGCCGACCGGCAGGAACTCCTCAGCCAGTACCTGGACCTGCGCCTCGGTTTCGCCGGCGCCGACGCCGCCAGGCTGGCCGAACTCGTCGACCTCGCCGGGCTCTACGCCGAGCAGCGCCGGATCCGGATGCGGGGACCGGTCGCCGACCCCACCTTCGGCGGCGTGAACTGGATCAGCCTCGGCGAGTTCCGCAACCAGATCGCGGGCAAGTCGATCTGCCTGATCGCCAACTCGGGCCGGGTCGGCCGCAGTTCGCTGGGTGCCGAGATCGACGCGTACGACCTCGTGGTGCGCTTCAACTCGTACAAGATCGACCCGAAGCACACCGGCACGCGCACCGACATCCACGTCAGCATCCACAAGCACGGGTTCAACTGGGAGAAGCCGGTGACGACCCGGCTCGTCTTCGGCGGTGTGTCGGGGGACTGGAAGTACTCGCTGCGCAACCGTCTGGTGCCCGGCGCCCAGCAGTACCTCGGTGACGAGTCGCTGCGCTGGCCCGTGCGGAACATCGGCAAGCTCGGCGCCGACGCCTGGTCCGCCATCCCTACCAGCGGCTTCAACATGCTGTGGCTGCTGGACTTCCTGGACGTCAGCCCGACCCTCGACCTGATCGGCTTCGACTTCTACGAGAGCGGTGCCTACCGCATCCAGGAAGCGATGAAGATGCCGATCACGTCCGTGCACGAGTACACGAGTGAGAAGGACTGGGTCATGGAACGGGCTCAGCATGTGACCGACATGAGGATATCCCTGCGATGACCGTGACCCCCCTGACCGGAGCCCTCGACCAGGCCCCGGCCGCCGCCTCGGCGCACGCGCTCACCGGCAAGCGGCGGGTCGCGTTCGCCAGCTTCGTCGACGAGAACTACCTGCCCGGCTTCCTCGCCCTGCTGCGCAGCCTCGCCCTGTCCAACCCGGACGTCTGCGAGGACTTCATCGTCCTGCACGACGACCTGCGCCCCGGCTCCATCGCCCGCATCCGCGCCCTGCACCCGCGCATCGTGCTGCGCCGCGTCGACGCCGAGCACTACGAGTCGTACGCCAAGGGTGACCAGGACAACTACCTGGTCCGCAAGGCGTACTTCATCCTCGACGTGTTCCGCGTCCGCGACTACGACACGATCATCACCCTCGACACCGACATGGTCGTCCTCGACGGCCTCGGTGAACTGCTGAAGCTGCGCGAGGGGCTGGCCGCCGTTCCGCAGTTCTTCTACGGGCAGCACAAGCTCAACTCGGGGCTGCTGGTCATCCAGCGCGAGTACCTCAGCGACGCGTTCTGCGCGAAGATCGACGCCGTCGGACGCAGCGGCGACTACGAGCTCGACAAGCACGACCAGGGCATCCTCAACTCCGTCCTGGACGGTGGCTTCGTCCGCCTCGACCCCCGCTACAACTTCGTCAAGCGGCGCCTGTCCGGAGACCTCCCGGTGCCCGACGACACCGCGATCCTGCACTTCACCGGGCGGCACAAGCCCTGGCAGGGCGGCGAGGCCGGCTACACCCTGGCGGAGGACCGCTGGCGCGAGTTCGAGCTGTCCGACGCCGACTTCCACGCCGCGTACCTGGGGCTTTCCGGGTCCCTCCACCACGACCTGCTGGTGCACTACGGCACCCCGCACGTGCGGCGCACCGGCGACCTGGACAGCGCCCGCCGGGTCGCGCTGGCCCACATCGGGGCGGGCGAGTACCAGGAAGCCGCCGAACTGCTGGGCAGCGTCCGCATCCCCGCCGACGAGGCCTGGCCGCACGAGGTGCTGGGCCACGCCCTGATGAGCGTCTCCCGCTACGACGAGGCCAAGGCGCAGCTGCTGCTCGCCACCGCCGCCCCCAACCGGGCCGCGACCGCCTACGCGCGGCTCGCCCAGATCGCCTGGGTGCACGGTGACAACGCCGCCGCCCAGCGGTACGCGACGGCCGGTCTCACGGTCGACCCCACGCACCGCGCGAGCAGGCTGTGGGCGCAGCGCGCCATCGGTGTGCCCACCCAGGAGAAGGGCGTCCCGGAGGACCAGCTCGCCCATGTCGCCTTCTACATGGACCGGCAGGGCAACGCGGGCGACAAGCTGCTGCCCGAGACCGTACGCCTGGCCTTCGGCCCCGACACCACCACGCGGCGCTGGCACTCGGTGCACGCCCACCGCCTGTTCGACGAGGCCGCCCTGGAGCGGGTCAACTCCCGGCGCGGCCTGGTCATCGGCGGCGGCGGACTGTTCATCCCGGACACCATGCCCAACGGCAACAGCGCCTGGCAGTGGAACGTCCCGGACGACGCGCTGCGCCGCGTCGACGTGCCGATCATGGTCTTCGCGGTGGGCTTCAACGCCTTCGACGGACAGTCCTACCGGCAGGAGCGGTTCAACTCCAGCTTGCGGCTGCTGGTGGAGAAGTCCGCCTTCTTCGGGCTGCGCAACCACGGCTCCATCGAGAAGGTCCGTGCGCTGCTGCCCGCCGAACTCCACGACAAGGTGCGCTTCCAGCCCTGCCCGACCACGGTCATGCGTCAGCTGGTGGCGGGCTGGACCGACCCCTCGTACCGCGAGGACACGGTCCTGCTGAACGCCGCCTACGACCGGGCCGGGCTGCGCTTCGGGCACGACTACGGGCACTTCCTGGCCGAGATCGCGGAGGCGGTCCGCGGGATCGGCGACCACACCGAGGTCAAGTGCGTGGCGCACTCGCTCGACGACGAGCGGATCGCCTTCGACCTGCGGCGCGAGCACGGCATCTCGCTGCCGGT
The DNA here is from genome assembly GCF_055569295.1 of Streptomyces sp. NPDC029292. NCBI lineage: Bacteria > Bacillati > Actinomycetota > Actinomycetes > Kitasatosporales > Streptomycetaceae > Streptomyces > Streptomyces sp. NPDC029292. The sequence continues at coordinate 218,649 of NZ_JBVHXR010000002.1, forward strand.
GATCCCGATGTACGACTTCGACAACGACGCGATCCGGGAGACCTACGCCAAGACCCGGCTGGTCATCGGGATGCGCGGGCACGCCGGCATGATCCCGTTCGGAGTCGGCACGCCGATCATCAGCCTGATCTCGCACCCGAAGATGGCGTACTTCCTGTCCGACATCGACCGCCCGGAGTGGGGTGTCTCCGTGCACGAGAAGAACCTCGGTGCGGTGCTCACCGAACGGGCGCTGGGGATCCTGGACAACCACGCGACGACCGTCGCCGACGTCCACGACCGGCAGCAGCTGCTGTGGAAGGCCACGCAGGAGAACGCCGGACACATCGCGACGATCCTGAAGCGATAGCGATAGCGGCAGCGGCAGAGATGGCGGAACGGGCGTGGGGACCGGCTCGTAGTGAACCGGCCCCCACGCCCGTACGGTGCGGATGTATCCGCGACGCGCTCAGCGGCGCACGACCCGCCGCAGGTTGCGCGCACGGCGTGCGACGCGGCGGACCGTCGCGTTGCGCGGCAGGAAGGACAGCTGGGCGGGAACCGCGCCGGGCAGAGCCAGGGAGGTGAGCCGCTTGCGCTTGAAGTACCGCCAGGTGGCGTTGTTCAGATGCTCCGTCAGATACCGCTCGGCGTCGGGACGCAGGCCCGGCAGGATCTTCGGCTGCATCGCGAAACCGACGGCCCGTACGAGACCGGTGAGGGCCTCCGTGTCCATACTGCCCCGCTGCTCGGTGACCGCCGCGCGGTCCGTCAGCTCGGGCAGCAGCGCGTCGACGATCGTGACCGGGACGCGGTTGCTGTTCTCGAACGGCGACAGACGGTCCAGCAGGGAGTCCGTGCCGACGCGGGCGACCGGCAGGCCGTACAGCGCGGACGCGGTGAGCAGCGCCGTGGAGAAGCAGCCGACGACCAGCGCGGGACGCATCCGCTGGTACAGCACCTCGGCGAGGACGGGCGTGTCGAGCACCGTCAGTTCGACGTCGAGCTTCTCGGCCTCCTGCTCCAGGATGCGCGACCAGCGCGCCGGGGCCGTGGGGTGCGGCTTGAACACGACCCGGGTGTGGCCGAGTTCGACGGCGCCCTTCAGCATCCGTACATGGAGGTTCTCCTCCTGCTCGGCGGTGAGGATGCCGAGCGCGGAGAGGTACTGGCCGAGGAGGAGGGCCGGTTCGTCGATGGCCGGCAACGCGTCACCGGTGTCCACGAGTTCGGCGAGCACCTTCGCGAACGCGTCCGTCGGCACGACCTCCGACGGCACGCCGAACTCGGTGAGCAGCAGGGGCTTCAGGCCCGGCACCAGGTCCAGGTGGAGCAGCCGGACCACGCGCGTGCCGACCAGCTGGTCGATCTTGTTGCGGGTGGGGCCGTAGCTCATCAGGCCGTCCGCGTAGACGGTGACGGGCGTGCCGGTGAAGATCTGCGCGACGCCGAGCGCCGGATTGACCTGGATCGACTCGACGGCCAGCTCGATGTCGTCGTCGCCGAGGTTCCAGGCGAGCCGCAGATGCCGCTCCCACATCGGCACGTCATCGAGCCGGGGAGCCCAACCCCCTGGATGGAAAGGGGAGATGGTCTCGTTCCACGACACCACGTCGTCGAAGCGGCCGTGCAGCTGCTCGAACCCGGGCATCTCGTCCACGGCGGGCGTCGTCTCGGGTGTCGCCGCGTTGTTGGAGACGAGCAGGATGCGCCGGTCCGCGGGACCGAAGCAGTCGGAGTCCAGGGCCGCGGCGAGCGTGGCGGTGCCGTACAGCGTGGACGCCATGAAGATCTGGGTGGTCACGCCGCCACCCCCGCGGCCGCGCCGGCGGGACGGCGGCGCAGCCGGCGCAGCCGCGTGGCCCGCTCGAGGTCCATCGAGTCGAGGGCCTCGTCGAGCACGTCCTGCGGCATGCGCTGCAATGCCCCGGCGCTCATGGACTTCAGTTTCCGCGCCACGGGTGGCTCGAACCTTTCGATGGATCCCAGGTGGTGGGAAATAATCGCGCAATAGGTGCGCACGGCTTTGGGCAGCAGCTTTGACGCATCGGGGTCCGCGGCGGTTTCCTTTATCACCTGATCGAACGCACGAATGAAATCGAGCTGTCGTACGTCCCCGATCTGGGTCAGCGAGGAGGCCACGCCACGCCGGTAGAACACGCCGAGGAGCCCCACCGTGGCGAAGGATTCCGCCTCCCGGTGCAGCTTCCAGATCCACGGCCGGTCCTCGGCCGTACGCAGTCCGTCGGTGAAGTGCAGCAGCCCGCGGTCGACCAGCCGGCGATGGTAGATGCCCGCCCAGGCGTACGCGTAGTCGACGGAGGTGGACCGGTCGGCGGGCAGGATCGCGTCGCGCGGACGCATCACTACGCCGCGCAGGCCGTGCGGTACGCGGTGGACGGTGCGGGCGCGCGCGGTGCACTGGACATGGTCCGTACGGACGAAGTCGCAGCCCAGGTCCTCGATGGAGGCGAGGAGTTGCTCGTAATAGCCGGGGGCGATCCAGTCGTCCCCGTCGAGGAACGTGAGGTATTCGCCGCGCGCCGCGTCGATGCCCGTGTTGCGCGCGGTCGCCAGCCCTCCGTTCTTCTCGTGTCTGACGAGCACGGCGCCCGGGAGCTCGCGCTCCGCGCGCGCGAGAATGTCCGGTGTCCCGTCGGTCGAGCAGTCGTCGACGAGAATGAATTCGAAGTCGGCGCGCGCGTTCGCGCGCAGACTCCTCAGGGCGTCGGGTGCATATTGCTGCACGTTGTAGAACGGCACGATGATGGAGAGCTTGACCACCCACGTGACGTTAGGCGGCGGCCCGGCATTCGTCTTGACCGTTGGTGAGATGTCAGGTGAACGAGGCGTGGCGGAACCGTGAACCCAGCTGATTTCTATGCCGATCGCGGCCCGATTCGCCATTCGTCGATGTGCTGTTAACCGTTTGTTGTATTCGGGTTGGGCCGCAACTCGAAATGGGTTCCTAGCGTCTTCGGTGTGCCAGCAAGTACCACGAAGTCCCTGCGGGTAGCCGTCCTCGCGGATTCCGATACTCGGTGGAAATGGGGCTCGCTCACCGCGAACCGCATTTCCCCTCCTGAATCGGACATTCACCTCGAAGGATTCCTCCTGCGCGGCCGTGCCACCCCCACCGCCCGCCAGCTCGAAGAAGTCGGCGTCCGCGCGGATTCCCTCCGCGAGGTCACCGCCGTCGAGTTCCTGCGCCACATGGCGAAGGAGCAGTACGACGTACTGGTCCTCGCCCTGGTCGGCGGCGCCGTCCAGGCGATGCTGCACGGCCTGGCCCGCGCCTGGGACGGGCGGGCGAAGCGGCCCGTGGTCGTCACCGGCTATGTCGGCGTCGTCTACGAGAAGCTCGCCGACGGCCTGCTGCTGCGGCACGGCGCGGACCTCGTCCTCGCCAACTCCCGCCAGGACGCGGACCGTTTCCGGGCCGTGTACGAGGGGGTCGGCGCCGACGCCGGGTCGGTGACCGAGGTCGCGCTGCCGTTCCTCGGCGGGAAGCCGTACGGCGGGGGGAACGACCCGTACACGGTCGTCTTCGCCGCCCAGCCCTCCGTACCGGAGAGCCGCAAGGACCGTACGTACCTGCTGAACCGGCTGGTCCAGCACGCCCGTCTGCACCCGGACCGCGAGGTGCTGCTCAAGCTGCGCTCCAAGCCGGGCGAACACACCACGCACATCGAGGAGCTGCCCTACCAGAAGCTGGTGCAGAAGGCTGATCCGCCCGCCAATTTCCGCCTCGTGTACGGGCACATGGGCGATGTCCTGGACCGCACCGACCTGCTGGTCACCATCAGCTCCACGGCGGCCCTGGAGTCCCTGCACCGCCGCGTCCCCACCGTCGTCCTCACCGACCTCGGGGTGCGCGAGGCGCTCGGCAACCACCACTTCGTGGGCTCCGGATGCCTCGCCTCCTGGGACCAGCTCGACGCCGGACACCGGCCGACGCCCGACGCGGCGTGGGTGGCCCGGCAGGGCGTCGCCGCTGGGGGTCCCCCCTCTGGGGGAGGGTCGTACGAGACGGCCTTCGACGTGGCCCGGTTCCGCATCACCGAGCTGCTGGAAGCGCCCGGACTCCCGCCCCTCGCCCCCTACTACACGCCCGCCACCGCGCCCGGCTATCTGCCCGGCATCCTCGCCCGCCACCACCTCGGCCCGGACGGCAGCCCGCTGCCCGGCGCGCCCGCGGCGGACAAGGAGCCCAGCCCCGTACGGCAGATCGTGCGCCGGGCGGCCCGCGGCGCCTACCGCCACGGAGTGCAGCGCGTGGCGCCGGTGATCCGGCGGATGGGCGAGCTGTGAGCGCCCAGATCCCACGTGTCCCTCGTCAAGGAGAACAGCGAATGTCCAACTCGGAAGCGGGCCAAGCGGCGCCGGTGCGCCGTGTGCTCGCGGTGATCCCCGCGCGCGGCGGCTCCAAGGGCGTCCCCGCGAAGAACCTCGCCCCGGTCGGCGGTGTGCCGCTGGTGTCCCGCGCCGTGCGCGAGTGCCGCGCGTCCCGGCTCGTCACGGACGTCGTCGTCTCCACGGACGACACGACGATCGCCGCGGCCGCCCGCGAGGCCGGCGCCGAGGTCGTGCTGCGCCCCGCCGCCATCGCCGGCGACACCGCCACCTCCGAGGCCGCCGTCCTGCACGCCATGGACGCCCACGAGGCCCTGCACGGCGCGTCGGTCGACGTGGTGCTGCTGGTGCAGTGCACCAGCCCGTTCATCGTGCGGGAGGACATCGACGGGGTCGCGGCGGCGGTCGTCGAGAACGGCGCGGACACCGCCCTGACGGTGGCCCCGTTCCACGGGTTCATCTGGCGGGACGCGGCGGACGACCCCGGAGCCATCGACTCCACCCGCACCGCTCAGGTGAGCGAAGCGACATGGGGGTCCCCCCGGCCGGAGGCTGGGGGAGGCGGCACCAAGGTCGCCAACTCCACGGTCACGGACGGCGGCTACGGCGTCAACCACGACAAGTCCTTCCGCCCGCGCCGCCAGGACCGGCCCCAGGACCTCCTGGAGACCGGCGCCGCGTACGCCATGGACGCGGCGGGTCTGCGCGAGCACCAGCACCGGTTCTTCGGGCGTACGGAGCTTGTCCGGACCGACCCGGCCCGGGTGCTGGAGATCGACGACCCGCACGACCTCGCCCGTGCCCGGGCGCTCGCGCCGCTGTTCGACGCCTCGCGCCCGAACGCCCTTCCGACCGCCGATGACATCGACGCGGTCGTCCTCGACTTCGACGGCACCCAGACCGACGACAGGGTGCTGATCGACTCCGACGGACGGGAGTTCGTCTCCGTGCACCGCGGGGACGGCCTCGGTATCGCCGCCCTGCGCAAGAGCGGGCTGACGATGCTGATCCTGTCCTCGGAAAAGAACCCGGTCGTCGCCGCCCGCGCACGCAAGCTCCAGATGCCCGTGCTGCACGGTATCGACCGCAAAGACCTCGCACTGAAGCAGTGGTGCGAGGAGCAGGGCATCGCGCCTGAGCGCGTGCTCTACGTCGGCAACGACGTCAACGACCTCCCGTGCTTCGCCCTCGTGGGCTGGCCCGTGGCGGTCGCGAGCGCCCACGACGTCGTGCGCGGCGCCGCACGCGCGGTCACCACCGTCCCCGGTGGCGACGGCGCGATCCGAGAGATCGCCAGCTGGATCCTCGGCCCCTCTCTCGACTCCCTCAACAAGTAAGGAACGTCTCCACCATGAGCACCAACTCCCGCCTGCGCACGTTCGGTTCGAAGACCGCCGGTCCCGGCCGGCCCGTGTACATCACCGGCGAGATCGGCATCAACCACAACGGTGAGCTCGAGAACGCCTTCAAGCTGATCGACGTGGCCGCCGAGGCCGGCTGCGACGCCGTCAAGTTCCAGAAGCGCACCCCGGAGATCTGCACCCCGCGCGACCAGTGGGACATCGAGCGCGACACCCCCTGGGGCCGCATGACCTACATCGACTACCGCCACCGCGTGGAGTTCGGTGAGGACGAGTACCGCCAGATCGACGAGCACTGCAAGGAGCGGGGCATCGACTGGTTCGCCTCCCCGTGGGACACCGAGGCCGTCGCCTTCCTGGAGAAGTTCGACGTCCCGGCCCACAAGGTCGCGTCCGCGTCCCTGACCGACGACGAGCTGCTGCGCTCCCTGCGCGCCACCGGCCGTACGGTCATCCTCTCCACCGGCATGTCCACCCCGAAGCAGATCCGCCACGCGGTCGAGGTCCTCGGCTCGGACAACATCCTGCTCTGCCACGCCACGTCGACGTACCCGGCGAAGGCCGAGGAGCTCAACCTCCGCGTGATCAACACGCTGGAGAAGGAGTACCCGAACGTCCCGATCGGCTACTCCGGCCACGAGACGGGCCTGCAGACCACCCTCGCCGCGGTCGCCCTCGGCGCCACCTTCGTCGAGCGCCACATCACCCTCGACCGCGCCATGTGGGGCTCCGACCAGGCCGCCTCCGTCGAGCCGCAGGGCCTCACCCGCCTCGTCCGCGACATCCGCACCATCGAGGCCTCCCTCGGCGACGGCGTCAAGAAGGTCTACGAGTCCGAGCTCGGCCCCATGAAGAAGCTGCGCCGCGTCACGGGTGTCGTCGCGGAGGCGGAGATCGCCGCGGCGGCGGGCGAGCCGGTCGCGGTCTGAGCGTCCTGAACTCCCTGAACGCCTTACGACGGGACGGTCATACGTCGATGAGCCCCCGCGCCGGTTCCGCCGGCCCCCGCACCCTCGCCTTCGTCGAGAGCCCGGTCCAGCTCCTGAACGTGCTGGAGTGGGCGCATGCGAACGCGCTCCAGGAGCCCGGCGCGGGGCTCACCCTCGTCGTACTGTCCCCCACCGACCCGATGACACGCGGCCAGCTGCGCCGGATGGCGGAACTGGCCCGCGACGAGGGCTACGAGGTCCGCTGGGAGGAAGCACGCGGCGGCGCCACCGCCCCCTTCCACACGATCGGCGGCCTGGCGGGCTCCTTGCGCCGCGCCGACCGCATCGTCATGGGAGACCCCTTCTCCCGCTACGTACAACTGCTGCTGACGATCACCCGTGCCCGCGACCTGGTCGTCGTGGACGACGGCACGGCCACCATGGAGTTCGTCGCCCAGCTCGCCCGCGGTGAGCGCCTGGTGCGCTGGCACCGGCGCGGCGGCCGTCCCGGCGCGCGCGACGTGCTCTTCGCCCCGGTCTCGGCCTCGGCCCGCCGCCGCCTCACCCCGACCGCCCGCCGCTCGGTCGAGGTCTTCTCGTCCATGCCGATCGACTCGGCACCGGACGGCGTCCGCATCACCGTCAACGACTTCTCCTGGACCCGCGCCCGCTTCGGCCCGCCCCGCATCACCAAGGGCGCGGACCTGGTCGGCACGTCCCTGGTGGAGACGGGCGTGGTCGACCCGGACCGCTATCTGGAGGCGGTCCGCGCCCTCGCCAAGGCGCACGGCGCGACCCGCTACTTCGCCCACCGCCGCGAGAGCGCCGGCAAACTCCGCCGCCTGGCCGCCGAAACGGGCCTCGAGATCGTCCGCCCCGACCTGCCCCTCGAACTGATCGCCCGCAGAGGCCCCATCGGCCGAACGATCCTGAGCTTCCCGTCGACGGTCGTCCACACCCTCCCGCTGGCGCTGGTCGGCACCGAGGTCCGCGTCGCCGTCTGCGACATCGACCCGACCTGGCTGACGCAGCACGCGTCGCCGAGGGCTCAGGGCTTCCTGTCGGGCGTGACCGGCACGGCCCGGGACGTACACCGGCTGTCGGCGGTGAGCACCGCCTGACCCCCGTACGGCGGTATGCCCGGCCCGCCCCGCGCGGGAGGGCTGCTCACCGTCCGTGTCGAACGGCAGCGTGGCGGTGACGCTTCCGGAATCCGGACGGGGGTGATCTGTGCGACCGTGGAGACGGAGCACGGGAATGGGCTCGGGCACATCGAGCGTTCTCCGGTGGGATCCGCGGGCGACCCCCGGCGGAGCCCCGCGGATCGGTTCAAGGCGGATCGGTTCAAGATCCAATCGCCCGGAAAGCCGGGCGAGTTTACCCATCCCCGTCGATACCTATGCGCCGCGCGGCCAGATTTTCTTCCCCTAACGGGCTGAACTTTTGTTGATCGTGGGTTAGTTGGCCGCCCGATCGCCCTACCCTTCAGAGGGTGAACCAACTGATGTCCCGAGAGTCCGAGGCCGACCTCCCCGGGGAAGCGGTGCTCCCCGGCGCGCTGCCCGAGGCACTGCGCGCCGAACTCGTAGCGTTCCGGCGCGACTTGCACATGCACCCGGAGCTCGGAAACCAGGAGTTCCGCACCACGGCGGCCCTCAAGGCGCGTCTGGAGCAGGCGGGCCTGAAGCCGCGCGTGCTCGACACCGGGACCGGGCTCATGTGTGACATCGGTGAGTGGGACGGCGACCGCCCCATGCTCGCCCTGCGCGCCGACATCGACGCGCTGCCCATCCCGGACACCAAGACCGACTGCGCCTACCGGTCGACCGTGCCCGACCGCGCCCACGCCTGCGGCCACGACATCCACACGACCGTCGTGCTCGGCGCCGGGCTCGTCCTCGCCGAGCTGCACCGCGAGGGGCTGCTGGCCCGCCCTGTACGGCTGATCTTCCAGCCCGCGGAGGAGGTGCTGCCCGGCGGCGCCCCGGACGCGATCGAGTCGGGCGTGCTCGACGGCGTGGGGCGGATCATCGGCGTGCACTGCGACCCGAAGGTGGACGCGGGGCGCATCGGCCTGCGGCACGGCGCCATCACCTCGGCGTGCGACCGGCTCGAAGTCTCCCTCGACGGCGCGGGCGGACACACCGCGCGCCCCCACCTCACCACCGACCTCGTCACCGCCGCCGCCCGCGTCGTCACCGACGTCCCGGCCCTGGTCGCCCGGCGGGTGGACGCCCGCAGCGGGCTCGCGGTCACCTGGGGGCGCATCGAGTCCGGGCACGCCTGCAATGTGATCCCGCAGCACGCCGAGCTCTCCGGGACCGTCCGCTGCCTGGACCTCGACGCCTGGCGGCATGCGCCCGACCTCGTGCACGCGGCCATCGACGAGATCGCGAACCTGTACCGGGCGAAGTCCGAGATCAACTACATCCGTGGCGTGCCGCCGGTCGTCAACGACCCGGTCGTCACGGAGCTCCTCCGCGACGCCATGGCCGCCCGGCGCGGGGCGCACTCCATCGAGGACACCGAACAGAGCCTGGGCGGCGAGGACTTCTCCTGGTACCTGGAGCACGTGCCCGGCGCGATGGCCCGCCTCGGGGTGCGTACGCCGGGCGACCGCACCACCCGTGACCTGCACCGGGGTGACTTCGACGCGGACGAGTCGGCCATCACGGTCGGGGTGGAGCTGTTCACGGCGGCGGCTCTGCTGGACCCGGCGCTCTAGTGGGGCGGGGGGCTCGGGGGGCTTGGGGCGGTGGCCGGGGCACCCCGGTCGGACTGCTCCGGTTGGTGGCTTATTTGATGCCCCGATCGGTACTACTTCGTCCACCTGCGTCACTCGGCCGTAACCGGTGGCGGGTAAACGTAACCCGGTGGCGGCACGGTTCGATAACGGCCGCGAGAAACCCCGTTCCCCTCCTCGTCTACGCGCGTTACTGTGCGCCGAAATCGCTGCGGTGACGGCGAACTGGGGATGCGGACCGGTGACGGTGCCGTGGGGATGAAGGGTGCTTGTTGTGCGTCTGATATCTCGGAGGACGAAGTTCTCCCAAGTCGCGGTGACCGTAGCGGTCGTCGCGCTCGCCGCCGCCGGTTGCGGCACTAGCAAGGACAGCGGTAACACCGGGGGCTCCGACAAGTCCGGCAAGTACTCGGGCAAGGGCATCGGCCTCGCGTACGACATCGGCGGCAAGGGCGACCAGTCCTTCAACGACGCCGCGTATGCCGGCCTGCAGAAGGCCGAGAAGGAGTTCAAGATCGGCGGCCGTGACATCGAGCCGCAGGACGGCGAGTCGAACGCCGACAAGGTGCAGCGCCTGGAGCAGCTCGCCAAGGCGGGCTACAACCCGGTGATCGGTGTCGGCTTCGTCTACGCGCCGGCCGTCAAGGAGGTCGCGGCGAAGTACCCGAAGACCACCTTCGGCATCATCGACGACGAGCAGGACAAGGCCGCGAACGTCGCCGACATGGTCTTCCACGAGGAGCAGGCCTCCTACCTGGCGGGTGTGGCCGCGGCCAAGACCACCAAGAAGAACCACATCGGCTTCATCGGCGGCGTGGACATCCCGCTGATCCACAAGTTCGAGGCCGGCTTCGACCAGGGCGCCAAGTCGGTCAACCCGAAGATCAAGATCGAGTCGCAGTATCTGACCCAGACGGCCCAGGAGGGTGGCTTCTCCAGCCCCGACAAGGGCAAGGACGCCGCGGCGGGTCAGATCGAGGCGGGCGCCGACGTCCTCTACCACGCGGCCGGTCTCTCCGGTCAGGGCGTGATCTCCGAGGCTGCGGGCAAGAAGGTCTGGGCCATCGGTGTCGACTCCGACCAGTACTCGCAGAAGGCGCTGGCCGACTACAAGAACTACATCCTCGGCTCCGCGCTGAAGAATGTCGGCGGCGCGGTCTACGACCTGGTGAAGTCGGTGTACGAGGGCGCGCCCAAGACCGGCGTGGTCCGCGGCGGCCTCGACAACGGCGGTGTCGGTTTCGCCGACACCAACCCGAAGTACAAGGCCATGACGGACGTCGTCGCGGCGGTCGACAAGGCCAAGCAGGACATCATCGACGGCAAGGTCACCGTCAACACGAAGTGACTCCGTCAAGGTGAGCGGGGGTAGCTCGGCCGGGGTGCGTTGTGCGGCTCCGGCCGGGTTCGCCTGCCGCCGGTGGGTGGGTCGGGGGCGCGCCGGTACATCCGCCCGCATCCGGACGGATCAGCTGTAGGGCGGGAGGGCGCCGTCTTCTTTTGATCCGTCCGGATGCGGGCATTTGATGTACCGGCACGCCCCCTTCCGTGCGTGGGCGGCAATCTTTTAGCCCGTCGTGGGGGTCCCCCCGCTCGAGCGAAGCCGAGAGTGGGGGAGTTTGAGGACGAGGCCATTCGTGCCGATACGGGGGGTCTGGGGGCGGAGCCCCCGGGTACGGGTCGGGTAGGGGCGGCGGGGGCGAAAAACCTCCTGGCGCCGGACGCCCCGCGCGCCGCGTGAACCCCACATCCTTGCCTCCCGCAAGCCCCCTCTCACTTTCCGTACGCTGTCCCCCGTCTGCGGCCACAGCTCGGTAACGGACCGGACAGAAGGGGTTTTCCGTCTGGTCTACGCGCGTTACGCTGCGGCGGAACCAGCGCCTGGTTTGGGCGCTTGCACAAAGGAGTCTCGTTCCATGCGCCGGGTGTCCCGAATCACGGTTGCGGGCGTTGCGACCGCTACCCTCGCCGTTGCTCTCTCCGCCTGTGGCGGAACGTCCAGCGACGCTTCCAGCTCCAGCTCCAGCGGCAAGGGCAAGGGCCTCGCCCTCGCGTACGACGTCGGTGGCAAGGGCGACCAGTCCTTCAACGACGCGGCCACCTCCGGCATGGAGAAGGCCGACAAGGAGTTCGGCTACACCTCGACGGCCGTCGAGCCGCAGGACGGCGAGTCCGACGCCGACAAGGTGCAGCGCCTCGAGCAGCTCGCCAAGTCGGGCTACAACCCGGTGATCGGCGTCGGCTTCGCCTACGCCCCCGCCGTGAAGGAGGTCGCCGCGAAGTACCCGAAGGTGACCTTCGGCATCGTCGACGACGAGACCATCAAGGCCGACAACGTCGCCGACCTCGTCTTCCACGAGGAGCAGGCCTCCTACCTCGCCGGTGTCGCTGCCGCCAAGACCACGAAGACGAACACCGTCGGCTTCATCGGTGGCGTCGACGTCCCGCTGATCCACAAGTTCGAAGCGGGCTTCAAGCAGGGCGTCGCGGACACCAAGAAGGGCGTCAACGTCAAGTCGCAGTACCTGACCGAGACGGCCGCGGAGGGTGGCTTCTCCAGCCCGGACAAGGGCGAGAACGCGGCCTCGGGTCAGATCGACGCCGGCGCCGACGTGGTCTACGCCGCCGCGGGCCTGTCGGGCCAGGGCGCCATCAAGGCCGCCGCCGCGCACAAGATCTGGGCGATCGGTGTCGACTCCGACCAGTACAAGCAGGACGCGCTGGCGAAGTACAAGGACTACATCCTCACCTCGGCCATGAAGGACGTCTCCGGGGCGGTCTTCAACCTCGCCAAGTCGGTGCACGACGGCAAGCCCGAGACCGGCGTGGTCCGCGCCAGCCTCTCCACCGGCGGTGTCGGCCTGGCCGACTCCAACCCGGTGTTCAAGAACAACGCCGACCTGCAGGCCGCGCTGAAGAAGGCCGAGGCGGGCATCAAGGACGGCTCGATCACGGTCAAGACCTCCTGAACGCGACCATGACCCTGGCCAAGGTCAAGACGTCGTAACCAGACGTCGAAACCATGGCCAAGGCAGCGCTGTAATGGCAGCGTTACGGCCACGGAACGGGGTGTGGGGAGGATGACTTCCCGCGCCCCGTTCGCGCGGCAGAATGCTCGGCACAGATTCGGAGCAGATTGAGTCCGGTCCGTCCGAGCACTATTTAAAGCAGGGGCGCTACGCGCGTAGATAGGCCCCTTTTCCAAGGAGAGTGCGCCATCGACGCGTCCAGCAGCCCTCCGCTCACCGCGCAGTCGACTGCGGTCGAGCTGGCGGGGATCACCAAGCGTTTCCCCGGTGTGGTGGCCAACCACGACATCCACCTCAGTGTCCGGAAAGGCACGGTCCACGCCCTCGTCGGCGAGAACGGTGCCGGCAAGTCGACGCTGATGAAGATCCTCTACGGCATGCAGAAGCCGGACGAGGGCACGATCGCCGTCAACGGCGAGGAGGTCACCTTCTCGTCGCCCGCCGACGCCATCGTGCGCGGCATCGGCATGGTCCACCAGCACTTCATGCTCGCCGACAACCTCACGGTCCTGGAGAACGTCGTCCTGGGCAGCGAGAAGCTGTACGGCATCGGTGGCGGCGCCCGTAAGAAGATCAAGGAGATCTCCGACCGCTACGGGCTGAACGTGCGCCCGGACGTGCTGGTCGAGAACCTCGGAGTCGCCGAGCGCCAGCGCGTGGAGATCCTCAAGGTCCTCTACCGCGGCGCCCGCATCCTGATCCTGGACGAGCCCACCGCCGTACTCGTGCCGCAAGAAGTCGACGCACTCTTCGACAACCTGCGCGAGCTCAAGTCCGAGGGCCTCGCGGTCATCTTCATCTCGCACAAGCTGGGCGAGGTGCTGTCGGTCGCCGACGAGATCACGGTCATCCGGCGCGGTACGACGGTCGGCACGGCCGTTCCCGCCAAGACCACCCCCCGCCAGCTCGCCGAGATGATGGTCGGCAGCGAGCTGCCCACCCCGGAGACCGCCGAGTCCACCGTCACGGACAAGCCGGTCATCGAAGTCAAGGACCTCACGGCCTTCGCCAGCGGCGGCGCCTCCCTCGGCGAGGTCGGCGAGCCGACGGCCTCCGGTCTGCTCACGGAGGACACGGCCGAGACCGCCGCCGCGGTGCGGCGCGTCCTCGACGGCATCACCTTCACCATCCACGCGGGTGAGGTGATGGGCATCGCCGGCGTCGAGGGCAACGGCCAGACCGAGCTCATCGACGCGCTGATCGGCCTCAAGCACGCCGACTCCGGCTCCGTCTCCTTCCTCGGCGAGGACATCACCGGCTGGGCCACCCGCAAGCGCCGCGAGCAGGGCATCGGCTACATCCCCGAGGACCGCCACCGCCACGGCCTCCTCCTGGAAGCCCCGCTGTGGGAGAACCGCATCCTCGGCCACGTCACCGAGAAGCCCAACGCCAAGGGCGTCTGGCTCGACATCAAGGGCGCCCAGGAGGACACCCGCCGGATCGTCGAGGAGTACGACGTTCGCACGCCCGGCATCGACGTCACCGCCGCCTCGCTGTCCGGCGGCAACCAGCAGAAGCTGATCGTCGGCCGCGAGATGAGCCACAATCCGCGCTTCCTGATCGCCGCCCACCCCACCCGCGGTGTGGACGTCGGCGCGCAGGCCGCGATCTGGGACCAGATCCGCGAGGCGCGCCGTGAGGGCCTCGCCGTCCTGCTGATCTCCGCGGACCTGGACGAGCTGATCGGCCTGTCCGACACCCTGCGGGTGATCTACAACGGCAGGCTTGTGGCGGACGCCGACCCGGCGACCATCACCCCGGAGGAGCTCGGCTCGGCCATGACCGGCGCCGCCTCCGGACACCTGGAGCATGTAGAGGAAAGCGCCGCCCCGGAGGACGAGGCCCGATGAAGAAGTTCGACAAGGAGCGCGTGCTCCTCGCGGTGGCCGGCCCGGTCATCGCGCTCGTCGCGGCGATCGCCCTGACGTCGATCGTGCTGCTCGCCTCGGGCAAGAGCGCGTTCGAGCCGTACCGTCTGATGCTCGAGCAGGCCACGTACTCCGACGTCCAGGTGCTGATCGTCAACCAGGCGTCGATGTACTACCTGGCGGCGCTCGCGGTGGCCATCGGCTTCCGGATGAACCTGTTCAACATCGGCGTCGACGGCCAGTACCGCCTCGGCGCGATGATGACCGCGGTGGTCGGCGCGCACCTCGCGCTGCCGTCCTTCCTGCAGATCCCGGTGCTGATGATCGTCGCCATGCTCACCGGCGCCTTCTGGGCCGGTATCGCGGGCGTTCTGAAGACCACCCGGGGCGTCAGCGAGGTCGTCTCGACGATCATGCTCAACGCGATCGCCACCAGCCTCATCGGTTACCTCACCGCGGAGAACATCTGGGGCGTGCAGGTCGGTAACAACAACACGACCGGCGTCATGAAGGAATCCGGCTGGTTCCCCGGCATCAACCTCGGCGCGGACGTCGGCGAGCTCTACGGCATGGTCTTCATCGCGATCCTCGCGGGCGTCCTGTACTGGCTCGTCCTCAACCGCACCCGCTTCGGCTTCGACCTGCGCGCCACTGGCGCCTCCGAGACCGCCGCCGCGGCCTCCGGCGTCGACGCCAAGCGCATGGTGCTCACCGCGATGCTGATCTCCGGCGCGGTCGCGGGCTTCTCCGGCCTGCCGCTGCTCCTCGGCGACGCCCACACCTACAGCCTGAGCTTCCCGGCCGGCCTCGGCTTCACCGCCATCGGCATCGCACTGCTCGGCCGCAACAACCCGGGCGGCATCGCACTCGCGGCGCTCCTGTGGGCCTTCCTCGACAAGGCGTCCCCGGCGCTCGACTACGCCACCCCGGTGCCGTACGAGAAGGAGATCGCCACGATCATGCAGGGCCTGATCGTCTTCGCGGTTGTCATCTCCTACGAGGCCGTACGGCAGTGGGGTCTGCGCCGCCAGCAGCGTCAGGTCGGCGCCGAGCTGGCCGCGGCCGCGAACAACAACTCCCCGAAGGAGGTGGCTGCCCGATGAGCACCGCGACCGTCGCCAAGCCGCAGGCGCAGCAGCCCGGCAAGGGCAGCCGCCGTTTCTCGCTCCCGGTACTCCTGCTGATCATCGCGGGTGTGCTGATCCTGACGTCGATCGTCCGCCTGATCACCGGCGCGGACGGCATCACCTCGACCGGACAGATGTCCACGGCGCTGCGCCTCGCGGTGCCGATCGGCCTCGCGGGCCTCGGCGGTCTGTGGGCCGAGCGCGCGGGCGTCGTCAACATCGGCCTCGAGGGCATGATGATCCTCGGCACCTGGTTCGGCGCCTGGGCGGGCTATCAGTGGGGCCCGTGGACCGGTGTCGCCTTCGGCATCATCGGCGGCATGCTCGGCGGCATCCTGCACGCCATCGCCACGGTGACCTTCAACGTCAACCACATCGTCTCCGGTGTGGCCATCAACATCCTGGCCCTGGGCAGCACCCGCTACCTCTCCAAGTTCACCTTCGAGAACGCCGAGGGCGGCTCGTCCAAGCAGTCTCCGCCCATCGACTCGCTCGGCACCTTCGACGTTCCGGGGCTGTCCAGTTGGCTGGACACGCTCAACGCCAAGCACTGGTTCCTGATCTCGGACATCGCGGGCCTGCTCGGCGGTCTGGTCACCGACCTGTCGCCGCTGACGGTCATCGCGGTGGCGCTCGTACCGGCCACGTGGTGGGTGCTGTGGCGCACGGCCTTCGGCCTGCGCCTGCGCTCCTGCGGTGAGAACCCGGTGGCCGCCGAGTCCCTCGGTGTCAACGTCTACAAGTACAAGTACATCGCCGTGATCATCTCGGGCGGCTTCGCCGGCCTCGGCGGCGCCTTCCTGTCGATCGTCGCGTCCAACGTCTACCTCGACGGCCAGACCGCGGGCCGCGGCTACATCGGTCTCGCCGCGATGATCTTCGGCAACTGGATGCCGGGCGGCCTCGCGCTCGGCGCGGGCCTGTTCGGTTACACCGACAGCCTCAACCTGCGCGGCGGCGGCACGAACGTGCACGCGCTGATCCTGCTCCTCGCGATCCTGCTGGTCTTCGCCGTCGCCTACCTGCTGTGGAAGAAGCGGCCCGTTCCCGCGCTGATCACCGCCGCGGTCTCGGCGCTGATGTTCGTCTGGTACCTCGCCACCGACGAGGTCCCGCAGCAGTTCGTGAGCGCCACGCCGTACGTCGTGACCCTGCTCGTCCTCTCGCTGTCCGCGCAGCATCTGCGGATGCCCAAGGCGGACGGCATGCCGTACCGGAAGGGGCAGGGCAAGTGACCTCGGCCGACCAGGGTTCCGCGGCCGTCGACTGGGAGGCCCTGCGGGAGGTCGCGCGGGACGCCATGTCCCGTGCCTATGCCCCGTACTCGGGCTACCCGGTCGGCGCCGCGGCCCTCGTCGACGACGGCCGGATCATCTCCGGCTGCAATGTCGAGAACGCCTCGTACGGGCTCGGACTGTGCGCCGAGTGCGGTCTGGTCTCCCAGCTGCAGAACAGCGGGGGCGGCCGGCTGACGCACTTCACCTGCGTCGACGGACGGGGCGAGATCCTGGTGCCGTGCGGGCGCTGCCGCCAGCTGCTCTTCGAGTTCGGCGGGCCCGATCTGATCCTGGAGACCCCGGCCGGACTCATGCCGCTCTCCGAGATGCTGCCGCAGGCCTTCGGGCCGGAGCATCTCACCAAGTAACTCCGTGCGGCCCCTCCTGATCTACTGATCTCCGGGAGGGGCCGCTCATCTTTCGGAAGGAAAGCCATGGCCATGGACGCCGTCTCCGTCATCCGCACCAAGCGGGACCGCGGTGAGCTCAGCGATGCGCAGATCGACTGGGTCATCGACGCGTACACCCGCGGCGAGGTCGCCGACTACCAGATGGCCGCCCTCAACATGGCGATCCTGCTCAACGGCATGAACCGCCGCGAGATCGCCCGCTGGACCGCCGCGATGATCGCCTCGGGCGAGCGCATGGAGTTCTCGTCGCTGTCCCGCCCGACCGCCGACAAGCACTCCACGGGCGGTGTCGGCGACAAGATCACGCTCCCGCTGGCGCCGTTGGTGGCGGCCTGCGGCGCGGCGGTTCCGCAGCTGTCCGGGCGCGGTCTCGGCCACACCGGCGGCACCCTCGACAAGCTGGAGTCGATTCCCGGCTGGCGCGCGCTGCTGTCCAACGAGGAGATGCTGCACGTCCTCGACACCACGGGCGCGGTGATCTGCGCGGCCGGTGACGGTCTCGCCCCCGCCGACAAGAAGCTGTACGCCCTCCGGGACGTCACCGGCACCGTCGAGGCCATCCCGCTGATCGCCTCCTCGATCATGTCCAAGAAGATCGCCGAGGGCACCGGTTCGCTGGTCCTGGACGTGAAGGTCGGCACCGGCGCCTTCATGAAGACCATCGAGGACGCGCGGGAACTCGCCTCCACGATGGTCGGGCTGGGCACCGACCACGGAGTGAAGACGGTCGCGCTGCTGACCGACATGTCGACGCCGCTCGGCCTGACGGCGGGCAACGCCCTCGAGGTCCGCGAGTCCGTCGAGGTCCTCGCGGGCGGTGGCCCCTCGGACGTCGTCGACCTCACCATCGCCCTGGCGCGCGAGATGCTGGAGGCGGCGGGGGTGAAGGACGCGGACCCGGCGAAGGCCCTCGCCGACGGCTCCGCGATGGACGTCTGGCGCCGCATGATCGCCGCGCAGGGCGGCGACCCGGACGCCGCGCTGCCCACCGCGCGCGAACAGCACGTGGTGAACGCCCCGTCCTCCGGTGTCCTGACCCGCCTCGACGCGTACGACATCGGCATCGCAGCCTGGCGTCTGGGCGCCGGACGCGCCCGCAAGGAGGACCCGGTGCAGGCCGGCGCGGGCGTCGAGCTGCACGCCAAGCCGGGCGACACGGTGACGGCGGGCCAGCCCCTCCTCACCCTCCACACGGACACCCCGGAGCGCTTCGAGTACGCCCTTCAGGCGGTCGAGGGCTCGTACGACATCGGCGCCGCGGGTACGGACTTCAAGCCGGCCCCGATCGTGCTGGACCGGATCGCCTGATTCCGGGCGGCAGTCGAGAGGGACCGGTGCTTCGGCGCCGGTCCCTCTCTTGTGCGCGGCGTCAGCCGAGCACCGCCGCGATCACCACGAGGACCGGCACGGACACGATCGTCGACATGAGGATCGACTCCCGGGCCAGGGTCTCGCCGACCCGGTAGCGCGAGGCGTACGTGAACAGGTTCTGGGCGGCGGGCAGGGCCGAGGTGACCACCACGTCGAGCAGGGGTGCGCCGTGCAGCCCGAACACGCCGACGGCCAGCGCCCAGGCGGCCAGCGGCTGGCCCACGGACTTCAGCGTGACGGACAGCAGCACCGGATGCCGGTCCGAGCCGCGCCCCGGCAGGGTGCTGCCGCACAGCGAGATGCCGAACGCCAGCAGTACCGCGGGCACCGACATGCCCCCGATCAGCTTGAGCGGGTCGAGGATCGGCCCCGGCACGGTCAGACCGGTCGCCGACACCGCGACCCCGGCCAGCGAGCCGACGGCGATGGGATTGCGCAGCGGCGTGATCAGCCGCTGCCACAGTGGACGCTTCTCGCCAGTCGTGGACAGGTCGAGGACGGTCAGGGCGATGGGTGTGACCATGATCTGCTGGAACAGCAGCACGGGCGCCACCAGCGAGGCGTCGCCGAGCACATACACGGCGATCGGGATGCCCAGGTTGCCCGAGTTGACGTAACTGGAACACAGCGCGCCGATCGTCGTCCGTCCCACGCCCCAGCCGCGTACGACACCCACCGCGACGAAGATTCCGGCCGCCGCGGCCGTGCTCATCGCGGTGACCAGGAGCCGGCTGGAGAAGATCACCGACAGGTCGGCCTGCGCGAGCGTCGTGAACAGCAGCGCGGGCGACGCCACATGGAAGGCGAGCTTCGTCAGCACCTCCCGCCCGTTGTCCCCGAGATAGCCGCGCCGCCCGATGACGTAACCGACCCCGATGACGACGGCGATGACGGCGAAGCCGGTCAGCACCCCCTGCACGGCGCCTCCTTGTCCTTGGCGGGGATGAAGCCGTCAGGTATCGCGGGAGGTGCTGATTCGTGGGGCATACACCCAACCCAACCGGGAAGGCCGGGTGCAGGTCAATGTGATCTTGTACGGACTCCGGCCGCGCCCCCGATGAGTTCCGTGCCCCCGACCGGTCTACTGACTGTGGACGCCACGACACCCGCCGTACTCGTACTGCCCGGACCCGTCACCCGTGACGAGGTGCCGCGGCTCTGCGACGACGTGCGGGCGCAGCTGGAGACGACCGGGGCCGGGTTCGTCGTCTGCGATGTCGCGGGGCTGGGGCCGCCCGGTCTCGCCGCCGTCGACGTACTGGCGAGACTGGAGCTGGCGGCGCGGAGGGCCGGAGGCCGGATACGCCTGCGGAACCCGGACCCGGCCTTGCGTGCCCTACTCGACCTGGTCGGCCTTCGCTTCGAGTCGGAGGGGCAGCCCGAAGAGCGGGAACCAGCGGGCGGTGTCCAGGAAGCAGTGGAACCCGGTGATCCGGCCCTTTGAGATCTCCAGCACCTGCACCGCCCAGGGCGTGTAGCCACCCGCTTCCGGATCCGGCTTGTACTGGGCGAACCCGGGCAGGCCATTGACTTCGACCGGCACCAGACGCGAGTTCTCGCAGGCGGCGCCCATCGTCGTCATGAAGCCGGTGATGTCGTCCGTGCCGCGCAGCCACAGGTCGAACGGCGGCATCGTCATGATCGCGTCCTCGTGGAGCAGCGCCGTCAGCGCCGTCATGTCATACCCCTCGAAGGCGGCGACATAGCGCTCCAGGAGCTTCTGCTGCTCCTCGTCGAGCGGGTCGGAGGTGGCGGCCTCCGCGCCGGCGCCGTCACTTTCGGCGAGGGTCGCGCGGGCCCGCTGGAGCGCGCTGTTGACCGAGGCGACCGTGGTGCCGAGCAGCTCGGCGACCTCGCTCGCCTTCCACGCGAGGACCTCGCGCAGGATGAGCACGGCCCGCTGCTTGGGCGGCAGCTGCTGCAGGGCGGCCATGAAGGCGAGGCGCACCGACTCCTTCGCCACCGCTGCCTCGGCCGGGTCGCTGACCGTCGGCAGCACGCGGGCGTCGGGCACCGGCTCCAGCCACGTGTTGTCCGGGCGCGGAGTGAGCGCCGCCTGGGCCAGCGGCGAGGGAGCGGTGAGATCCATGGGCCGGGCCCTTCGATTGCCCGCGTTCAGCATGTCCAGGCACACGTTCGTCGCGATCCGGTAGAGCCAGGACCGCATCGAGGAGCGGCCCTCGAACTTGTCGTAGCTGCGCCAGGCGCGCACCATCGTGTCCTGCACCGCGTCCTCGGCCTCGAAGGACGAGCCGAGCATCCGGTAGCAGTACCCGGTCAGCTCGACCCGGTGCTTTTCCAGTTGGACGTCCAGGTCTGTCGTCGTCGCCGAACCGTCGCTCATAGCCAACCCACCCCTGTGGCTCTTTCCGTCGCACCATTGCGCCAGCACTTCGGAAGCTACCGCAGCCCACTGACAATGGCCCCCGGAGTGGGAAAAAGCGCAGGTCAGACCAGTTGCTTCACAGACATGAGCAGATGCCGATGCCCTGCGCCCGGCTCGTCACCGGATCCGGTCCCTGCCTCTTTCCCGCTCCCGCTCCCGCTCTTGGTCGCGGTCGCGGTCCCTGGTTCGGTAAGGAGCGCCCGCTGCCCCGGTCCCAGCAGCTCCAGCCGCACTCGCGGTCCCTCGAAGGAGTTCAGGGCGTCCAGCAGATACGCCGGGTTGAAGGCGACGGTCACCTCGTCCGCGCCGGTCAGCGTGGCCGGCAGCCGCTGGGAGGCCACGTCGTCCGCGTATCCGGCGCGCAGCAGCACGGATCCCTCGGCGCCCTGACCGCCGGTGAAGTCCAGCCGTACGGGACTGTTCTCCTCGGCGACGACGGCGACCCGCCGCACCGCCTCCGCCAGCGCGCCGCACTCCACCTCCGCGACCGCCGCGTCCGGCACCGAGAACAGCGAGCCGTGCCGCGGCAGCCGCCCCTCCATCAGCCGCACCGCCGTGCGCATCGCCCCGCCCTCGAAGCCGATCATGCCGCCGCCCGCGAGGGCGAACCCGATGCGTACGTCACCGGAGCGGGCCAGCGAGCGGGCGATCTCGTGCAGTCGCCGGGCGGGCAGCAGCGCCTCCACGACCTCGTCGAGGGCCGCCTCGGGTTTCCACGCCAGGGTGCGTACGGCGTACCGATAGCGGTCCGACGCGGAGAGCGTCATCGCGTCGGAGTCGATGCGCAGTTGGACGGCGGTGAGGACGGGCAGGGTGTCGTCGCGCCCGGCCGCCACGGCGACCTGGGACACGGCGGTCGCGAACGCGGCGGCGTCCACGGTGCCCCGCGGCTCGGGCGGCACCGGCAGGGCGGGGTACTCGTCCCGGGGCAGCGTCGACAGGCCGAACCGGGTGCCGCCCGCCTCCACCGTGAACCGCGAGCCCTCCAGAGCACAGGTCACCGGCCCCTCGGGCAGGACCCGGCAGATGTCCAGCAGCCTGCGCCCCAGGACGAGCACCTGCCCGGCCGTGACGGTCTCGGCGTCGGTCTCGATGCGTGCCGCCGCCTCGAAGTCGAACCCCGAGACGCTCAGCCCCTCGGCGCCGGCCTCCAGGAGCAGCCCGCCCAGCACCGGTACGGGCGAGCGCGCGGGCAGCGTACGGGCCGCCCAGGCCACGGCTTCGGCGAAGTCACCGCGGTCGGTCCGGAATTCCATGAACAATCCCCCTGCTCGGGCCAGTTGATCGAGCGGAGGCTATGCGCCACCACTGACAACGAGCTCCGACCAGGGGGAACGTACGAGCTGTGCGTCGTATGGACGGTACGGCGCGGTCCGGCTCGGTCAGTGCGCGAGCACCGGATTCCGCCGCGCCTGCGCCCGCGCCGCGTGCGACCCGAACACCGTGATGGACACGACGCCGAGCACCGCGAGGAGGCCGAGGCTCACGGTCCCGGCCCAGCCGCCCGAGTGGAAGGCGACGGCACCGAGGGTGCTGCCCGCGCTGGAGCCGACGTAGTAGGCGGACTGGTACAGCGCCGAGGCCTGGGCGCGGCCCTCCTTGGCGGTGTGGCTCACGGAGGAGGACGCGACCGCGTGGCCCGCGAAGAAGCCCGCGGTGATCAGGACCAGGCCGAGCAGGACGAGGGGGAGCGAGTCGGCCAGGGAGAGCAGCAGACCGGAAGTCGTGGTGCCGCCCGCCAGGTACAGCGAGCCGCGCCGCCCCAGCCGCGCGACCAGCTTGCCCGCCGTCGACGCCGACACCGTACCGACCAGGTACACCAGGAAGATCGAGCCGATGATGCCCTGCGGGAGCGAGAACGGGGCGTCGGTCAGGCGGTAGCCGATCACCGTGTAGACCCCGCCGAAGACCATCATGAACAGCGCGCCGATCGCGTACAGGCGGCACAGCAGCGGGTTCGCGAGGTGGTCGCGGACCGTGCGGGCCAGCACCCGGGGCCGCAGCGAGCCCGGCTTGAAGTGCTTCGGCGCGGGGAGCAGCAGCCGGAAGGCCACCGCGCAGGCCACGGCGATCACGCCGATCGTGGCGACGGCGACCCGCCAGCCCCACTCCTGGGCGACCCAGCCGGTGATGACCCGGCCGCTCATCCCGCCGACGCTGTTGCCCGCGACGAAGAGTCCGATCGCGGTGATCAGCGCCTTCGGGCGGACCTCCTCGGCCAGGTACGCCGTCGCCGACGCCGGAAGTCCGGCGAGCGCCGCACCCTGGACCGCCCGCAGCGCGACGAGCGCGCCGATGGAGGGGGCGAGGGGGACCAGCAGCCCGACCGTCACGGCCACCGCCAGCGACGCCGTCATCAGCGTCCGCCGTCCGAACCGCTCCGACAGCGCGCTCATCGGGAGCACGAACAGCGCCAGCGCGCCGGTCGCGGCCGACACCGTCCAGCTCGCCTCGCTCGCGGTGACCCCGAAGTCCGTGGAGAGGAGCGGGAGGAGGGCCTGGGTGGAGTAGAGGAGCGCGAAGGTCGCGACACCCGCGAGGAAGAGGGCGAAGCTCATCCGGCGGTAGCCGGGCCCGCCGGGGGCCATGCGGGTGTCGACGACAGGGACGGAGGCGGTGGCGCCCACGGTGGTGGACGCCCCGGTACTGGCGGAAGGCATGCTTCGAAACTAGAGAGCCCACACTCATCCGTCCAATGCATGGAAACCCCATAATCGTTCCCATGGTGCATCAGCAGAGGTCAGAAGCTCACCTGTCACCGTCCAGTGACACAGAAGACAGCGCGAACATGTCGAGGTTGCTCGCTCCACGGCTCGCGTACTTCGCCGGAGTCGCCCGCACCGAGCACGTCACCCGGGCCGCGCAGGAGATGCAGGTCCCGCAGTCCACCCTGTCGCGGGCCATGGTCCGGCTCGAACAGGACCTGGGCGTCGACCTGTTCGCGCGCAGGGGTCGTACGGTCTCCCTCACGGCCGCAGGGCGTACGTTCCTCGGCTCCGTCGAGCGTGCCCTCGCCGAGATCGAGCGGGCCGCCGACGAGGTGCGCGCGGACGCCGACCCGGCCACCGGCAAGGTCGCCTTCGGCTTCCTGCACACCATGGGCTCCGAGACGGTCCCCGGCCTGATCCGCGCCTTCCGCGCCGACCACCCCCGGGTCCGCTTCAGCCTCGTCCAGAACTACGGCGAGGCGATGCTGGAACGGCTGCGCTCCGGCGAGTTGGACCTGTGCCTCACCTCGCCGGTACCGGACGCGCCCGACCTCGTGGGCCGCCGCCTCGACGAGCAGAAGCTCCGGCTCGTCGTCCCGGCCGACCACCGCCTCGCCGCCCGCAAGCGCATCCGCCTCGCCGAGGCCGCCGACGAGACCTTCGTGACCCTCGAACCCGGCTACGGCATGCGCCGCATCACCGACGACCTCTGCCAGGAGGCGGGCTTCAAGCCGCGGATCGCCTTCGAGGGGGAGGAGGCGGAGACCCTGCGAGGCCTCGTGGCAGCAGGCCTGGGAGTCGCCCTTCTCCCGCCACCCGCCGTCGCCCGCCCGGGGGTTGTCGAACTGACGGTCACCGCCCCACGCGCGGTACGCGAAATCGGGGTGGCCTGGCTGGACGGCCACCTGGACACCCCGCCCGTCGCCGCGTTCAAGAAGTTCCTGCTGTCACGGCGGGGACGCCTGCTCCCTGACTGACGGCACCAAGAGCGCCCCTTCAGGGGCGCGGCTGTGACCTCATGCGGCTCCGCCGCGTGGGCGCGACCAGCCCGCCGAAACCCGCAGACAACCTAGTGCCGCAATGCCTTCCCGAAGCCGGAGGCAAGCGGCATACGCAACCCCAACGGCGGCGGCGCCGCGAGCGCATCCTCAACCGGGCGGGACAGAGTCCGGCCGAACAACGCCCCCATGACGAAATCCTCCGCCAGCGCATGGACTTCGGACCGATGCTGGTGCAATCCGTGCCCGTCCGAGTGGACCTCGAACCGGCAGATGTCCCGGTTGGTCTTCTTCGCCCGTGCCGCGAGCCGGAACGACAGCTCCGGATCGGTCCGCTCGTCATTCGTGCCGTGCACGATCAGCACGCGTCGCCCCGCCAGCTGCTTCACCGGTTCGGGTGGCGCGGCCACGTCCTCCTCGGGCAGCCATGGGGCAAGCGCCAGTACGGAGTTGACGGCCGCGTGACCGCCCGCCCGCAGTGCGGCACGGCCTCCCATGTCCACACCGGCCAGGCATACCGGGACGTCCCCGTAGCGGCGTACGACCTCGTCGGCGGCCCAGGACGCGTCGCTCGCCAGGTGCGCCTCGCTGCCGTTCCAGCCGCGAAACCGGTAGTGCACCACGTGGGTGACCAGGCCTTCCGCGCGTCCCGCGCGCGCAAGACGGCGTCCCAACGCGCGTACGGAGGCGGTCGCCATCATGGGGGACGGCCTGCGCGCGGAGATCTCCTCGCCGCCCGGGAGCAGCAGAACCACTCCGCTGACCGCCGTCGGCTCCGGGCCGAGCGCCCTCCCCAGCCGGGCCCGGGGGACCGGCGTCGCTTGCTGTGCCATGACAGAACAGTGTCAGAAGCGACGGTGTACGCCACCCGTCCGCACGGTCACCGTTACATATCGACGGATCCGTACAACAGGAGATCTACGCGCGTAGGGTCTAGAGTGCGAAAATGACGAGCCAGATCCGTACCACCCCGAGCTCGGAACAGATCCGCCGGGCGCCCAAGGTCCTGCTGCACGACCATCTCGACGGGGGCCTGCGCCCCGGGACGATCGTCGAACTCGCCCGCGACACCGGCTACTCGGGGCTTCCCGAGACCGACCCCGACAAACTCGACGTGTGGTTCCGCGAGGCCGCCGACTCCGGTTCGCTGGAGCGGTACCTGGAGACCTTCGCCCACACCTGCGCCGTCATGCAGACCCGGGACGCCCTCGTCCGGGTCGCCGCCGAGTGCGCCGAGGACCTGGCCGAGGACGGTGTCGTCTACGCCGAGGTCCGGTATGCACCGGAGCAGCACCTGGAGGCCGGGCTCACCCTCGAAGAGGTCGTCGAGGCGGTCAACGAGGGATTCCGGGAGGGCGAACGGCGGGCCCGGGAGAACGGACACCGGATCCGGGTCGGCGCCCTGCTGACCGCCATGCGGCACGCCGCCCGTGCGCTGGAGATCGCCGAACTGGCCAACCGGTACCGGGACCTGGGTGTCGTCGGCTTCGACATCGCGGGCGCCGAGGCCGGGTTCCCGCCCACCCGGCACCTCGACGCCTTCGAGTACCTCAAGCGCGAGAACAACCACTTCACCATCCACGCCGGTGAGGCCTTCGGGCTGCCGTCCATCTGGCAGGCGCTGCAGTGGTGCGGCGCCGACCGGCTCGGACACGGCGTGCGGATCATCGACGACATCCAGGTCCACGAGGACGGCTCGGTGAAGCTCGGCCGGCTCGCCTCGTACGTGCGCGACAAGCGCATCCCGCTGGAGATGTGCCCCAGCTCCAACCTCCAGACCGGTGCCGCCGACTCGTATGCCGCCCATCCGATCGGGCTGCTGCGGCGGCTGCATTTCCGGACGACCGTGAACACGGATAATCGACTCATGTCGGGCACCAGTATGAGCCGGGAATTCGAGCATCTTGTCGAGGCGTTCGGTTATTCGCTCGATGATCTCCAGTGGTTCTCGGTCAATGCTATGAAGTCAGCATTCATTCCTTTCGATGAACGACTCGCCATGATCAATGACGTGATCAAGCCCGGTTATGCAGAGTTGAAGTCCGAATGGCTGTTCCAGCAAACCGCCTCCACCAGCGGCTCTGTGGGTCATCAGGCCTGATCAGCGAGATCTGGAAGCGGTCGGGTCTTCACTGCTTCTTCATGACTCGACCGCTTTTTGATGTTTGCCGGGGGCGGCTTTGCATGTTTACGGTTTTGGATCGTTCACATCCCGTCTCACGGATCCAAGGACGCATTCAATATGAAGCAGTCTGCTGCCAAGACCCTCGGTGTCGCCGCTCTCGGTGCCGCCTTCGCCGCAGCCGGCGCGGGTGCCGCGAACGCCGCGCCGGCCGTGCCGGACGCCTCCTCGGCGCTGGACACCGTCACCAAGACGCTGCCCGCGGAGAACGTCGCCACGGCACTGCCCGGCGCGGGTGAGGCGATCACCCAGGGGCAGGGCGCCCTCGGTGCGGGCCTGGCCGCCGCCCAGCCCGTCGCCGCGCGCGTCCTCGCCGCGGGGCCGGCCGCACCCGTGGCCGGGCTGCTCGGCGGACTGCCGCTGAAGGGCCTGCCCACGCACGGTCTGCCGGTGAACGGGGTGCCGCTCGGCTGAGGCCTTCGGGACATACGGACGCCGGTGGGGCGCACCCTGGACGGGTGCGCCCCTTCGGCGCGTCGGGCTGTGGCCGTTGGTTACCAGGCCGTGTGGGCCGCCTTGTCCTCGGAGGGGAAGCGGGCCGCCTTGTCCTCGGAGGGGAAGAGGATCCACAGCGCTATGTAGAGCAGGAACTGCGGGCCCGGAAGCAGACAGGACAGTACGAAGATCACGCGCATCGTGGTCGCGGAGATGCCGAAGCGCCGTGCCAGCGCTGCGCACACTCCGCCGATCATGCGGCCGTTGGTGGGGCGGGCAAGGGCGGTCATCGGGGCTCCTTCGTGAACCGTGGTCCGAGGCTTCCCTGGTGGCCGCCCCGTTGACTTCAACGCTACGGGGACGAAGGGGACCAAGCATCGCTCTATGGTGCGATCCCGACCCTGGGAATCGTCGGGGTCCGACCCTGAGGCGACTCCTCCCGGCGGAGGGCCGCGCGGCGCCGTGTGTCGGCCCGGCGGCGGAGCCTGGTCCGGGCGGCGGGCACGATCGCGAGGTGGGCGAGGGCCACGCCGACGGTGTTGAGCAGCAGGGAGTCGACGTCCACGACCTGGCCGGGGACGCCGGTCTGCAGGAGCGCGATGCCCAGGGACAGGAGGGCGCCGGCGGCGACCGTCCGGACCAGGGAGCCGAGCGGGGAGACGTCGAGCTTGCCGCCCGCCATGGGGAGCAGGACACCCAGGGGGGCGAGGAGGCCCAGGCCCTCTCCGATGCGGCGGGCCGCCTCCTGTGGGCCCAGCGCGAGGTCGGCTCTGATGCCGGCGAACGGCCGCAGGTTGGCGGCGCTCACCCAGGGGACGTCCAGGGGACGCAGCGTGAGCCAGGCGACGAGGGCGAGGTGTGCGACGAGGAGGACACCTCCTGCCACACGGACGCGGGTCACGGCACTGCCGCCGTCTGAGCCTTGACGCTGCACGCCCCCCAAGACGCGACGTCCGGCACGATCGGTTCCGGGGCCCGAGGGTTTTCGCCCCCTCCGCCCCTACCCTTCCCGTACCAGGGGGCTCCGCCCCCACACCCCCGTATCGCGCTTCGCGCTCGTCCTCAAACGCCGGACGGGCTGAAATTGCCCGGTTCGGAGCGGGAGTCGGGGGTGCACTCGTAGGTGCGCAGGGGCGTGGAGTCGGGGCCGCCGAGGAGGACGGAGCCGTCGTCCCGGGCTGCCGCGGAGTCGGCGAAGGTGCAGACGATCTGGGCGAGGGCGGAGGACGTGAGGTTCTGCGGCGGGCTGCTCAGCCGGAGGGTGTCCTCGGGGTCCTTGCCGCGGGGGCCGCCGACCGTCATGCCGCCGCGCACGTCGGTCGTGTAACCGGCCTGCTGCTCGGGCGTGGAGGGCGTCTCGGCGAGTTCGTCGAGGAGAGCCTGGGCCACCAGGACGCGGCGCTCCGCCTCCGCCGTGCCGTCGGGGATGCGCACCGACCGGTCGACCGTCACCAGCTGCGCGGAGCAGAGGAGGAAGACCTGGACCGGGATGCCCCGGGAGGACTGGGTGGAGATGTCCGGGCCCGAGAGGGCGCAGGGCACCCGGGAGGGCGCGGGCCCGAAGTCCGTCGGGACCTGGGTGGAGCGGATGCCGCAGCCCGTGAGCAGTGCGGCCAGCAGCGGGAGGGCGAGCCAGGGGCGTACGCCTCGGAGTCGTGCGGTCGTCATCCGGCGGTGCCCTCCGTGCCGTTCCCGTTCCCGTCGCGGGGATCGTCGGCGATCAGTTCCGACGCGTCCTGGGGCAGGCGCAGGGTGAAGACCGCTCCGCCCTTGGGCGCGTTCGCCGCCGTGATCTCGCCGCCGTGGATGTGCGCGTTCTCCAGCGCGATGGACAGGCCCAGGCCGCTGCCCTCCGAGCGGGGGCGGGAGGCGCTCGCCTTGTAGAAGCGGTCGAAGACGTGCGGGAGGACGTCCTGGGGGATGCCGGGACCGTGGTCCTGGACCTCGATCACCAGGGCGTCGGCCTCCTTGCGCACCGAGACCCGTACCGGCGAACCGCCGTGCTTGAGCGCGTTGCCGATCAGGTTCGCCAGGATCACGTCCAGGCGGCGCGGGTCGAGGCGCGCCATGATGCCGCGCTCGGCGTCCAGGTCCACCGCGTCCAGCCAGGCGCGCGCGTCGATGCACGCGGTGATCTGGTCGGCGATGTCCACGTAGTCCAGGACGAGACGGGCGGTGCCCGCGTCGAAGCGGGTGACCTCCATCAGGTTCTCGACGAGGTCGTTGAGGCGGCGGGTCTCGCTGACGACCAGGCGCACGGCCGGTTCGATCATCGGGTCGACGCTGCCGGTCTCCGCGTCCAGTTCCTCTTCCAGGATCTCCGTCACGGCGGTGATCGCGGTGAGCGGCGTACGGAGTTCGTGCGACATGTCGGCGACGAAGCGGCGGGACGCCTCGTCCCTCGCGCTCATGTCGTCCACGCGTTTTTCGAGGGCCTCCGCCGTGTGGTTGAACGTACGGGAGAGGTCCGCGAGTTCGTCCGTACCCGACACGCGCAGCCGGGTGTCGAGCTTGCCCTCACCGAGGCGGCGGGCCGCGATGCCCAGGCGGTGCACCGGCTTGAGGACCGTGGTCGCGGCGGCCTGGGCGAGGAGGGCCGAGCCGATCAGGGCCAGGCCCGTCGCGATACCCAGGGACCAGGCCAGCGAGTTGAGATCCTTGGCCTCCGGCTCCAGGGACTTGAGCATGTAGCCGGTCGTGGTGCCGCCGATCACCCTCGCGCCGCCCACCAGGTACGGCTTGTCGTGGTCGGTGATCCGCTGCCAGTACAGGTGGTACGCGGACTTGTTGTTCGAGGAGAGCTTCTGCTCTTTGTTCACCGCCTTCTGGAGGGACTTGGGCACGTCCTCCAGCGTGAAGGTGTCCAGCGCGGAATTGCCGACGACGGTCTTGCCGTTCGCGTCCTCGGCGACCAGCAGCACGCTGAAGCGCTGGCTGCTGTTCGCCATCTGCCCGGCCGTGCGCTGGAGTTCGCTCTGCGCCGGGTGCAACGGCAGCATGCTCGCGTGGTTGCTCATCTCCTGCTGGAAGTCGCGCAGCACCGCGTCCTGTGTACGCGTCAGGACGGCCTCGCGGTTGAGCCAGTAGGCGATGCCCGACGCCGATACGGCGGCCGTGAGCGCGACGAGTCCGAACACCACGACCAGGCGCAGCCGCAGACTGGTGAAGCGCAGGCCGGACAGGATCGCCTTGCGCGCCGCGGCCCAGCCGCGGAGCTTGTCCTGCGGTTTGGTCACTGAGGATTGTCCAACCGGTAGCCGACGCCACGCACGGTACGGATCAGGGTGGGAGAGGATGGCACGTCCTCCACCTTGGCGCGCAGCCGCTGCACACACGCGTCCACCAGGCGCGAGTCACCCAGATAGTCGTGCTCCCACACCAGACGCAGCAGCTGCTGGCGGGACAGCGCCTGTCCGGGCCGGCGGCTCAGCTCCAGGAGCAACCGCAGCTCGGTGGGCGTCAGTTGCAGATCCTCGCCGTTCTTGGTGACCGTCATCGCGGCACGGTCGATGACGAGGGAGCCGAACGTCGCCGAGTCGTTCGCCTCGCGCTCACCGCGCCGCAGCACGGCACGGATACGGGCGTCGAGCACCCGGCCCTGCACGGGCTTGACGACATAGTCGTCGGCGCCGGACTCCAGGCCGACCACGACGTCGATGTCGTCGCTGCGCGCGGTCAGCAGAATGATCGGCAGCTGGTCGGTGCGCCGGATGCGCCGGCACACCTCGAATCCGTCGATGCCGGGCAGCATCACGTCGAGGACGATCAGATCGGGCCGCTGCTCGCGCAACAGCTTCAGACCGTCCTCACCGGTGGCAGCGGTGGCCACGCGGTGTCCCTGGCGCGTCAGAGAGAGCTCCAGGGCCGTCCGGATGGCGTCGTCGTCCTCGATCAGCAACAGGGAAGGCACGGACGTCATTCTGGCCCATGTCATGGCCGGGTATCGACCGTTGGAGCGCTCCCACCCATCTCCAGCACAGAAGGAGGGCCTCTCGCGCGTGGCGGGGAGGCCCCAATTGGTCATCTGCGTAGTCGTAACGCTCTTCTCTGTGATCGTGCTGTGGCGCGCCTGCGGATGGGCCCTGTGACAGGTCTGTGACAGTCGGCGGACACGGCCATGAAGTGGCCCGGGCAAGCTTTTCGACACAAGCAAGGAAGCACCGCAGAACGAACCGAAAAGCCGGGACTCCACGACGGGGGGCGCGAGATGAACACGCTGCACAGCACCAGCACTAGCGCAGTTGCAGTTGTCACGCGTCTTCATGACGTCACTCGGAGCACGGAGAAGTCCGGTGCCGTGAGCGGGCGGGGGTGCGCTCGCGGCACCGGGCGTCAGCACACCGCGTACATGACGGTGGTTGACGCGTTCACGGGGGAGAGCCCCGCGGCGGCAGCCGCAATGGGCACGGTCGGGGGGAAGGCTCACGGGGGAGCCGCGTACGGGGAGGCCACGGGGGAGCGTCGTTCGGTGTCGGAGGCGGAGTTCACCGCCTACGTCCAGGAGCGCCGCGCCTCCCTGTACGCAACCGCCTACCACCTGACCGGTGACCGTTTCGAGGCCGAAGACCTGTTGCAGAGCGCGCTGTTCTCGACGTACAAGGCCTGGGACCGGATCAGCGACAAGGCCGCGGTCGGGGGCTACCTCCGCCGCACCATGACCAATCTGCACATCAGCGCGTGGCGCCGCCGCAAGCTGAACGAGTACCCGACCGAGGAGCTGCCGGAGACCGCCGGTGACACGGACGCGATGCGCGGCACCGAGCTGCGCGCCGTGCTGTGGCAGGCGCTGGCCCGGCTGCCCGAACTCCAGCGCACCATGCTGGTCCTCCGTTACTACGAGGGCCGCACGGACCCGGAGATCGCGGAGATCCTCGACATCAGTGTCGGCACGGTGAAGTCCAGCATCTGGCGCTCGCTGCGCCGGATGCGCGAGGACGAGGTCCTCAGCTTCGGCCGTGACGAGGAGGAGTCCTTCGGGGAGCTTGTCGCCTGAAGGCTGTGGGGGGAGTAACAGGTAGGTAGTACGGGGGAAGCGGTACCGGGGGGAACCAACGGGGTCACGGGGGACCACGGGGGAAACGAGAAAGGTCCAGGCGGACGGGGGGTTCGCCTGGACCTCTTTTCGTTTCCGTTCCTCTGTTTCCGTCTTTCGTTCCCTGCCTACGCCGCCGTCGGGCGCGGTGTCGCGCAGCGCCCCGCGGCCGCCGCGGTCAGCCGGCCCAGGGCCTCGTCCTTGTCGCAGGGGTGCGCGCCCAGCGCGGACTGGCGGGCCACGATGGAGCGCTCGGCGCGCATCAGGCGCCAGCCGCGGCGGAGCAGGAAGGGCACCGACTTGCGGCCCTCCTTCAGGTCCCGCAGGAAGCGGCGGCGGAACGTGGTGACCGGGCCACGGGACAGGCACAGCGCGTCGGCGAGTACCCCCAGCTCCCGGCAGCGCTCGACGATCTCGGCGGCGAAGATGCCCTCCGCGATGAACAGCGGCGTCCGCTCGATGCGCAGCGTCTCCGTGCCGGTACGGGCGCTCAGCGAGATGTCGTACACGGGGAGGGTCGTACGTCCCGTACGGCACAGCTCCTCGATCGCGGCGACCGCGGTGTCCGCGTCCCAGGACAGCGGATGGTCCCAGTCGATGTCCGCGCTGCCCTCCACCTGCGGAAGCGTCGGATCGGTGCCCTCTTTGTAGAAGTCGTCGAGGCGGAGCACGGGAAGCCCGGAGTCGGCCGCGAGAAGGGACTTTCCAGAGCCGGAGGGGCCGCAGAGCAGCACCACGCGGGTGGGTATCGGGGGATGGGAACCCAATTCTCTGTACCTTCTGTGACTCGTTCTGGCCTAGCCGCGCTTCGGCACGCCTCAGGACATTATCCCTGCCTCCAGGGCTCCCGGTTGCTCGGACAGCGCGCGCCGGGTGCGCACCGGGGAGAGGAACACGGGCCTGTCCGTGAACGCCCGTGCGATGCCCGGTGGATTATCGGGCTTGTGTCTGTATGTCTGTTGACCCGCACAGGCGAATCCGTCGCCCGGACGGCCCGGAAGGTGAGTCCACTCAACTACTCTGCGTGCAGATCCAGTTGCTCTCCGCTCTTCGAAGAGGAAACCCTGATGGTGCGACACGCAGCCCAGCAGACCGCCATGTCCCGTACCACCGCGCGGATCGCCGCCGCGGTCGGCGTGGTCGCTGCCGGTGTGGCCGCGGCCTCCCCGGCCGTCGCGGACACGGCCCACGTCGTGGACGTCGTGCGCACCCGGCCTACTTCTCTGGACAACATCGACCCGCAGGCGGGCCTGCAGGCCCTGACCGGCACGGTCGGGTACGTCACCGGCCCCGTCGGCGGGCTCAAGCCCAACCCGCTGGCGGGCACCGGAGTCGACCCGCTGGACAACGGGGTCGGCACCCAGCTCGCCGATTTCAAGCCGCTGTCGTCACAGGCACTGACGCGACCGGTCGCGCAGGCGTCGTCGGTGGGCAACATCCCGGTGCTCGGACAGGTGACGGGCCTGCTGCACTGAACCGAGCAGAGACATGAGAGAGCCGCGCTCCCCCTGGACGGAGGGGAAGCGCGGCTCTCCCGTGAACGGGGCCCCGGGGACACTGATCGGGGCCCCGAAACCTCAGTAGGACGATCCGGAGGCGCCCAGGGAACCCGTCGGGTGCCAGACCGTCTTCGTCTCCAGGAACGCCGTGAGGCGCTCGATGCCGGGCGTCTCGGAGTAATCCACAGCCTGTGGACGGACGACCCGCTTCAGGTTGTCCGCGGCGGCGATTTCCAGCTCCTTCGCCAGTACGTCGTCCGCGCCCGCGAGGTCGATCGCGTTGACGTCCTGGTGCGCGGCCAGCGGGGCCGCGATCTCCGCCGTCCTGCCGGACAGGACGTTGACCACGCCGCCGGGCAGGTCGGAGGTGGCCAGCACCTCGCCGAGCGACAGCGCCGGGAGCGGGGACTTCTCGCTCGCGATCACGATGACCGTGTTGCCGGTGGCGATCACCGGGGCGATCACCGAGACCAGGCCCAGGAACGACGACTCCTGGGGGGCGAGGACGGTGACCACGCCCGTCGGCTCCGGGCTGGAGAGGTTGAAGAACGGGCCCGCCACCGGGTTGCCGCCGCCGACCACCTGGGCGATCTTGTCGGTCCAGCCCGCGTACCAGACCCAGCGGTCGATGGCCGCGTCGACCTGCGCCGCCGCCTTGGACTTCGACAGCCCCTCGGCGTCCGCGACCTCCCGTACGAACTGCTCCTTGCGGCCCTCCAGCATTTCCGCGACGCGGTAGAGGATCTGGCCGCGGTTGTACGCCGTCGCGCCGGACCAGCCGCCGAACGCCTTGCGGGCGGCGACCACCGCGTCACGGGCGTCCTTGCGGGAGGAGAGGGGCGCGTTCGCCAGCCACTTGCCCTTGCCCGCCGCGTCAGCGGCTGATGTTGCTGTGGTCACCTCGTACACCCGGCCGCTCTCGGAACGCGGGAACTTCCCGCCCACGTACAGCTTGTAGGTCTTGAAGACGCTCAGACGGTTCTGCCCGGTCTTCTCGGACTTCTCAGACATCGAGGTACGCCTCCAGGCCGTGACGACCGCCCTCGCGGCCGAAGCCCGACTCCTTGTAACCGCCGAACGGCGAGGTCGGGTCGAACTTGTTGAACGTGTTGGACCAGATGACGCCCGCGCGCAGCTTGCTCGCGACGGCCAGGATCCGGGAGCCCTTCTCGGTCCAGATGCCCGCGGAGAGGCCGTACTGGCTGTTGTTGGCCTTGGCGACGGCCTCGTCCGGCGTGCGGAAGGTGAGGACCGACAGCACCGGGCCGAAGATCTCGTCGCGGGCGATGGTGTGCGCCTGGGTGACGTTCGTGAAGAGCGTCGGGGCGAACCAGTAGCCGGAGGAGGGGAGTTCGCAGGCCGGGGACCAGCGCTCGGCGCCCTCGGCCTCGCCCTGCTCGACGAGTGAGGTGATACGGGACAGCTGCTCGGCGGAGTTGATCGCGCCGATGTCCGTGTTCTTGTCCAGCGGGTCGCCGAGGCGGAGGGTGGACAGGCGGCGCTTGAGCGAGTCGAGGAGCTCGTCCTGGATCGACTCCTGGACGAGGAGACGGCTGCCCGCGCAGCAGACCTGGCCCTGGTTGAAGAAGATGCCGGTGACGATGCCCTCGACGGCCTGGTCGATGGGGGCGTCGTCGAAGACGATGTTCGCGCCCTTGCCGCCGAGTTCGAGCGTGACCTTCTTGTTCGTGCCCGCGACCTGGCGGGCGATGGCCTTGCCGACGGCGGTGGAGCCGGTGAAGGCCACCTTGTTCACGTCGGGGTGCTCGACGAGCGCGGCGCCCGTGTCGCCGTATCCCGGAAGGATGTTGACGACGCCCTTGGGCAGGCCCGCCTGGCGGCAGATGTCCGCGAAGAAGAGGGCGGACAGGGGGGTCGTCTCGGCGGGCTTGAGGACCACGGTGTTGCCGGTGGCCAGCGCCGGGGCGATCTTCCACGCCAGCATGAGCAGGGGGAAGTTCCAGGGGATGACCTGGCCCGCGACGCCCAGCGGCTGCGGGTTCGCGCCGAAGCCGGCGTGGTCGAGCTTGTCGGCCCAGCCCGCGTAGTAGAAGAAGTGCGCGGCGACCAGGGGGAGGTCGGCGTCGCGCGTCTCCTTGATCGGCTTTCCGTTGTCCAGCGTCTCAAGGACGGCGAGCTCGCGGGAGCGCTCCTGGATGATCCGGGCGATACGGAACAGGTACTTGGCGCGCTCGGAGCCGGGCAGCGCCGACCACTTCTCGAAGGCCTTGCGGGCGGCCTTCACGGCGCGGTCGACGTCCTCGGCGCCCGCCTGGGCCACCTCGGAGAGGACCTCTTCGGTGCTCGGGCTGACGGTCTTGAAGACCTTGCCGTCGGCGGCCTCGACGAACTCGCCGTCGATGAACAGACCGTACGACGGGGCGATGTCGACGACCGCGCGGGACTCGGGCGCCGGTGCGTACTCGAATGCGGATGCCATGGTGATCAGTCCACCGTCACGTAGTCGGGGCCGGAGTAGCGGCCGGTGGCCAGCTTCTGACGCTGCATCAGCAGGTCGTTCAGGAGCGAGGACGCGCCGAAGCGGAACCAGTGGTTGTCCAGCCAGTCCTCGCCCGCGGTCTCGTTGACCAGGACCAGGAACTTGATGGCGTCCTTCGTGGTGCGGATGCCGCCGGCCGGCTTCACGCCGACCTGGACCCCGGTCTGCGCGCGGAAGTCGCGGACGGCCTCCAGCATGAGGAGGGTGTTCGCGGGCGTCGCGTTCACCGCCACCTTGCCGGTGGAGGTCTTGATGAAGTCGGCGCCGGCCAGCATGCCGAGCCAGCTGGCGCGGCGGATGTTGTCGTACGTCGACAGCTCGCCGGTCTCGAAGATGACCTTCAGGCGGGCGGCGCCCGAGGCCTCCTTCACGGCGACGATCTCGTCGTACACCTTCATGTACTTGCCCGCGAGGAACGCCCCGCGGTCGATGACCATGTCGATCTCGTCGGCGCCCGCGGCGACGGCGTCGTGCACGTCGGCCAGCTTCACGTCCAGGGCGGCGCGGCCGGCCGGGAACGCGGTGGCCACGGAGGCGACCTTCACACCTGAGCCGGCGACGGCCTCCTTGGCGGTGGCCACCATGTCGGGGTAGACGCAGACGGCGGCGGTGCTCGGCGTCGCCCGGTCCGTCGGGTCGGGGTGGACGGCCTTGGCGCCGAGCGCCCGGACCTTGCCCGGGGTGTCCGCGCCTTCCAGCGTCGTCAGGTCGACCATCGAGATGGCGAGGTCGATCGCGTACGCCTTCGCGGTGGTCTTGATGGAACGGGTGCCGAGCGAGGCGGCGCGCGCCTCCAGGCCGACCGCGTCGACGCCGGGCAGCCCGTGGAGGAAGCGGCGCAGCATGCTGTCGGACGCGGTTACGTCGCCGAGGGCGTGTGTGGGGGCACCGCCCACGCTTTCGGCAGTGGGGGAGGGTGCAGTGGTGGGCATGGTCACCAGCCGAGCATATCTACGCGCGTAGCGGCTGTACACCCCCGGGGTTGGGGTGGGGCTGATTTCGCCCCCGCCGCCCCTGCCCGTCCCGACGCGGGGGCGAAAATCGCTCAAGCCCCCACCACGCGCGAGCCCCGCCGCAGGCGTCCGGCACAATCAGGGCCATGACCACCCCGGACCACCAGCCCCCCGTACCGGACGCCTCGCGACCCGAGTCGAAGGACCGGATCTACCGGTCGCCCGCCGGTATCGCGGGCGGCGCCATGCTGCTCGCCATCGCGGGCTGGCTCGGCATCGACGCGCTGATCTCGGGACACGGCCGCACCCCCTGGCTGGCGCTCGCCGGGCTGATTCTCGTCGTGCCGCTGGTGTCCGCCTTCACGCTGCGCCCCGCGGTCTACGCGAACAACGACCGGCTGCGCATCCGCAACCCGTTCCGCGTGATCGTGCTGCCCTGGGGCAGGGTCGCCTCCCTGCGCTCCAGTTACTCCAACGAGGTGGTCGACACCTCCGGCACCAAGTACCAGCTGTGGGCGGTGCCCGTCTCGCTGCGCGCCCGCAAGAGGGCGACCAAGCACCAGATGCGGGGCGCCGCGGCGAACAGCAGTGGCCGGATGTCCCCGATCGGCACCGGGTCCACCCGCGCCCAGACCGACCGGATCATGGACGACCTGCGCGACCTGGCCGAGGTCCGTGCCTCCGCGGAGAGCGCGCAGGGCGAGGTGACCGTGCGCTGGGCGTACGAGGTGATGGGGCCCGCCGTCGCGGGGGCGGTACTGCTCGCGATCCTGCTGGCGGTTGGCTGACCAGCGCCACGCCGGCCCAGCTCAGCCCAGCCCAGCCCCTGAGAGGACTGGGGCACCCCGGATGAGGGTGGCGATGCTCGTACTGTCCCCGTAGCCCCCGTAGCCCCCGTAGCCCTCGTAGCCCTCGTGGTCCTCGTCGCGGTCAGGGCGCGCTCGGCCACACCAGCGCCATGTACGCGCCGCAGTACGCCGATCCCAGGACCGCTGCCGTCAGGGCCAGCGCCCGGAAGCGGCGTGAGGCGCGGGAGAGATGGAGGGCCAGGGGGAGCAGCAGGGGGAAGCCCGGGATGAGGAAGCGGGCGCGCGGGAAGTAGACGCCGCCGCTGCCCAGGACGATCAGGAGCAGGACGCCCGTGAAGACCAGCAGGGGGAGCGGCTGGCGGTCCCAGGCGCAGACGAGGTAGAGCGCCATCGACGCGATCAGCGTCACGGTCACCATCACCAGGAACAGCTCGGGCGTCGAGTCGTGCGCCAGCACTCCCCGCATCCGGCGCAGGGTCTCCGCGCCGCCGTCCCACTCGTTGTGCCACAGCCGCTGTACGGCGAAGTAGCCGTCCCAGCGGCCGAGGCGCAGGCCCACCCAGCCGACGTACGCGAACCAGCCGGCCGGGGCGAGGGCGGCGGCCGCGAGGGCACGGGGCGAGAAGCCGCGGCGCAGGGAGAGCAGGGCCGTGACGGTGACCGCGGCGGCCACCGCGACGCCCGTCGGGCGGGTCAGGCCCGCCATCGCCGCCAGCGCGGCTGCCCACAGCCAGCGGCGGGTGAGCACCGCGTACAGCGACCAGGCGACGCACGCCGTGAACAGGGACTCCGTGTAGCCCATCCACTGGACCAGGCCCACCGGAAGGGCCGCCCACAGGACGGTCAGGAGCACGCCCACGCGGCGGCCGTGCAGATGGCTGCCCACCGAGAAGATGCCCCACGCGGCGAGGAACGAGCACGCGACCGCGGTCACCAGCCCCGTCGTCGCGGGTGTGCCCGGCGTCAGCACCGCGACCGCCTTGACCAGCAGCGGGTAGAGCGGGAAGAAGGCGAGGTTGTTGGAGTTGTACGCGCCGCCGAGATGGTGCGAGTAGCCGTAGTCGGCGATGCCCAGGTACCAGTCCATGTCCCACTGCGTCGCCAGGATCGGCCAGAGGCCGTGGTGCTGTCGGTGGGCCCACAGCGCGAGCGCGAGCAGGCCGGTGGCCCGTACGGCCGCGTAGGCGAGGAGGGCGGGGGCCGCACGGAGTGCGTGGGCGCGGAGTCTGGCCGCGGGGGTGCGCGGGGCTCCGTTCCGGTGGCGCCGGGCGTTCGGGACGAGTTCGCTCGGGGTACTGCGGGGTGGGGCGGACGTCGGCCGGGAAGTGGTCGAGGACACGCGGCAGCTCCTGGGACTTGGCGATGCGCTACCGGTAACCGTTCCTCGGTCCAGCGGTGGCGCACGGGAGCCCTGCGGCAACTGCCGTGTGGAAATCACCCGATGGGGTGCCCCTCCCGGGGGCGGGGCACCCCGATGTCTCAGATGCCCGCGGCCGCCGAAAGGTCCCGCTTGATCTTCGCGAGCAGGTCCTGGGCCTTGGCGTGAGCCGCGGGGAGGTTGTCCCGGGTGCCCACGGGCACCACGACCTCCAGGTAGCACTTCAGCTTCGGCTCGGTGCCGCTGGGGCGGACGATGACGCGGGCGCCGTCCAGCGTGTAGCGCAGGCCGTCCGTCGGCGGGAGCTTGTCCGTGCCCTTCGTCAGGTCCTCTGACTTCGTGATCGCCAGGCCCGCGAGCTGGGTGGGCGGCTGCTCGCGCAGGCGCCGCATGGCGTTCGCGATGACCGACAGGTCCTCCACGCGGACCGAGAGCTGGTCGGTGGCGTGCAGGCCGTACTCGACGGCGATGTCGTCGAGGAGGTCGAGGAGGGTCCTGCCCTGCTCTTTGAGTTCGGAGGCGAGTTCCGTGACGAGGAGGGCGGCGGTGATGCCGTCCTTGTCGCGTACGCCGTCCGGGTCGACGCAGTACCCCAGCGCCTCCTCGTAGCCGTACCGCAGGCCCTCCACGCGGGCGATCCACTTGAAGCCCGTCAGGGTCTCCTCGTACGGGAGCCCCGCCTTCTCGGCGATCCGGCCGAGGAGGGAGGAGGAGACGATCGACTCGGCGAAGGTGCCCCGCGCGCCGCGCCGCACGAGGTGCTGGGCGAGCAGCGCGCCGACCTCGTCGCCGCGCAGCATCCGCCAGTCCGCACCCTCCTTGACGGCCACCGCGCAGCGGTCGGCGTCCGGGTCGTTGGCGATGATCAGGTCGGGCTCCGTCTCGCGGGCCTTCGCGAAGGCGAGGTCCATCGCGCCGGGCTCTTCCGGGTTCGGGAACGCGACGGTCGGGAAGTCAGGGTCGGGTTCCGCCTGCTCGGCGACGAGGGCCGGCTCCGGGAAACCGGCCCGCGCGAACGCGGCGAGCAGCACGTCCTTGCCGACGCCGTGCATCGCCGTGTAGACGGTGCGGGCGGTGCGGGGGGAGCCCTCGGACAGTACGGCGTCCGTGCGGGCCAGATAGGCGTCCAGGACGCTCTCGTCGAGGGTTTCCCAGCCGGAGTCCGGGCGCGGGACGTCGGCGAGTGCGCGGACGGCGTCGATCTCGGCTGCGATCTCCGCGTCCGCCGGGGGGACGATCTGCGAGCCGTCGCCGAGGTAGACCTTGTAACCGTTGTCGCGGGGCGGGTTGTGGCTGGCGGTGACCTCCACGCCCGCCGCCGCGCCGAGGTGCCTTATGGCGTAGGCGAGGACGGGGGTGGGGAGCGGGCGGGGGAGTACGGCTGCCCGGAGGCCCGCGCCCGTCATCACGGCGGCGGTGTCCCGGGCGAAGTCCGCGGACTTGTGGCGGGCGTCGTAGCCGATGACCACGAGGCCGTCGGTCTGGCCCTTGGCCTTGAGGTACGCCGCCAGGCCCGCGGCCGCGCGGATCACGACGGAGCGGTTCATGCGCATCGGGCCCGCGCCGAGCTCGCCCCGCAGGCCGGCGGTGCCGAACTGGAGGGTGCCGCTGAAGCGTGCGGCGAGCTCGGTGACGTCCTCGGCGTCGATGAGCTTGGCGAGTTCCTCACGGGTCTCCGCGTCGGGGTCCTCGGCCAGCCACGCCTTGGCCCGTGCGATGAGTTCGTCGTGCACGTCGGGTGAACCTCTCTGTTCGTGTGTGCGTTGCTGTGTACCCACGTTTTCGCCCCCGCCGCCCCTACCCGACCCGTACCTGGGGGCTGCGCCCCCAGACCCCCGCTATCGGCCTGAACGGCCTCGTCCTCAAACGCCGGACGGCTGAAGTCAGCCCCTCCGGCGTTTGAGGAGCGGGTTCTGGGGCGGAGCCCCAGGAAGATGGGGGAGGGTAGGGGCGGCGGGGGCGAAAAACTACAGCCGGTCCAGCACCTGGGTGAGGAGCGCCCCCATCCGCGTGGCCGAGTCGCGGCCGGCCTGGAGGACCTCCTCGTGGTTGAGGGGCTCGCCCGTCATACCGGCGGCGAGGTTGGTGACCAGGGAGATGCCCAGCACCTCGGCACCGGCCTCGCGCGCGGCGATGGCCTCGAGCGTGGTCGACATGCCGACGAGGTCCGCGCCGATGACGCGGGCCATCCGGATCTCGGCCGGCGTCTCGTAGTGCGGCCCGGGGAACTGCGCGTAGACGCCCTCCTCCAGGGTGGCGTCGATCTCCTTGCACAGCGTGCGCAGCCGGGGCGAGTACAGGTCGGTGAGGTCCACGAAGTTCGCGCCGACGATCGGCGAGGTGGCCGTCAGGTTGATGTGGTCGCTGATCAGCACCGGCTGCCCGGGGCGCATGCCCTCGCGCAGACCGCCGCAGCCGTTGGTGAGGACGATGGTCTTGCAGCCGGCGGCGACGGCGGTACGGACACCGTGCGCGACGGCGGCGACACCGCGGCCCTCGTAGTAGTGGGTGCGGCCGAGGAAGACCAGGGCGCGCTTGTCACCGATCCGGTACGAGCGGATCTTGCCGCCGTGGCCCTCGACCGCCGGCGGGGGGAACCCGGGCAGCTCGGTGACCTGGAACTCAGCCTCGGGGGTGCCGAGCGCGTCCACGGCCGGCGCCCAGCCGGAGCCCATCACGAGGGCGACGTCGTGGGTCTCGGCGCCCGTGATCTCGCGCAGGCGCGTGGCGGCGGCGTCGGCGGCGGCGTAGGGGTCGCCCTGGATGTCGTCCGGAAGAAGAGATGCGTTCACGCGGATGAGGGTAGCTGGTCCAGGCCTACGCGCGTAGATGACAGAGCTCACGGTCTTGCGATCGTTGTCTTGTCGTTTCCAACAAAGGGGAGCCTTCGTTGGAGATGGGGGATTCCCGGGGTGACCCTCAGCAGGGCCGCTTGCGCAGCTCCATCACGTAGTCGTGCGGCGCCCCCGCCGACTCGGCGGCGTCGGCGATCTCACCCAGGTACCGCGCCGACGGCAGTCCGCCCTCGTATCCGTTCAGTACGTACACCCACGCCGGTTCCTCCCCCTCCAGCGTGTGCACGCGTACGCGCATCCGCCGGTATATGTCGAGGCCGACACCCTCCCAGCGGTCCATGGAGTCCTCGTCCAGGGGTGCGATGTCGTACAGCGTCACGAAGACCTGTGACCGCGGTGCCTCGACGATCGTCGCGAGCGCGCCCTCCCAGCCCATGTGCTCGCCCCCGAAGGTCAGCCGCCAGCCGTTCAGCCAGCCCGTGGCACGCAGCGGCGAGTGCGGAGCGCGGCGCGTCATGAGCCGCGGGTCGAGATTGCCGGCGTACGCGGCGTAGAGCGACATGGGGTCGAGGGTACGGCAGGGACACGTACACCTCTCGCGTAACAGAAGTAGCTCAGATGCACAG
Organism: Streptomyces sp. NPDC029292; assembly: GCF_055569295.1. Lineage (NCBI taxonomy): Bacteria > Bacillati > Actinomycetota > Actinomycetes > Kitasatosporales > Streptomycetaceae > Streptomyces > Streptomyces sp. NPDC029292. The sequence goes on from NZ_JBVHXR010000002.1 coordinate 261,397, forward strand.
TCGTAGCCCCCCTGGGCGGAAGCACCTTGAAGCGTGCGGGACAATGGAGTACGTGACTCGGATCGTGATCATCGGTGGCGGACCCGGCGGATACGAGGCGGCCCTGGTGGCCGCCCAGCTCGGCGCGGAGGTGACCGTCGTCGACTGCGACGGTCTGGGCGGGGCGTCGGTGCTCACCGACTGCGTGCCGTCGAAGACCCTTATCGCTACGGCCGAGGTGATGACCACCTTCGATTCGTCGTACGAGGAACTCGGCATCATCGTCGCCGACGACACGCCTCCCATGGAGCAGGCCGCCCGGGTGGTGGGGGTCGATCTCGGCAAGGTCAACCGCCGGGTGAAGCGGCTCGCGCTGGCCCAGTCGCACGACATCACCGCCTCCGTGACCCGGGCCGGTGCCCGGGTGCTGCGCGGGCGCGGGCGGCTCGTGGGCATGCAGGGCCTGGACGGTTCGCGCAAGGTCGTCGTACGCGCCGCGGACGGGACCGAGGAGACGCTCACCGCCGACGCCGTGCTGATCGCCACCGGCGGGCACCCCCGTGAGCTGCCCGACGCGCAGCCCGACGGGGAGCGGATCCTGAACTGGACCCAGGTGTACGACCTCGACGAGCTCCCGGAGGAGCTCATCGTGGTCGGGTCCGGTGTCACCGGTGCCGAGTTCGCCGGCGCCTACCAGGCCCTCGGCTCCCGCGTCACCCTCGTCTCCAGCCGCGACCGCGTGCTGCCCGGCGAGGACCCGGACGCCGCGGCCGTCCTGGAGGACGTCTTCCGCCGCCGCGGTATGAACGTCATGGCGCGCTCCCGCGCCGAGTCCGCCAAGCGGGTCGGCGACCGGGTCGAGGTCACGCTCTCCGACGGCCGGGTCATCTCCGGTTCGCACTGCCTGATGGCCGTCGGCGCCATCCCGAACAGCAGCGGCATGGGCCTGGAGGAGGCCGGGGTCAAGGTCAGGGACTCCGGACACATCTGGACCGACAAGGTGTCGCGCACGACCGCCCCCGGTGTGTACGCCGCGGGTGACGTGACCGGCGTCTTCGCCCTCGCGTCCGTCGCCGCCATGCAGGGCCGCATCGCCATGTACCACTTCCTCGGCGACGCGGTGGCCCCGCTGAACCTGAAGACCGTCTCCTCGAACGTCTTCACCGACCCCGAGATCGCCACCGTCGGGTACACCCAGGCCGACGTCGACGCGGGCAAGATCGACGCCCGTGTCGTCAAGCTGCCCCTGCTGCGCAACCCGCGCGCCAAGATGCAGGGCATCCGGGACGGCTTCGTGAAGATCTTCTGCCGCCCCGGCACCGGGATCGTGGTGGGCGGTGTGGTCGTGTCTCCCCGCGCCTCGGAACTGATCCACCCCATCTCGATCGCGGTCGACAACAATCTGACGGTCGAACAGATCGCGAACGCGTTCACCGTGTATCCGTCCCTGTCGGGCTCGATCGCCGAGGTGGCACGGCAGTTGCACACCCGGAAGACCGCGGGCGAGGGCTGACCCGTAAAGGCGACTCTTCGCTGGTCACGGGGAGTTGTCGACCATTCGTGCGGCATAGGCGGTGCGAGTAGGCGCCTATACCACTTCGGGCCCTGCCATGCGAACAACTTCTGTTATTCGGCGCAAACTGCTGAAAGCAGACGGTCGTTGGGGTTACTGTCAGTTTCGTGTTCGCTGCAGAACGTCGCCAATTGATCCTCGAAATGGTGCGAGCGAATGGAGCCGTGTCGCTCCGTGAGCTCGCCCGCGTCGTCCAGACCTCCGAAGTGACCGTACGGCGGGACGTGCGCGCACTGGAGGCAGAAGGACTCCTCGACCGCCGGCACGGCGGTGCGGTATTGCCGGGCGGGTTCACGCGGGAGTCCGGCTTTCCGCAGAAATCGCATCTCGCGACCGCCGAGAAGACGGCCATCGCCGATCTCGCCGCGGGTCTCGTCGAAGAGGGCGAGGCCATCGTGGTGGGGGCGGGTACGACCACGCAGGAGCTGGCTCGCCGGCTCGCGCGAGTACCCGGGCTGACCGTCGTCACCAATTCCCTCTTGGTGGCCCAGGCGTTGGCCCACGCCAACCGTGTGGAAGTCGTGATGACCGGCGGCACCCTGCGCGGTTCCAACTACGCCCTGGTCGGCTCCGGTGCCGAGCAGTCCCTCCAGGGGCTGCGGGTCTCCCGGGCCTTCCTCTCCGGGAGCGGGCTGACCGCCGAGCGCGGACTCTCCACGTCCAACATGCTGTCGGCGTCCGTGGACCGGGCGCTCGTGCAGGCCGCCGCGGAGGTCGTGGTCCTCGCCGACCACACCAAGCTCGGTACCGACACGATGTTCCAGACCGTGCCGACCGACCTGATCACCCGCCTGGTCACGGACGAGCCGCCCGTCCACGACGACCGCGCGGTCACCGAGCTGCAGGCCCTGGCAGATCAGGGCGTACAGATCGCGGTGGCCGGCCCGTCGGGCGGCAGTGCTTCCGGGGGCGATCCGGTCCCGGCGGGGCGCCAGTCACGCCGGGACGCGACCCTCCCGGGGCCGCGGCGCGGTCAAGTGCCAGGTGCGGGACCGCAGTTGCGCAGCGCGACCGTCCTGGGGGAGCAGCCTCCGGGAGAGCGTGCGCGGGTCGCGGATCTGCGCCGACGCTGACCGTCCGCTCCGGCGGGGTCACGCTTTCAGACCCCGCAGGGTCAGTGTCAGCAGCCGGTCGGCCAACTCCGGCTCGTCCGGGGTTTCCTCGGCCGCCAGCGCGATCGCGTTGGTGAGCTGAAGGAGGTCACCGATCGATACGTCGGGGCGTACGGCGCCTGCCCGTTGTGCACGGGCGAGCAGGGCGCTGCCCGCCTCGCGCATCGGCCCGCTGCACCGCGCGAGGTCCGAACTGTCGTCCTGCGAAGCCGACATGAGGGCACGCGCGAGCCCGCGGTACGCACTCGCGTGGGTGATGATCTCGCGCAGCCAGTCCACCAGGGCGGAGCACGGCTGCGGGGCGTCGAGGAGCTCGCGCGAGCGGGCCAGCAGGTCACTCACCGCGTCCTCGAAGACCGCGCTCATCAGGGCGTGCCGGCTCGGAAAGTGACGGTAGAGCGTGCCGATTCCGACGCCCGCGCGCCGAGCCACCTCCTCCAGGGAAGCACCGGTTCCGTGCTCGGCGAACGCGGAACGCGCCTCGACGAGCAGCCGTTCGTAGTTGCGCCGGGCGTCGGCACGCAGGGCGCGCGGCGCCCCGGGGTTCTCCGCGGCCACGCCTGCCCCCGCTCTCTCCCGTGCGGTCGCGCCCACCATGGCATCCACCTGCCCTCTCCTGCCGCGCGGCTGCCGTACAGCATGCCATCGAGAGCGCGCGAGCGACCTCCCCGAGCTGGTGAAAGCCGTACCTTCTTCTAGTACGTCCCTTTACACGTCCCTTTAGCACGTCCCTTTGGTACGCCCCTTGGCGGGAGCAGCGCCGGGAGAGTGCGCATGGAGATCAGCGGTACGGACGGACAGCGTGTGCTGCGGCTCGTACGGGAAGTCGAAGAGGCCGCGTCCGTCGAGGAGTCGCGGGAACGGGCGCTGCGGGAACTGATGGAGCTGATCCCCAGCGACGCGGGGCAGTGGTACCGGCTCGCCGCCGACGCCGCCGGCCTGGCCGCCGTCTCGCATCCCGAGGATTCCTTCCACGAGGACCCGATGGTGATCTACGACCATCCTCTGGACCACCCGCTGACCGAGATCATGCTCCAGACCCCGACCCCCGAGGCCTGGAGGGTCAGTGACGTGGCCGGCGACCGGCAGTGGCAGCGCACCCACTGCTACAACCTGGACTTCCGACCCTTCGGACTGCGCCGCCACCTGGTCGCGTCGGGCGGATCGGACCAGACGGTCGTCAAGGGGTACGCCCTCGTCCGCAGCGGCGGCGATTTCACCGAGCGGGAACGCGATCTGTTCGGCTTCGCCCAGCTCCAGCTCGCCGCAATGGAGCGCCACTTCAATGAACGGGAGCGGCTGCGCGCCCTCTCCGCCCTCGCCCTGGAACTGGTCGGCAGCCAGGGCCGTGGCATCGCCGCCCTCGACGAGAACGGGCACCCCTACGCCCTCAACGCGGCCGCCGCCGGGCTGCTGCCCCTCGTACGCGACGACCCCCGCCTCTCCGGCACCGATCCCTTCGTCGTGCGGCATGTCGAAGTGCGGCCCGTCGCGTCGATCACCCCCGGGCTCCCGGACCTGCTCCTGCTCCGCGACCTCGCCCAAGGCCTGGCCGCCGCCCGGCTGTTCGGCGTGACCGAGCAGGAGCACCGGACCCTGCTGCACCTCGACAAGGGTCGTACGGCCACGGAGGCGGCGAAGAAGATGGGGCTCTCGGCGGCCACCGTACGCGGCTATATCGCTTCTCTGCACCGCAAGTTGGAGGCGGGACACACGGCGGCGCTGCTGCGGCGCGGGCGGGATCTGGGGCTGCTGGCCGACTGACCTCCAGGCGCGGCCCTCTGGCGCGCGATGACACGACATGTCGCGACTGGTCAGAATTGACGGATGGTCATCGGGTGGGCCCTGTCGTTTCACTGGGCGCAGGGCGCCCCGATCGGGGCCGGCCGCCAAGGGGGACTCCTATGACCGCGACGCCGTCACGCGAACATTTGGTTGCCGGAGACCCGGCATCGATGGCCACGACAGGCCGCAGGCTCATGGGCGTCACGGCGGTGCTCGGCCCGCTGCTGCTCGCCGTCGCGGTGGCTCTTCTCCCGTACGGGACCGACGACTCCAGTACGGAGATGGCCAAGAAGATCGCCGGACATCAGACAGTCACCGAACTCACCATTTGGGGCTGGGCGTTCGGGATGATCGCCCTCGTGGCCGGGACCCTTGTCGTCGGGTTGCTGGCCATGCGGTACTCGCCGAAGCTCGGTCTGTGGGGAATGCTCCTGCTCGGCACCGGATTCCTCGCGCTCCTCACGACCCCGTCGATGGACACGGTCGCGCTCGGCGGGCTCGACAAGGGCGTGAGCCAGTCGGTGCTGGCGAAGACCGGGGACGGGACGTACGCGCTGGCGGTGACGACCGTTCCGCTGATCTACTTCGTCCTGGCGCACGTCGTGGGTGCGATCCTCCTCGGCGTGGCCCTGCTGCGGGGCCGGGTGATCCCGGCCTGGGCCGCCTGGCTGCTGATCCTCTCCATGCCGCTCAACGTGGTCGGTTACGGGGGCGGCCTGATGCCCGTCACCGTCCTCTCCTTCGTGATGATGGGCGTCGCCTTCGGTGCAGCGAGCCTCGTCGTCAGCCGTCAGGGCATCGGCTGGGTGCGTGCCACATAGCCCTACGACCACTGTGGGACGGGGGAGAAAACGAAGCGCCCGGCGGACTGACTGCTCCAGTCCGCCGGGCGCTTCGGATGTCGTACGACCGTGTATCAGTCCTTGATCTCGCAGATCGCGGCGCCCGAGGTGATGGACGCGCCGACCTCGGCGCTGAGGCCCTTGATGGTGCCGGAACGGTGGGCGTTCAGCGGCTGTTCCATCTTCATGGCCTCCAGGACGACGACCAGGTCGCCCTCCTTGACCTCCTGGCCCTCCTCGACGGCCACCTTCACGATGGTGCCCTGCATCGGGGAGGCGAGGGTGTCACCGGAAGCGACCGGGCCGGACTTCTTGGCCGCCCGGCGCTTGGGCTTGGCGCCCGCCGCAAGACCGGTGCGGGCCAGCGACATGCCCAGCGAGGACGGGAGGGAGACCTCCAGGCGCTTGCCGCCGACCTCGACGACGACGGTCTCGCGGCCCGGCTCTTCTTCGGCCTCGGCGTCGGCCGGGGCCGAGAAGGCGGGGATCTCGTTGACGAATTCGGTCTCGATCCAGCGGGTGTGGACCGTGAACGGGCCGTCGGAGCCGGTGAGTTCGGGGGCGAACGCCGGGTCCTTGACCACCGCGCGGTGGAAGGGGATCGCGGTCGCCATGCCCTCGACGTTGAACTCGGCGAGCGCGCGGGCGGCCCGCTGGAGGGCCTGCTCACGGGTGGCGCCGGTGACGATCAGCTTGGCGAGCAGGGAGTCCCAGGCCGGGCCGATGACGCTGCCGGACTCGACGCCCGCGTCCAGCCGGACGCCCGGACCGGACGGCGGCGCGAACACGGTCACCGTGCCGGGGGCCGGGAGGAAGTTGCGCCCCGGGTCCTCGCCGTTGATGCGGAACTCGAAGGAGTGCCCACGCAACTCCGGGTCCCCGTAGCCGAGTTCCTCGCCGTCGGCGATGCGGAACATCTCGCGGACCAGGTCGATGCCCGCGACCTCTTCGGTGACGGGGTGCTCGACCTGGAGACGGGTGTTGACCTCCAGGAAGGAGATCGTGCCGTCCACGCCGACCAGGAACTCGACGGTACCGGCGCCGACGTACCCGGCCTCCTTCAGGATCGCCTTGGACGAGGAGTACAGCTCCTGGACCTGAGCGTCCGACAGGAACGGCGCCGGGGCCTCCTCCACCAGCTTCTGGTGGCGGCGCTGGAGGGAGCAGTCACGCGTGGACACGACGACCACGTTGCCGTGGGAGTCGGCCAGGCACTGCGTCTCCACGTGCCGCGGCTTGTCCAGGTAGCGCTCCACGAAGCACTCGCCCCGGCCGAAGGCCGCGACGGCCTCGCGGACGGCGGACTCGTACAGCTCGGGGACCTCTTCGAGGGTGCGGGCAACCTTCAGGCCGCGCCCGCCACCGCCGAAGGCGGCCTTGATGGCGATCGGCAGCCCGTACTCCTGGGCGAAGGCGACGACCTCGTCGGCGCCCGAGACCGGGTCGGGGGTGCCCGCGACGAGCGGGGCACCGGCGCGCTGCGCGATGTGCCGGGCGGCGACCTTGTCACCCAGGTCGCGGATGGCCTGCGGGGGCGGGCCGATCCAGATCAGGCCCGCGTCGAGAACCGCCTGCGCGAAGTCGGCGTTCTCGGAAAGGAAGCCGTAGCCGGGGTGAATGGCATCAGCCCCCGAGTCCTTGGCGGCCTGCAGCACCTTGGCGATGTCCAGGTAACTGGTGGCCGGGGTGTCACCGCCCAACGCGAACGCTTCGTCCGCCGCACGGACATGCAGAGCGTCCCGGTCCGGTTCCGCATACACGGCAACGCTCGCGATCCCGGCATCCCGGCACGCCCGGGCCACGCGGACAGCGATTTCGCCACGGTTGGCGATGAGCACCTTGCGCACGATGGCTCCCTCCTTGAAACAAGCCGAGTTTAGGGACTGCCGACACGACCTTTCGACCCGTCCCCAATGGTGAGCTTGCCCACACGGAGCGTGATGCGAGGCTCGCTCGACCCGCGAAATCCCTTGTCGCACCGCGGCACGCAGGAATCCTTGCCTGAACCCTAGCCCTCCGATGTGGCCAAGGTCTCTGTGAGGCCGTGCTGCGCGACACAGGGTTTCTTTGTCGAGTCCCTACGAATGGCCCAATGATTCTTTGCCCGTGGCAGACCTCTTGTCCCGGGGTTTACCCGTTAGTAGCGTTCAGGATGTCTCGAACGTACTTGGGGTAACAGCACTCGGAAGTGGGTGGGGACCGGTGGTACGCAGACCGGTGGCGTGGGTGACGGCGATCGTGCTCTTCGTGGAGGCGATCGGCATCGCTCTGCTGAACTGGTTCCTCGGCGTCGTCGTCGACCGCCAGGACATGTCTCTGGCGGGCCTCGACTCGGACATGATGTCCGTCTCGTCGAAGGTGGGTGGGCTGGTCTTCGGACTGTATTTCGCCGCGTGCGGACTCGCCGCCCTGCTCGTCGCCCTGCGCGACCGCGGGCCGGGCCTCGTCGGCCGCATCCTGCTCATCAGCGTGGCCGTGGTGCACGGTCTGCTCGGCGCGTTCACGGTGGGCCTGGTGGGCTGGGGCGCGTTCGCCTTCATGATGGTGGTGCTCGGGCTGATCGTGTTCACGCTCTTGGCGTACGGGAACGGGGGCGCGGGCGGTGTGAAGGCGGAGGCGTCGGGCGGGCCGGGCGAGGGGGCGGCGCCTACGAACGGGGCTGCGACCGCGTGAGGACGACTACCTCGTCGGCCATGGCGATGACCATGTCGGGGCCTTGGGTGCGTACAGGCCACGGCTTCCACGTCCTCGGCATGACCGGTGAGCACCGCCCGCAGCTCGGCCTCCAGGCCGTCCTCGACGGCGGTCTCGTCCCACGGGGGTACGTCCATCGAGCGGGTGTCCGGTTCGAAGTGCAGGTCGCCGTAGAACGCGCACGTCACGTCGGACGGTTCCACGCGCGCCGAGCCGTGAGCCGAGCCGTGAGCGGAGCCTTGGAAGAACACGCCGTCCAGCAGGGCGGGCGCGAAGTCGCGGTGTAGTTGCTCAGGACCCAGGAAATCCTGGCCGATGCCATGCACGAGCACGATCCGCGCCATGTCGCCAACCCCCGCGTGTACGCCGCCCGTTCACCAGACGCGGGCGAGGATCACGTCCACAGCTCGGTGATGGAGATCCCCAGCTCGGCCAGCAGCCGGCGCACCAGTGGCAGGGAGAGCCCGATGACGTTGCCGTGGTCGCCGTCGATGCCCTCGATGAACGGGGCCGAACGGCCGTCGAGGGTGAACGCGCCTGCCACATGGAGGGGTTCGCCCGAGGCGACGTAGGCGGCGATCTCGGCGTCGGTCGGTTCGCCGAAGCGGACGACGGTGGAGGCGACCCCCGCGACGTAGCGCTTGGCCGTCGTGTCGTAGACGCAGTGCCCCGTCTGGAGCGTCCCGGCCCGGCCGCGCATCGACTTCCAGCGGGCGGTGGCCTCCTCGGCGTCCGCGGGCTTGCCGAGGGCCTCGCCGTCCAGGTCGAGGACCGAGTCGCAGCCGATCACCAGGGCGCCCTGGACCTCGGGCTTCGCCGCCACGACGGAGGCCTTCGCCTCGGCCAGCGCGAGGGCCAGTTCGGCGGGGGTGGGCGCGGTGACGGCGTCCTCGTCGACCCCGCTCACGATCACCTCGGGGGCGAGTCCGGCCTGCCGCAGCAGGTTGAGCCGGGCGGGGGACTGGGAGGCGAGCACGAGACGGCGGCGCGGCTGATCGGTCATGCGATCAGGGTATCGGCGCGCCTCACATGATGCCGAGAACGATCATCGCGAGCACCATGGCCAGCGCCATGAGAACGCCCAGGCGTCGCAACATGTCCTGCATGTCGCGGAGTTCCTTGGGGGGCTCGTTCTCCGGGTCGGACCACAGCATGTCTTCGATCGTGCGGCGGCGAGGCCCTGCGCGCCTGAGTACGCGTACTCAACTTGCGGTCGTCCTGTGTAAATGGGTCTGGGGTTTCTTTAGCGAGTCGGGGCCTGCTACGGTCGTGGGAACCATTAAAGGGACCCTGGTCCCCTTTAGGGAGGAACTGCCGTGTTCACCAGCGCCTGGACCGCATCGCCCCAGCTCCCCAGCGACGGCTTCACCCCGAACTGGTCGCGGGAGGGCTTCTGGCGCCAGTCGCTGCGCCAGGTCGTACGCCTCAGTGCGGGTCGCGGCCGGGTCCGTGTCCGGCTCACGAACGCGTACGGCACCTCGCCGCTGCGGATCGCGGGCGCCACCGTGGCCCGTGCAGGCGAAGGGGCCGCTGTCGAGGCGGGTTCGGTGCGGCGGCTGACCTTCGCGGGGGCCGCTTCGGCCGAGATCCCGGCGCGCGGGCTCGTCGTCAGCGATGCGGCCGAACTCGCCCTGGAAGCACGGGGGTCGTTGACCGTCACCCTCCACCTGGACGCCGTCACCGGGCCCGCGACCTTCCACGCGCAGGCCTTCGCGACGAGCTACCGGGGTGCGGGCGACCGCCTGGAGGACGTGACGGGTGAGTGCTTCGGCGAGGTGACCGAGTCCTGGTACTTCCTGTCCGCCGTCGAGGTCGACGCGGGCCGTACGGATGCCGTCGCGCTCTTCGGGGACTCCCTCACCGACGGCTTCGGCTCGACCCCGGGCGCGAACCGCCGCTGGACCGACGCGCTCGCCGAACGCACCGGGCGGCCCGTGCTCAACGCGGGCATCGGCGGGAATCTGCTGCTGAGCGACTCGGCCTGGTACGGCGAGAAGGGCGTCCACCGGCTGGGGCGCGACGTCCTCGACCACCCGGGCGTGGCGACGCTCGTCGTGCTCCAGGGGCTCAACGACATCGGCTTCAGCGAGACCGGCGAACAGCCGACGTACAAGCCCGCGCCGGTCATCGAGTCCGACGAACTCATCGACGGCTACCGGGAGTTGATACGACAGGCCCGCGCGCGGGGGCTACGGGTGATCGGCTCGACCCTGCTCCCCTTCGGCGGCTCCGATCACTGGGGCGAGCACGCGGCGAAGGTGAGTCACGAGGTCAACGAGTGGATCCGCGGCTCGGGCGAGTGGGACGCGGTGGTGGACCTGAACCGCGTACTGGCCGATCCGGCGGACCCGGACCGGCTGCACCCGGCGTACGACTTCGGCGATCACCTGCACCCGGACGATGCCGGGTACGTGGTGATGGCCGAAGCCGTGGCGAAACTGCTCTAGCCGGGCCAGTACGTACGGCCCCACGCCTTCGGGCCCGGGATCGGCAGGCGGCTCATGGCCACCCGGGCCGGGTCCGCCCAGGCGTCCGGCTCGTGGGGCGCGCCGGACGGGGCGGAAGCGGCCGCCGCGGCGCGCGCCCGGACCACCGCCAGTGCGGCAGCCAGCTCCTCCGGGGTCGGATTGCCCCGTACGACCTTGATCGTCATGTCTGCTCCAAGGGTCCCAGGGCCTAGAGGGGGATGTTGCCGTGCTTCTTCGGAGGCAGTGATTCCCGCTTCGTCCGCAGCTGACGCAGACCGCGTACGACATGCGCGCGGGTCTGGGACGGCATGATCACGCCGTCGATGTAGCCGCGCTCGGCCGCCGTGTACGGGTTGAGCAGCGTGTCCTCGTACTCCTGGATCAGCCGGGCCCGGGTCGCCTCCTGGTCCTCGGCGGCCGCGATGGTGCGGCGGTGCAGGATGTTCACCGCGCCCTGCGCGCCCATCACCGCGATCTGGGACGTGGGCCAGGCGAGATTGAGGTCGGCGCCCAGGTGCTTGGAGCCCATGACGTCGTAAGCGCCGCCGAAGGCCTTGCGGGTGATGACCGTGATGAGGGGGACCGTCGCCTCGGCGTACGCGTAGATCAGCTTGGCGCCGCGGCGGATGATGCCGGTGTGCTCCTGGTCGACGCCCGGGAGGAAGCCGGGCACGTCCACGAAGGTGATGACGGGAACGTTGAAGGCGTCGCAGGTGCGGACGAAGCGGGCGGCCTTCTCGGAGGCGTCGATGTCGAGGCAGCCGGCGAACTGCATCGGCTGGTTGGCGACGATGCCGACGGGGTGACCCTCGACCCGCCCGAAGCCGGTGAGGATGTTCGGCGCGAACAGTGCCTGCGTCTCGAAGAACTCGGCGTCGTCCAGGATGTGTTCGATCACCGTGTGCATGTCGTACGGCTGGTTCGCGCTGTCCGGCACGATCGTGTCCAGCTCGCGGTCCTCGTCGGTGAGGGTGAGGTCCGCCTCCTCCGGGAACACCGGGGGCTCGCTGAGGTTGTTGGACGGCAGGTACGACAGCAACTGCTTGACGTACTCGATGGCGTCCTTCTCGTCGCCCGCCATGTGGTGGGCCACGCCCGACACCGCGTTGTGCGTGCGCGCGCCGCCGAGCTCCTCGAAGCCGACGTCCTCGCCGGTGACCGTCTTGATGACGTCCGGGCCGGTGATGAACATGTGCGAGGTCTGGTCGACCATGACGGTGAAGTCGGTGATCGCGGGGGAGTAGACCGCGCCGCCCGCGCAGGGCCCGACGACGAGGCTGATCTGCGGAATGACCCCGGACGCATGGGTGTTGCGGCGGAAGATCTCGCCGTACATCCCGAGGGCGCTGACGCCCTCCTGGATGCGGGCGCCGCCCGAGTCGTTGATGCCGATGACCGGGCAGCCGGTCTTCAGCGCGAAGTCCATCACCTTCATGATCTTCTGGCCGAAGACCTCGCCGAGGGCGCCGCCGAAGACGGTGAAGTCCTGGGAGAAGACGGCGACGGGACGGCCGTCGACCGTGCCGTACCCGGTGACGACACCGTCGCCGTACGGGCGGTTGTTCTCCAGCCCGAAGTCCGTCGAGCGATGCCGCGCGAACTCGTCGAACTCGACGAACGAGGCCTCGTCCATCAGCAGCTCGATCCGCTCACGGGCCGTCAACTTGCCCTTGGCGTGCTGCTTTTCGACGGCGCGCTCCGAGCCGGCGTGCGTCGCTTCTTGGGTGCGGCGCTGCAAGTCCGCGAGCTTGCCCGCGGTGGTGTGGATGTCGGGGTGTTGCAGCTCTTCCGGCTCGGACATCGGGATGCGGCTCCCTGCCTGATCTAGGGGGACGTGAGGGTGAGGTGCTCAGAAGGGGGGCTTGCTACTCATCCGTAGCGTAGTGGCGTGCCTACCGTTCGGCAGTGCGGCGTTTACCACACCTAGGGTGGGTTGCATGACGCCGCGAGATGCTTCAGACGCGAACGACAATCGGTGGTCCGACCTGGATCGTCCGCCCCTGAACGGGGCCGCCCTGCGCCGGGCTCTGGCCCGCGAGGGCGGACTGTGGAGCGACATCCAGGTGGTGCAGCGCACCGGGTCCACCAACTCCGACCTCGTGGCCCTCGCCACCGAGGGGAAGGCGGAGGAGGGCGCGGTCCTCGTCGCCGAGGAGCAGAACGCCGGGCGCGGCCGTCTGGACCGCCAGTGGACGGCGCCCGCCCGCTCCGGCCTCTTCTTCTCCGTCCTGCTGAAGCCGACCGCCGCGCCCGTCGAACGCTGGGGCTGGCTGCCACTGCTCACCGGAGTCGCCGTCGCGACGGGGCTCTCGCGCGCGGCCGGTGTCGACACGGCACTCAAGTGGCCCAATGACCTCCTGGTGACCGTGGGCGGCGAGGAGCGCAAGGCCGGGGGCATCCTTGCCGAGCGGGCGGGTGCCGACGCGGTGGTGGTCGGCATCGGCATCAATGTCACGCTGCGCGAGGACGAACTTCCCGTGCCGGGTGCCGGGTCGCTCGCGCTCGCGGGGGCCGCGACCACGGACCGTGACACGGTGCTGCGGGCTGTCCTGCGGTCCCTTGAGCAGTGGTACGAGCGGTGGCGGAGCGTGGGCGGTGACCCTGTGGCATCCGGCCTTCAGGAGACGTACGCCGCGGGGTGCGCGACGCTCGGGCGGGTGGTGCGGGCCGAGCTGCCGGGCGGCAAGTCGATCACCGGGGAAGCGGTGGCGGTCGATGGGGACGGGCGTCTTGTCCTGGCCACGGAGGAGGGGGTGCAGCAGCCGGTGGGTGCGGGGGACATCGTGCATCTGCGGTCGGCGTGAGGAATGGCTTTTCGCCCCCGCCGCCCCTACCCGTCCCGTACCTGGGGGCTACCGCAGATTTCAGCCCCTCCGGCGTTTGAGGAGCGGGGTCTGGGGCGGAGCCCCAGGAGGACGATGGGGGTCCCCCCGCTCGAGCGAAGCCGAGAGTGGGGGAGGGCAGGGGCGGCGGGGCGAAAAACTCCCGAGGTCAGCCACGGGTAGCCGTACGACTCAGGAGTGAGCCAGCGCACACCTGCCGTAGAGTTGAGCGCGGTCGATACCTGACCTCGGCAGATCGGAAGGGCAGCAGGCGTGACCGTCGACGACACCGGCTCCGGCACGGGTGCACACCCCGCCCCCGACGGTGAGCCGGGACGTACCGCCGGGTCGGTCACCGACCCGGCGCCCGCACGGGTCGACGCGACCGGGCGGGACACCCACCCCGACCCGGAGGACTCCGGAGGGGACCCGCTGGCGCTGCGCCTGGAGCAGCTGATCCTCGGGGCCGAGCGCCGCTACACCCCCTTCCAGGCGGCCCGCAGCGCGGGCGTCTCCATGGAGCTGGCCTCCCGCTTCTGGCGGGCCATGGGCTTCGCCGACATCGGCCAGGCCAAGGCGCTGACGGAAGCGGACGTCCTCGCCCTGCGCCGGCTCGCCGGTCTCGTGGAGGCGGGGCTGCTCAGCGAGGCCATGGCGGTTCAGGTGGCGCGCTCGACCGGACAGACCACCGCCCGTCTCGCCGAGTGGCAGATCGACTCCTTCCTGGAGGGTCTGACCGAGCCGCCCGAGCCGGGCATGACGCGCACCGAGGTGACGTACCCCCTGGTGGAGCTGCTCCTGCCCGAGCTGGAGGAGTTCATCGTCTATGTCTGGCGCCGCCAGCTCGCCGCCGCGACCGGCCGGGTCGTCCAGGCGGCGGACGACGAGGAGATGGTCGACCGCCGGCTCGCCGTCGGCTTCGCGGACCTCGTCGGGTTCACGCGGCTGACCCGTCGTATGGAGGAAGAGGAACTCGGCGAACTGGTCGAGGCCTTCGAGACCACGGCCGCCGACCTGGTGGCCGCGCACGGCGGCCGCCTCATCAAGACGCTGGGCGACGAGGTCCTGTACTCCGCGGACGACGCGGGCGTCGCCGCCGAGATCGCCCTGCGGCTCATCGAGACGATGGCGAACGACGAGACGATGCCGGAGCTGCGCGTCGGCATCGCCTTCGGCACGGTGACCACGCGGATGGGCGACGTATTCGGTACGACCGTCAATCTGGCGAGCCGTCTGACGTCGATAGCGCCACGGGACGCCGTCCTGGTGGACGGCGCCTTCGCGGAGGAACTCGTCCGCACCGGGGAAGCGCCCGCCTCCGAGGCGGAGGCCGCCGAGGCCGCGGCCGCCGCGGAGAAGGAGGGCGAGGAACCGCCCTCCTACCGCTTCGCGCTCCAGCCGATGTGGCAGCGGCCGGTGCGCGGTCTCGGCGTGATCGAGCCCTGGCTGCTCGCCCGCCGCGACACCGAGTCGTGACGAGTCCTGACGAATCCTGGCAATTCTGACGAGTCGTGACGGGGTCGTAGCCGGGAGCGGTCGGGTCAGTGGCTGCCCGGCTGCGCCAGATCGTCGACGCAGATCCCGACGATCGGCACGCACAGGCCCGGCGGGTTGTCGGGCTTCGGGTCCGGGGCGTGGGTGGTCGCGCTCGGCGTGGGCCGCGGGGTGGCGGGAGGGGTCGCGGCCGGTGGTGGTGCGCTCACGGGGGCGGTGGGAATCCCGGTCGTGTCCGGCGCGCTGGTCGCGGGAGTGCTCCCGCCTGCCGGGACCGACGCGGACGGCGTCGTCGTCGGCTGTGCCGGTACGAGGGCCACGCCCGCGGTGGGCGTCGCGCTCGCCCCACCCATCGCGGCGGTCGCGGTGGCGGCCACCGGATGTGCGGAGGGCACGGCCTCGACGGTGGTGACGGCGTTGCCCGCCGTGTCCGTGACGGTTCCCGTCCGCGGCTCGGCCTCCGCGCTTCCCCCGCCCCCGATCACCGACTCCGGCGTCATGCGCACCAAGCTCAACGCCCCCGCGGCGAGCGCGAGTCCGCCCACGGCGAAGAGCACCCGCCGGGGCCGGGGCCTGCGGTGCCGCCCGCGGACCGGGCGGAGCCGGACGGGGGCGGGGCTTGATTCGGTGAGCGTCGGCTCCGTGCGAACGGACGTGACCGGTGTCCGCCTGCCCGGCGTGAGGACCGGTGTCCGCCCGCCCCGCGGGAGGTCCGGTGTCCTCGTCGCCTCTGTTGTCTCTTTGTCCGTCATGGCCGGCCATCCCTCCCCGAACTGCCGCGCCCCCCGAAACGCTCGGCGGTGCGCAGGTTATGTGCGGTTTGGGGGCGGCGGGCGGGAGTTGGGCGGGATGTCACTCGAACGGGGAGGTGTGTGCGAGGGAGCGGGTTTCGCCGGGCGGCGTCGGCTGCGATGATCGGGGCGTCGGTAGTTAACCCGCGTTAACCGGGAGGGTGTCATGGCGGAGCAAGGGGACGAGCGGCGGTTCGGGGAATTCGTCGTCGTACGGCGGCACGGGTACGTCGCGGAGCTCGCCCTCGACCGGCCCAAGGCCATGAACGCCGTGTCGACGGACATGGCCCGCTCCATCGCCGCGGCGTGCTTGGCGCTCGCCGCCGACCGGGACGTACGCGCGGTCGTGCTGACCTCCACGCATGAGCGGGCCTTCTGTGTCGGCGCGGACCTGAAGGAGCGCAACTCCTTCAGCGACGCCGACCTGGTGCGGCAGCGTCCCGTCGCGCGGGCCGCGTACACCGGTGTGCTGGAGCTGCCGATGCCGACCGTCGCCGCCGTGCACGGCTTCGCGCTGGGCGGTGGGTTCGAGCTGGCGCTGTCGTGCGATCTGATCGTGGCCGACCGCACTGCGGTGGTCGGGCTGCCCGAGGTGTCGGTCGGGGTGATCCCCGGAGGGGGCGGTACGCAGCTGCTGCCGCGCCGGGTCGGGGCCGCTCGCGCGGCCGAGCTGATCTTCTCCGCGCGGCGGCTGGAGGCGGGGGAGGCGCGGGAGTTGGGGCTCGTGGACGAACTCGTGGACGAGGGTCAGGACCGTACCGAAGCCCTTGCCCTTGCCGCCCGTATCGCCGCGAACTCGCCGGTCGGCCTGCGTGCCGCCAAGCGTGCGCTGCGGCTCGGGCACGGGCTCGATCTGCGCGCCGGCCTGGAGGTCGAGGACGCCGCTTGGCGCTCCGTCGCCTTCTCGGGGGACCGTGCGGAGGGCGTGGCGGCCTTCAATGAGAAGCGTCGGCCGGAGTGGCCGGGGGAATAGCCCGAGGGTGACGGCCACCAAGGCCGGTTTTCGCCCCCTCCGCCCCTACCCTTCCCGTCCCTGGGACTCCGCCCCTGACCCCGCCAAAGGGCTCCGCCCCCTGGACCCCCGCTCCTCAAACCCCGGAGGGGCTGATTTCAGCCCGCCCGGCGTTTGAGGACGAGCGCGTCAGCGCGACACGGGGGTCTGGGGGCGGAGACCCCAGATAGGAGACGGACCCCTGTTCGCCGTATCAATGTCCCGAAATGCCGCATTTTTACCTAGCCTGGAGTGATGGGTGAGGACAGACGGCTGAGAGCCGTGGTGGCGCTGGCGCAGGGGATGGCGGCGGCACGCACTCCGCGCGAGTCGTGGCGGGCCGCGGCGCTCGGTGCTTGTCATGCGCTCACCGGGAGTTTCGCGGCGCTCTCGGTGTGGGAGCGCGAACTCGGCCGGTTGCGGGTGCTCGTGAATGTGGGTGAGCGGTCCCCGGACGAGGAGGAGTTCCCCGACGGGGAGGCCTATCCGGTGCACCAGTTCCCGGAGATCACCGAGTTCCTGCACGAGCGGTGGGCGGGCGGCGGTGGGCCCAATGCCTGGGTCGAGACCGCGGACGGTCCGGCGGGGGGCCGTGCCGGGTACTGCCACCAGCGCGTCGCCGCGCTGCGCAGACGTGGCCGCGGATGCTGCGTGGTCGCCCCGATCGTCCTGCACGGCCGGGCCTGGGGCGAGCTGTATGTGGCCCGCCCGGCCGGTGCCCCCGTCTTCGACCGGGCCGACGCCGACTTCGCGACCGTCCTGGCCTCCGTCGTCGCCGCCGGGATCGCCCAGACCGAGCGCCTGGAGGAGGCCCGGCGGCTGGCGTTCACGGACGCGCTCACCGGGCTGGCCAACCGCCGCGCCGTGGACGTACGCCTCGACGAGGCCATCGAGCGGCACAAGGAGGACGGGACGGTCGTCAGTCTTGTCGTCTGCGACCTCAACGGGCTCAAGCGCGTGAACGACACCCGGGGGCATGCCGTCGGCGACCGGCTCCTCGAGCGGTTCGGGTCCGTGCTGTCCCTGTGCGGGGCGATGCTCCCGGGGACGCTCGCCGCCCGTCTCGGCGGTGACGAGTTCTGTCTGCTGGCGGTCGCCCCGGCCGCGGACGAGGTCGTCCGCATCGCCGACGAACTCTGCCGCCGCGCCGCCGAGTTGGAGCTGGGGGAGGGGGTGGCGTGCGGGGTCGCCTCGACCGAGGATCCGATCGGGCCCGTGCGCTCGGCCCGGCGGCTGTTCCGGCTGGCCGACGCGGCCCAGTACCGGGCCAAGGCCGTCCGTGCGGCGAAACCCGTCGTCGCCGGGCGCGAGGGCCCCGACGACCCGGTCGTCCGCCTCGCCGACGCGCCGCCGCCCCCGGCCGGGGAGCGCCGCCGCTTCCGGGGGCGTCACGAGCCGGACCCCGGGCGTCGCGCCGGGCCGGTGTGACGTACGCCGAAGTAAGGGGTAAACCGGCGACCCACTAGTGACATCAACGAATTCACTGCGTACGCTCCTGAATATGGATATGCACACTGTGGTGGTGGGGACGTCCGGGGTGACCGCGTCCGACGTTCTCGCCGTGGCGCGCGCCGGCGCCCGGATCGAGCTCTCCGACGAGGCGGTGGCGGCCCTCGCCGCGGCCCGCGAGATCGTGGACGCGCTGGCGGCCAAGCCGGAGCCCGTCTACGGCGTCTCCACCGGTTTCGGTGCCCTCGCGACCCGGCACATCAGCCCGGAGCTGCGCGCCCAGCTGCAGCGCAACATCGTCCGCTCGCACGCCGCCGGGATGGGCCCGCGGGTCGAGCGCGAGGTCGTCCGCGCGCTGATGTTCCTGCGGCTCAAGACCGTCTGCTCGGGCCACACGGGCGTACGGCCCGAGGTCGCGCAGACCATGGCCGACATCCTCAACGCGGGTATCACCCCGGTCGTGCACGAGTACGGCTCGCTCGGCTGCTCCGGCGACCTGGCGCCCCTCTCGCACTGCGCGCTCACGCTCATGGGCGAGGGAGACGCGGAGGGTCCGGACGGCACGGTCCGCCCCGCCGGTGAACTCCTCGCCGAGGCCGGCATCGCCCCCGTCGAACTGCGCGAGAAGGAGGGCCTCGCCCTCCTCAACGGCACCGACGGCATGCTCGGCATGCTGGTCATGGCCCTCGCCGACCTGGAGACGCTCTACAAGTCGGCCGACGTGACCGCCGCCCTCTCCCTGGAGGCGCTCCTCGGGACGGACAAGGTGCTCGCCCCCGAGCTGCACGCCATCCGCCCCCACCCCGGGCAGGGGGCCAGTGCCGCCAACATGCTGGCCGTGCTGAAGGGTTCGCAGCTCACCGGGCACCACCAGGACGACGCCCCGCGCGTCCAGGACGCCTACTCCGTGCGCTGCGCCCCGCAGGTCGCGGGCGCCGGACGGGACACCCTCGCCCACGCGCGCACCGTCGCCGAGCGCGAGCTGGCCTCGGCGGTCGACAACCCGGTGGTGCTGCCCGACGGCCGCGTCGAGTCGAACGGCAACTTCCACGGCGCCCCGGTCGCCTACGTCCTCGACTTCCTCGCCATCGCCGCCGCCGACCTCGGCTCCATCGCCGAGCGCCGCACCGACCGCCTCCTGGACAAGAACCGCTCGCACGGCCTCCCGCCGTTCCTCGCGGACGACGCCGGCGTCGACTCGGGCCTGATGATCGCCCAGTACACGCAGGCGGCGCTGGTCAGCGAGATGAAGCGGCTTGCCGTACCGGCGTCCGCGGACTCCATCCCGTCCTCCGCGATGCAGGAGGACCACGTCTCCATGGGCTGGTCGGCCGCGCGCAAGCTGCGCACCGCCGTCGACAACCTCACCCGCATCGTCGCCATCGAGCTGTACGCCGCCACCCGCGCGATCGAGCTGCGCGAGGGCCTGACCCCGGCCCCGGCGTCGCAGGCGGTCATCGACGCGGTCCGCGCGGCCGGCGTCCAGGGCCCCGGCCCGGACCGTTTCCTCTCCCCGGACCTGGCGGCGGCGGACGCGTTCGTGCGCGGCGGACAGGTGGTCACGGCGGTCGAGCCGGTGACGGGTCCGCTGGCCTAGCGGCAGTCCGTTGTACGTGGAGGGGGCCCGCCGTCGGCTACGGTGGCCCCCGTCACGTCAGGGCCTCTCGGTGCCGGAGGGCAGCCAGAGGTGTGCTACTGTCTCATTGATACGTTTTTGGTACCCATTTACTTTGTGCGCCTGATCGGGATCCTCCGCAGGCGCGTTTTGTTTTACCGGCATCTCCGGCTTTTCCCGGTGCATCTCCGGATGGGGCACCTACCTATTCAGGAGAAAAAAATGGCTACAGGCACCGTGAAGTGGTTCAACTCGGAAAAGGGCTTCGGCTTCATCGAGCAGGACGGCGGCGGCCCCGACGTCTTCGCCCACTACTCCAACATCGCCAGCTCCGGCTTCCGTGAGCTGCTGGAGGGCCAGAAGGTCTCGTTCGACGTCGCGCAGGGCCAGAAGGGCCTGCAGGCGGAGAACATCATCCCCGCCTGATTTTCGGGGACGCGCTTTTCCAGAGCCGGGGCCCGCACCTTTGGGGTGTGGGTCCCGGCTCGTGCTGTGAGTGAAGTGAGCGCTTCGAGCGCTGTGCGTGTGCATTCTGTGGGGCCCAGGAAGGAAATCCAGATCCAGCATGACTCGATCCGAACGTCCCGTCCGTAAGCGGCCGGCAAATGCACGTGGCAGCGCCCAGGCGACCGGTTCCGCGAACGGCGCGGGCCGGAGCGGCGGCCGGAACACCGGCCGGGGCACCGGCAAGAGCGCGTCCCGCAAGGTCGCCCCGCCGCAGGAGTTCTCGCTGCCCGAGACCATCACGCCCGCCCTCCCCGCCGTCGACTCCTTCGACGCGCTGGACATGCCGGCAGCCCTGACGAAGACCCTCGCGGCCCAGGGCGTCACCGAGCCCTTCCCGATCCAGGGCGCGACGCTGCCCAACTCCCTTGCCGGGCGCGACGTTCTCGGCCGGGGCCGCACCGGCTCGGGCAAGACGCTCGCCTTCGGGCTCGCCCTGCTGGCCCGCACCGCCGGCCGCCGCGCCGAGTCCAAGGCGCCGCTCGCCCTCGTCCTGGTGCCCACGCGCGAGCTCGCACAGCAGGTCAACGACGCGCTGACGCCGTACGCGACCGCCGTCAACCTGCGGATCGCCACGGCCGTCGGCGGTATGTCGATCAGCAGGCAGGCCGGTGCGCTGCGCCGCGGTACCGAGGTGCTGGTGGCCACCCCCGGGCGGCTCAAGGACCTCATCGAGCGGGGCGACTGTTCGCTCGGCCAGGTCGCCATCACCGTCCTCGACGAGGCCGACCAGATGGCCGACATGGGCTTCATGCCGCAGGTCGTGGCGCTGCTCCAGCAGGTCGAGCCGGGCGGTCAGCGGCTGCTCTTCTCGGCGACGCTGGACAAGAACATCGACCGGCTCGTACGGATGTTCCTGACGGACCCCGTGGTGCACTCCGTTGACCCCTCGGCGGGCGCGGTGACCACCATGGAGCACCACGTGCTGCATGTCGCCGACGAGACCGACAAGAAGGCCGTGGCGCTGCGGATCGCGGCGCGCGACGGCCGGGTGATCCTCTTCGTCGACACCAAGCGCGGCGCCGACCGGTTCACCAAGCGGCTGCTCGCCAACGGTGTACGGGCGTCCGCGCTGCACGGCGGGCGCAGCCAGCCGCAGCGCAACCGCACCCTGGACCAGTTCAAGAACGGTCAGGTCACCGCGCTGGTCGCGACCAACGTGGCGGCCCGCGGCATCCACATCGACGACCTCGACCTCGTGGTCAACGTCGACCCGCCGACCGACCACAAGGACTACCTCCACCGCGGCGGCCGCACCGCCCGCGCCGGTGAGTCCGGCAGCGTCGTCACCCTCGTACTGCCCGAGCAGAAGCGGGAGATGACGCGTCTGATGGCGGACGCCGGCATCAGCCCGCGTACCGCCCGGGTCAAGTCCAGCGACGAGGAACTGACCCGCATCACCGGCGCCCGCGAGCCCTCCGGCGTACCGGTCGTCATCGAGGTGCCGCAGCCCGCCGAGCAGCCGAAGCAGCGGCCCAGGTCGAGGCCCAGGACCGGGGGCGGCGCCAGGCGGCCGTCGGGCGCGGGTACCGGTACGGGTACGGAGTCGCAGGGCCGTCAGCCGCAGCGCTCCGCGCGGCGCGGCACGAGCGGCGGCGGCACGGCGGGCGGCGACGCCTCCGGACGCCGTACGGGCACCGGCACGGGTACGGGTGGTCGTGGGCGGGCCCCGCAGCGCCGCACCGAGCGCGGTGGACAGGGCGGCGGCGGGCGTAAGGCCGCGTAAGCGCTCCGCGCGAGGTCCGGCACACCGTGCGGGCCGTGGGGGCCGGTCGCGCCCCCGCGGCGGAGCCGCATGGTGGGTCACGGCGCCGCGCCCCTGTACGGGGTGTTCAGCGCCGTAGGCTGCCCAGGAACCCGGTGTCGATCGAGTCGAGTTCCAGGACGAAGCCGCGGTGCAGGCCGAGGAGTTCGGCCAGGGGGACCGCGCGGCGGCTGGTCGACAGAAGGTCGCGGCGGGCCTCGGCGGACCACAGGTACGGGACGACGGAGAGGCCCTGGGTGCCGGTGAGGGCGCCGGACTCGGCGCGCCAGCCGGGCCAGCGGAGGGTGTCGTAGAACTGCTCCGTGCCGCCGCTCAGAAGCCAGCTGAGCCAGGCGCCGTGGCCCGCGCCGAGGGCATCCCAGCGCAGGGAGTCCGGCGCGAAGTACACCACCTCGCCCGGGGCGCCGGGGCGGCCCTGCGCCTCCGGGTCGGGCCCGTTGAGGACGAAGACCCCGCCGAGGACGTCATGGCCGACGACGAGTCCGCCGGCAGGGCGCCAGGTCGGATCGAACCGCGCGGGGAAGCCGTTGACCTCGGCGAGGCCGGGCAGCCCCGTCGGATCGTCGGCGTCCGGGCTGCCGTAGATGCGCAGCCAGCCGCTGTCCAGCACGAGCCCGCCGCAGTTGAGCACGAGCGCGCCGAGCCAGGACCGCGCGGTGACTTGCAGTTGGAGCAGGGTCGAGCGGCCTCGCGCCGGGTCCACCGGCAGCACGTCCATGGACACCGCGCCCTTGGCGAGCTCCTCGGAGAGGAGCGGCCAGGCTGGGTCCTCGACGTCGGTCAGCTCGGTCAGGTCTCGCATGGGTACCCCGTGGGTCTTCCGGGCCTTAGCGTCGCGCTCAGTAGGCCATCGTGCGCTCCCGGCGCACCGAATAGGTCACGAACCCCGCGCCGAGGCCGAGGAAGAGGGTGCCGCCGACGACGTACGGCGTCGTGTCGACGCTTCCGGTGTCGGCGAGCTGGGTGTGGTCGTCGCTCGACTCCGCGGCGGGCTGCGGCGCGGTCGACTCCGCGGCGGCCTGCGCCGCCACGGTCGTCGATGTCGCGGGTGTCGATGTCGATGTCGAAACGCGCTGCTCTGGTTTGTCCTGGGTCGCGTTGGCGGACGGGACGAACCACAGGGCCCCCAGGAGGGTCCCCGCGGCGGTGGCGGTCAGCAACGATCGACGTGCGGCGGACACGAAATATCGATCCCCTTGTGGCGCTGGCGAATTGGCCGTGTGGGGCGATGCTAATGAAAGGCGCGGGTCGTGGGAAAGTCGCGCAACCCATGGGCCGTACGCTCCGTCCCATGAGTACTCCTGAGACATCACAGTTCGTCCGGCTTCGTGTCGAACTGGTGGTGGAAGTAGACGACGCCGACGCCGTCACCAAGGCCGCGCTGCGGCGGATCGCCGACGACGCCGACATGCCCGCCGACGAGCGGGTGCACGCCGAGAACGCAGTGACGGAAGACACTGCCGAGGCCCTCGCGTATCTCGTCGATCCGTTCGACCTGGTCAGCGAGGTGCCCGGGATCGAACTCGCCCAGGCCTCCTGGAGCAGCGAGCCGATCGACTACGACCCCGATTCGCCGGATTGGGACCTCGACGAGGATGATGACGCCGAGGACGACGAGGAAGTCGGAGTCGGCTGACGCGCCTTGGGGGAATCGTGACCCCGGGTGGCAACCGCCGCCCGGGGTTTCTTCGTCTCAGCAGGCGCACTGACCGCATCCGCACCAGTCGATCCAGTGCGATCCGACGTGGTGTGCCCCACACATCCCAGGGGTGTGGAACGGGACGAATCGGTCGTAGCGTTGAAGGCTCTTACGGGGCAGTCGTGGTTTTTGTGGATTCGGCAACGATGGAGAAGCGTGTGATGACGGACAGTAAGCGGCGCAAGGGCCTGATGGCCGCGTCCGCCCTGCTCGGCGGGGTGCTGGTGCTCTCTGCGTGCAGCGGAGGCAGCAAGGCCAGTGCTTCGAACGGTGGCGACAGCTCGTCGCAGGCCAAGGTCGACGAGGCCGCGGCCAAGAAGACCTCCGAGGCCGAGATCAAGATCACGCCAAAGGACGGGTCCGACAACGCCTCCATCAACAACGGCACCGCGGTCACCGTGAGCAAGGGCTCGCTCACGTCCGTGACGATGACGACCGCGACCGGCACCGCCGTCGCCGGCCAGATATCCGCCGACAAGAAGAGCTGGAAGCCCGCCGGTCAGCTCGAGCGCGCCACCACGTACAAGATCGCCGCCGAGGCCAGCGACTCCGCGGGCCGCACGGCCCACGAGAACACCTCGTTCACCACGGTCTCCCCGACCAACAGCTTCATAGGCAACTTCACGCCCGAGGACGGCTCCACCGTCGGCGTCGGCATGCCGGTCTCGATCAACTTCGACAAGGCGATCACGAACAAGGCCGCCGTGCAGAAGGGGATCACCGTCTCCTCCAGCAGCGGCCAGGAGGTCGTCGGTCACTGGTTCAGCGCCAACCGCCTGGACTTCCGCCCGGAGAGCTACTGGACCGGCGGCTCCACCGTCACCCTCAAGCTGAACCTCGACGGCGTCGAGGGCGCGAGCGGCGTGTACGGCGTGCAGCAGAAGACGGTCACCTTCAAGGTCGGCCGCAACCAGGTCTCGATCGTCGACGCCCAGACCAAGACCATGAAGGTCACCCAGGACGGCAAGACCATCAAGACCATCCCGATCTCCGCGGGAGCTCCGGAGCACACGACCTACCAGGGCCAGATGGTGATCTCCGAGAAGTTCAAGGAGACCCGGATGGACGGCTCGACGGTCGGCTTCACGAACGACGACGGCAAGGGCGAGTACGACATCAAGGACGTACCGCACGCCATGCGCCTTTCGAGCTCCGGCACGTTCATCCACGGCAACTACTGGGGCGCCAAGTCCGTCTTCGGTTCCGTGAACACCAGCCACGGCTGTGTCGGCCTGTCCGACACCAAGGGCGCCAACGACCCGAACACGCCCGCGGCCTGGTTCTACAACCACTCGCTCATCGGTGACGTCGTGGTCGTCAAGAACACCGGCGACAAGACCATCGCCCCGGACAACGGCCTCAACGGCTGGAACCTGGACTGGGCGGCCTGGAAGGCCGGCTCGGCGGTCTGATCCACCCCGACGCCCCTGTCGAACGACGGCGGCGGCAGCCTGTGAGGGCTGCCGCCGCCGTCGTGTGTTCACGGGCCCGCGCCGTCGTGCGATCACAGGTTTCTGGGATTGCGCACAGGTGAACTCCCGTGTCGCCACAGCCTTCTCATCATTCTCTTATTTCGGCCTTATGGCTTCATCACGCGCCGTACCTACCTTGCGGCCATGTTCTTCACCTACCTGAGGCGCGAACTGCGCCGCCGCAGAAAGGCGGCCCTCGTCGTCGCCTCCGGGCTCGCCCTGGGCATCGCCCTGGTCATCGTGGTCAGTTCCGTGTCCTCGGGCATGGAGAAGGCCCAGGGCAAGGTCCTCCAGTCGCTGTACGGGCTGGGTACGGACATGACGGTCACGAAGGCTGCGGCACCCACGACGAGCAGCAGTGACCGCCCACGCTTCAACTTCGACGCGCAGGACAACGGCGACGACGCGGAGCAGAGCAGCGACCGCGTCATGGTCCAGGGCTTCCAGACCCTGGCCTCCTCGACGGTCACCAAGGTCAACTCGCAGAAGGGCGTCGCGGACTCCGTCGGCGGGCTGAGCCTCCAAGTCATCAAGGTCAACGGCCAGTTCACGCGGGGTCAGTTCCAGCAGGACCAGAGCGCCGGTGGCACCCAGCAGGGCGGCCGCCAGGGTGGCGCCCAGCCCTCGCCGGAGGGCACCGTCAAGGGCGGCGGCGCCAACTTCGACGTCAACAACTACTCCGTCTACGGCACCGACGTCACCAAGCCGGCCCTCGGCCCGCTGACCTCGTCGAAGATCACCAGCGGCCGTACGTTCAAGACGTCCGAGGCCAACGCCAAGGTCGTCGTCGCGGACAAGTCGTACGCCAAGGAGAAGAAGCTCAAGGTCGGCAGCACCGTCACCATCAAGAGCGTCAAGTACAAGGTCATCGGCGTCGCGACGCCCGACAGCGGTGACGCGGCGGCCAACCTCTACATCCCGCTCAAGCAGGCCCAGACGATCAGTGACTCCAAGAACAAGGTCACCACGATCTACGTCAAGGCGTCCGACTCGCAGCAGATCAGCAGCGTCAAGAGCACCATCCAGAAGAACATCTCGGGTACGACCGTGACGACCTCCGCGGACCTCGCGGACACCGTCTCCGGCTCCCTCTCCACCGCCTCCAGCCTCGCCTCGAACGTGGGCAAGTGGCTGTCCATCGCGGTGCTCGTGGCCGCCTTCCTGGTGGCGGGTCTGCTCACCTCCTCGGCCGTCTCCCGGCGCGTACGGGAGTTCGGCACCCTCAAGGCGCTCGGCTGGAAGTCCGGCCGGGTGACCCGTCAGGTCGTCGGTGAGGCCATGGTCAACGGTCTGGTCGGCGGCGCTCTCGGCATCGCGATCGGCCTCGCGGGCGCGTACGTCGTCACCGAGATCAGCCCGACCCTGCAGGCGCAGGTGGGCAGTTCGGGTGGCGGCGGCGGTGGCGCGGGCGGCCCCGGTGGCGGCGGCCTCGGCGGTCCTGCCCGGCAGACCGCGTCCAAGGCCCTCGACGTCGCGCTCACCGCGCCCGTCAGCCTCAGCACCATCATCGGCGCGGTCGCCCTCGCCGTCGCCGGTGGTCTGATCGCCGGCGCCTTCGGCGGCTGGCGCGCCTCCCGGCTGCGGCCCGCGGACGCCCTGCGCCGCGTCGAATAGCCCGGCCCGCACGGCTCACGCGGCCAACCCCCTTACGCAAAACCAGGAGTTGCACCATGTACGAACTCAGAGGCGTCACCAAGCGCTATACACGGGGCAAGGAGACGATCGACGCGCTCGTCGGGGTCGATCTGACCATCGGGGACGGCGACCGGCTCGTCATCCAGGGCCCCACCGGCGGCGGCAAGTCCACACTGCTGCAGATGCTCGGCGGACTCGACCGGCCCACCGCCGGCAGCGTCGAACTCGACGGCACGGACATGGCCAAGCTGTCCGAGGCCAAGCTCACCAAGGTGCGCAGCGAGAACATCGGTTTCGTCTTCCAGAGCTTCAACCTGATCCCCACGCTCACCGCCCAGGAGAACGTGGAGACCGCCCTCGTACCCCTCGGTGTGAAGACCAAGGAACGGCGGCAGCGGGCCGCCGACGCACTGGAGTCGGTGGGCCTCGCCGAGCGGCTCGGGCATCTGCCCGCCGAGCTGTCCGGCGGCCAGCAGCAGCGCGTCGCCATCGCCCGCGCCCTGGTCAAGCAGCCGAAGGTGCTGCTCGCCGACGAACCCACCGGCAACCTCGACGAGTCGATGCGCGACGAGATCATGGACGTACTGGAAGCCATGTGGAAGGAGCACGGGCTCACTTTCATCATGGTCACGCACGATTCCGCGATCGCGAAGAAGGCCCCGCGGCTTGCGACGATCCGCAAGGGCAAGATCACTGTCAAGGAAAACGCGGGGGCATAAAGGAGCACAAAAGGGGGAGCGCGGGAGCGTAGCGGAGCAACTCCGTCAACTCTTTACAGCTGCCCCACTATTGAGTGGTCGATCACCCCCCGGCATACTTCGTATTCCGGGGGGTGTACGCGCATGCGTGCGGGACTTCCCCCGGCCGGATGAAATGGGGATTTCGTCCCGGACCTCATCTCCAGGGGGAGACTTGCGCAGACAAGTGAAAAGAGCGTGCGCGGCGACCATCGCCACGGCGGCCGCCGTGGCCCTGGCGGCGGGAATGACCAGCCCGGCGTCGGCGAAGCAAGAGCACGCGAGCAGCGCTTCCGTGGCCGGGCAGGCCAAGCTCACGGCCAGGCACCACATCACACTGATCACCGGCGACCGGGTGGCCGTCGACGCCAAGGGGCGCGTCGTCGGCTTCGAGCGTGCCAAGGGCCGCGAGCACATACCCGTATCGGTCCGCAAGGCCGACGGTCACACGCTCGTCGTGCCGGCCGACGCCCAGCGCCTGATAGCCACCGGCAAGCTCGACCAGCGGCTCTTCGACGTCACCGAGTTGAACAAGGCCGCGACCCGCAAGGCCCAGCAGAAGGGCCTGAAGCTGATCGTCGGCTACAAGGGAGCCGCGACGGCCGCCAAGGCCGACGTGCGAGACGCGGGCACGGTCCGCAGGACCCTGAAGTCGCTGAACGCGGACGCGGTGCTGACGCCGAAGCAGGACGCGGCCGAGCTCTGGTCGGCGGTCACCAACGGCGGCAGCGCCGCCTCCGGTATCGCGCACGTCTGGCTCGACGGGGTGCGCAAGGCGAGCCTCGACAAGTCCGTGCCGCAGATCGGCGCGCCCACCGCGTGGGCCGCCGGTTACGACGGCAAGGGCGTCAAGATCGCCGTCCTGGACACCGGAGTCGACGCCACCCACCCGGACCTCAAGGACCAGGTGATCGCGGCCAAGAACTTCTCCACCTCCGCCGACGCGACCGACAAGTTCGGCCACGGCACGCACGTCGCCTCGATCGCGGCGGGCACGGGCGCCAAGTCCAACGGCAAGTACAAGGGTGTCGCGCCCGGCGCGAAGATCCTGAACGGCAAGGTCCTCAGCGACGACGGCTACGGAGACGACTCCAGCATCCTCGCGGGCATGGAGTGGGCCGCCGACCAGGGCGCCGATGTCGTCAACCTCAGCCTGGGCGGCGGCGACACCCCGGAGATCGACCCGCTCGAGGCCGAGGTCAACAAGCTCTCCGAGGAGAAGGGCATCCTCTTCGCGATCGCCGCCGGCAACGACGGCGACTTCGGCGAGCAGACCATCGGCTCCCCGGGCAGCGCGGCCGACGCGCTCACCGTCGGCGCGGTCGACGACAACGACAAGCTGGCGTCCTTCTCCAGCCGCGGGCCCGGCCTCGACGGCGCCATCAAGCCCGACGTCACCGCCCCCGGCGTGGACATCACGGCAGCGGCGGCCCCGGGCAGCCTCATCGACAAGGAGGTCGGCGAGAAGCCGGCCGGCTACCTGACCATTTCGGGTACGTCGATGGCCACCCCGCATGTAGCGGGCGCGGCGGCGATCCTCAAGCAGGAGCACCCGGACTGGACGTTCGCCGAGCTCAAGGGCGCGCTGACCGGCTCCGCGAAGGGCGGCAAGTACACGCCGTTCCAGCAGGGTTCGGGCCGCATCGCCGTCGACAAGGCGATCAAGCAGACCGTGATCGCCGACCCGAACTCGGTGAGCTTCGGCGTCCAGCAGTGGCCGCACACCGACGACACGCCGGTGACCAAGCAGCTCACCTACCGCAACCTCGGCAAGACCGACGTCACGCTGACCCTGGCGGTCTCCGCGACCAACCCCAAGGGCCAGGCGGCCCCCGCGGGCTTCTTCAAGCTCGGCGCGAAGACCGTCACCGTCCCGGCGGGCGGCAAGGCCTCGGTCGACGTCACCGTCAACACCAAGCTGGGCGGCACCACGGACGGCGCGTACTCGGCGTACGTGACGGCCACGGGCGGCGGCCAGTCGGTGCGGACCGCGGCCGCGGTGCAGCGCGAGGTGGAGTCGTACGACGTCAAGCTCAAGTACATCGCCCGCGCGGGCGAGCAGCCCATCCACCTCACCGACCTGTACGCCTACTCGGGTCTTGGCCTCGGGCGGGACTTCTTCTCGCAGGGCACCGGGGACACCGAGACCATTCGCGTCCCCAAGGGCAACTACGTCCTCGACTCCGAGCTGGTCAAGGACCTCACCTCGGTCGACGGCGGCGTGGACTGGCTGGTCCAGCCCAAGCTGAGCGTCACCAAGAACCTGTCGGTGACCATCGACCAGCGCACGGCCAAGGCCGCCGACATCACGGTGCCGGACGCCCAGGCGAAGCCGCTGTCCGCGATGGTCTCCTACATGTACGACCCCGCGGGCATCGGCGTCGGCATCGGCCTGGACTCCTTCCAGAACCTGCGAGTGGGACACATCGGTGCGGCGGTCTCCTCCGGTCTGTCGCAGAGCTGGTCCGGCGTGTGGACGAAGGGCGACAACGCCGAGTACGACGTGTTGACCGGCGGCGAGGTCACCAAGCTGCAGGGCACGCACGTCAAGCACTACAAGGCGAGCGAACTGTCCACGGTGAAGTCGAACCTGGGGGCCGCGACCTCCGGCAAGACGGGCGCCGTCAGCGCGTACGGCTATCTGCCCGACGACTTCTCCTTCGGGGTCGCCGTCGAGCAGAAGCTGCCCGGCACGCGCACGATGTACGTGTCCACCGGTGACAAGGTCCAGTGGAGCCTCGACTTCGAGCAGTACGGGGGCACGGACGCCGACGGCTTCCCGATCTCCGAGGCCTTCTACACGCTGGGCGAGCCGCAGACCTTCAAGGCGGGCAAGAGCTACACGAAGACGTTCAACACCGGCGTCTTCGGCCCGAAGATCGGTGGTGAGTTCGGCGTCTACCGCAGTGGCAAGTACATCTACGGCTATCTGCCGGTGTTCGCCGACGGCGCGACGCACGCCGGGTCCTCCCTCTACACCTCGGTGAAGACGGATCTGTACCGCAACGGCACCAAGGTCGCCGAGACCGCCGACGCGCTGGACGGCAGCGGCCAGTTCAAGGTGCCGGACGCGGACGCGGCGTACAAGCTGACCACGTCCATCAAGCGCTCCGTGAAGGTGGCCGCGGCCTCCACGCGGATCGACGCGAGCTGGACGTTCCACTCCAAGAAGGCCGACGGGGCGAAGCTGCCGGTCTCCACGGTCCGCTTCGGCGCTTCCCTCGGCCTGGACAGCCGTGGGACGGCCGACAAGAAGGTCACCATCCCGGTCACCGTCCAGGGCGCGGCCAAGGGATCCAACCTGAAGTCGCTGTACGTGTACGTCTCGTACGACTACGGCCAGACGTGGACCAAGCTCAGCGTCAAGAACGGCAAGATCACCTTCAAGAACCCGGCGAAGGGCAAGGGCATCTCGTTCCACGCCAAGATCGCCGACAAGAAGGGCAACAAGTCGACGATCTCGATCTACAACGCGTACTACGGCAAGTGAGCCATGAGCGAATGCCACGGCGAGTGAGCCATGAGCGGACGCCACAGCGAATGAGCCATTAGCGAACGGCCCGCCGGAAGAGAAGCTTCCGGCGGGCCGTCCGTGTTTCCGTGGGCGCCATGACTGCCCACACCGTCGAATACACCCGGTACCGGATTCCCGAGCAGCAGTCGGCGGAATTCCTCGCCGCCTATACCCGGGCCGCCGCCCAGCTGGCCGCGGCCCCGCAGTGCGTCGACTACGAACTCGCGCGCTGCGAGGAGGACTTCGAGCACTTCATCCTGCGGATCACCTGGACGTCGACCGAGGCCCACCTCGAAGGCTTCCGGAAGTCGGAGCTCTTCGCCGACTTCCTCGCCGAGATCCGCCCCTACATCTCCCACATCGAGGAAATGCGCCACTACAAGCCGACGACCGTCCGCGGCGCCGGCGCCTCCGTCCCCACCCTCTACGCCTGGGCGGGCGGCGCCGAGGCCTTCTCCCGCCTCACCGAGGTCTTCTACGACAAGGTCCTCAAGGACGACATCCTGGCCCCGCTCTTCGCCGACCTGGCCCCCGAACACGCCGCGCACGTCGCCCTCTGGCTCGGCGAGGTCTTCGGCGGTCCGCACACGTACTCCGAGACACAGGGCGGCCACGGGCACATGGTCGCCAAGCACTTCGGCAAGAACATCACGGAGGTGCAGCGGCGCCGCTGGGTGAACCTGCTCCAGGACGCGGCGGACGACGCCGGGCTGCCCACGGACGCCGAGTTCCGCTCGGCGTTCGTCGCGTACGCGGAGTGGGGGACGCGGCTGGCCGTGTACTTCTCCGGCCCGGATGCGGTGCCGCCGGGGGAGCAGCCGGTGCCGAGGTGGAACTGGGGGGCCGCGCCGCCGTATCAGCCGTGATCGGCATGGGTTTCTTCGCCCCCGCCGCCCCTATCCGTCTTTTTGCCGGCCGGGGCTGGAGAGTTTTAGCCCGTCCGGCGTTTGAGGGCGAGCGCGTCAGCGCGATACGGGGGTCTGGGGGCGGAGCCCCCCGGGACGGGACGGGCAGGGGGCGGCGGGGGCGAAAACCCTACGGCGTAGAAGCCGCCCCCGCGCGGGTCGCATCCGTCCCCCAGCTCGCCAGCAGGCGCAGCGCCTCCGCCGAGGCGGAACCCGGTTCCGCGTGGTACGTGACCAGCGACTGCTCGTCGTCGTCGACGAGTCTGAACGACTCGAAGTGGAGGCTCAGTTCACCCACCAGCGGGTGATGCAGCCGCTTGACGCCGTGGCTCTTCTCCTTGACGTCGTGCGTGGCCCACAACCGCCGGAACTCCTCGCTCTTCACGGAGAGTTCGCCGACGAGGGCCGACAGGCGCGGGTCGTCGGGATGGCAGCCCGCGTTCATGCGCAGGAGACTCACGATGTCGGACGCCTTCTGGTCCCACTCCACGAACAGCTCGCGGTACTCGGGCTTCAGAAATACCATCCGCGCCCAGTTCCGCTCCTGCGGCGGCAGCTCCGACCAGTCGCCGAAGACAGCCGCGGCCATGCGGTTCCAGACGAGGATCTCCGAGCGCCGCCCGACGACGTACGCCGGAACGCCGTCGAAGGTGTCGATCAGCTGCCGCAACGCCACACGCACCTGCTGCGGCCGCGCCGCCTGCTTCTTCTTGTGCGCCTTGGGCTTCGCCAGGTGAGTGAGATGCGCGTGCTCGGCGTCCGTCAGCCGCAGCGCGCGGGCGATCGCGTCGAGTACCTCCGCGGACACGTTCCGTCCGTTGCCCTGTTCGAGGCGCGTGTAGTACGCGACGGACACCCCGGCCAGCTGGGCCAGCTCCTCGCGCCGCAGCCCCGGCACGCGACGGTGCCGCCCGTAGTCCGGCAGCCCCACGTCCTCCGGCTTCAGCCGGGCCCGGCGGGTGCGCAGGAACTCGCTGAGCTCGGCGCGCCGGTCCAGGGGCGGGCCGGCCTCCAGGTGCTCGGGCTGTTCATCCATACCTCCAGTATTCATGGTCGTACGCCTGTGAACCTGACCCCGCCAGTAGTAGGACCAGCGGACGTACGCAGAGCCGTGACCTGGGTGAAAGCTGTGCGGTACGGCAGGCTGGTCGACGTACCCGGTCAGAAGGCGGCCGGGTACAGGACCACTCCTTAGGAGAACCCCGGCATGACCACCGTTGCTGCGTACGCCGCCCCCGCCGCCAAGGCTCCGCTGGAGCGCACCACCATCGAGCGCCGCGAGGTCGGCGAGTTCGACGTCCTGATCGACATCAAGTTCGCCGGTATCTGTCACTCGGACATCCACCAGGCCCGCGACGGCTGGGCCGAGGGCATCTTCCCGATGGTGCCGGGCCACGAGATCGCCGGCATCGTCTCCGAGGTCGGCCCCGGCGTCACCAAGTTCAAGGTCGGCGACCGCGTGGGCGTCGGCTGCATGGTCGACTCCTGCCGTGAGTGCGAGAACTGCAAGGCGGGCCTGGAGCAGTACTGCGTCAAGGGCAACGTCGGCACGTACAACGCCCTCGACAAGAACGGCGAGCCCACCTACGGCGGCTACTCCGAGAAGATCGTCGTCGACGAGAACTACACCGTCCGCATCCCCGACGGCCTCTCCCTCGACGTGGCCGCGCCGCTGCTCTGCGCCGGCATCACCACGTACTCCCCGCTCAAGCACTGGAACGCCGGCCCCGGCAAGAAGGTCGCCGTCCTCGGCATGGGCGGCCTCGGCCACATGGGCGTCAAGATCGCACACGCCCTCGGCGCCGAGGTGACCGTCCTGTCCCAGTCGCTCCGCAAGAAGGACGACGGCCTGAAGCTGGGCGCCGACCACTACTACGCGACCAGCGACCCGAAGACCTTCGAGGAGCTGGCGGGCACCTTCGACATCATCCTGTCGACGGTCTCCGCGCCGCTGGACTTCGGCGCGTTCCTGTCCCTCCTCAGGACGGACGGCGCGCTGGTGAACGTCGGCGCCCCCGAGGAGCCGATCTCCCTCAACCTCTTCTCCGTGATCATGGGCCGCAAGTCCCTCGCCGGCTCCGGCATCGGCGGCATCCAGGAGACCCAGGAAATGCTCGACTTCTGTGCCGAGCACGGCCTGGGCGCCGAGATCGAGCTGATCAGCGCGTCCGAGATCAATGACGCGTACGAGCGGGTCCTCGCCAGCGATGTCCGCTACCGCTTCGTGATCGACACCGCGACCATCTAGTTCTCGCGCGTTCGGGGCGCCGACGGGTCGTACGGCCGGTCGGCGCCCTCGCCTTTCCCGTCGTACGACTCGGGGGTCTGCACGAGTGCGTGACCGCCGGGCGCGCCGAGCAGGGTGATCTCGGCACGGCATCCCGACGGCACGGTCGTCGAGTACGTGGAGCACCGGCCGACACCGGACGGTCGCTGATCCCCGGTCACCGGCCCACGCCGGACGGCCGTTGGTCCCCGGTCAGCGCCTGCCCGACCGCCCCAGCAGCCACAGCAGATACGGCCCCCCGACCAGGGACGTGAGCGCCCCGACCGGGATCTCCAGCGGCGGCAGCAGCGTGCGGGCCACCAGGTCGGCGCCGACCACGACGACGGCGCCCGTCAATGCGGAGGCGATGAGGGGCAGTTGGGGGGTACGGGTGAGGCGGCGGGCCAGCTGGGGGCCGGTGAGGGCGACGAAGCCGATCGGGCCCGCGGCGCCCGTCGCGGTCGCGGCCAGCACCACGCCCAGGACGGTCAAGCCGAGTTGGACGCGCTGCACGGGGACGCCGAGGGCGGCGGCCGTGTCGGCGTCCAGACCGAGCGGCCGCAGCGCACGGTTCGCCCACACCAGGGCGGGAGCCGAGAGCAGAAGCACCCAGGCGAGGGGCTCGGCCTGCTCCCAGCCACGCCCGTTCAGACTGCCCGTCAGCCACAGCTTGACCTGCTCGGCGGCGGCCAGTTCGCTCTCGGCGAGATACAGCTGTACGACCGCCGAGAGCGCGACGCCGATCCCGACTCCCGTCAGCACGAACCGACTTGGCTGCATGCCATGCCGCCAGGCCAGCACGTACACCAGCGCGGCGGCCCCGAGCCCGCCGGCGACGGCCACGGCCGGGAGCGCGCCGGGGGAGGCGACCGTGCCGGTGGCGAGCGCCAGGACGGTTGCGGCGGCGGCGCCGTGCCCGACGCCGATGACATCCGGGCTGGCCAGCGGATTGCGCGTCACCGTCTGCACCAGCGCCCCGGACAGCCCGAGCGCCGAGCCGACCAGCGCGCCCAGCACGATCCGGGGCACGCGCAGCTCGCCGACGACGAGGTCGTACGGGCCTCCGTGACCGCGCAGAACGCGCCACACCTCACCGGGCGGGACGTACGTCTGTCCGACGCACGCCGAGAACAGCATCACGCCCGCGAGGAGCAGGAGCAGCGCGCAGGCGACGGCCGCCGAGCGCCGGTGCACGAGGAGGGAGAGCCGCCGGCAGCGGAGTACGCGGAGCCCGGCCGAGCGCGGATACGCAGGGGGAGACGCGGTTGCCGCCGTCACGCTGCCACCCCCTTCCGTCGTACGAGGACGACCAGCACCGGCACTCCCACCAGCGCGGTCATCACCCCGGCCGGGACCTCCGCGGGTGCACGGACCACGCGGCCCGCCACATCCGCGGCGAGCAGCAGGGCGGCGCCGAGCAGGGCGGAGAGCGGGAGGCTCCAGCGGTGACCGCCGTTGACGAGGCGGCGGGCGAGGTGGGGTACGGCGAGGCCGATGAAGGCGATGGGGCCCGCGGCGGCGACCGCGGACGCCGTGAGGACGGTCGCGCCGAGCGCCGCGCAGCCCCGTACGAGCGCGACCCGGTGGCCCAGCGCCCTCGCCTGGTCGTCGCCGAGCGCGAGCGCGTCCAGGCCGCGGGCACAGGCCAGCACAAGGAGCGCACCGGCGAGCAGGAACGGCAGCATCCGCCCGACGGTCCCGGCGTCGCGCCCGCTGAGCGCGCCCACCTGCCAGAAGCGGAACTGGTCCAGCGTCGCCGAACTCGACGTCAGTACGACAGTCGTGGCGCCCGCCGTCATCGCGGACAGCGCGGTTCCGGCGAGCGCCAGTTTCACCGGCGAGGCCCCGCCGCGCCCGCGCGAGGCGATGGCGTACACGACACACGCGGCAAGGACGGCACCGGCGAAGGCGTACCAGACGTATCCGTCGAAGCCGTTGGCGAGCCCGAGCGCGATCGCGCACACGACACCGGCCGCCGCGCCCTGACTCAGCCCGAGGATCCCCGGATCGGCGAGCGGATTGCGGCTGACCGCCTGCAACGCCGCCCCCGCGAGCCCGAGCGCGGCACCCGCGGTCAGCCCGATCGCGGTCCGCGGCACCCGCAGCGACCGTACGACCAGTGCGTCCGGCGAACTCCCGCCGTGCGCGAGGGCGTCGAGGACGACGGAGAGGGGGACCGGGCGGGTGCCGACGGCGAGGCTGAGGGCGACGGTGGTGGCGGTGAGGAGGAGGGCGGCGGCGAGCCACCCGGCTCGACGCGCTCGACTCGCTTGGCTCGCTCGACTCGCTTGGCTCACCGGGGGTTCACTTGCCGGTGATGGCGTCCGCGAGCTGGCGTACGACGAGCCGTGCGGCGGTCGGACCGGCGTTGAGGTACCAGGGGTCGTCGTCGACCTTCACCGCGTGCCCGGCCTTGACGGCCTTCATCGACTTCCACAGCGGCCCGGCGAGCACGCTCCCGGCGTCGGTCTTGGACGCGTCGCCCTGCACGGAGTAGAAGATCCAGTCACCGTCCGCGGTATCGATGCTCTCCGCCCCGATGTCCTGCGAAATGGCGTTGAACTGCTGGGACTTGGGCCGTCCGAGCCCCATGTCGACGGCGATGGACCCGGTAAACGACGACACCCCGAACATCCGCGTCCGGTCGGGCGTGAACCGCACCATGGACACGGCGGGGTCACCGAGGCTCCTGCCGCTTTCGGCGGCGTCGCTCGCGATGTCGTCGAGCATCTCCTCGGCCTTGTCCGCCTTGCCGATCGCGGCGCCGACGAGCAGTAGATCCCGCTTCCAGTTGATGCCGTTGCCCGCCGTGACGACGGTCGGCGCGATCTTCGACAGCTTCGGGTAGAGATCACCCAGCGAGTCGTTGACCAGGATCAGATCGGGCTTGGCGGCGGCCAGCGTCTCCAGATTGGGCGCGGTGCGGGTGCCCGCGTCGGTCATCTTCGCGAGCTGCTTCTTATAGGTGGGGAAGGCGTCCCGGAGGTAGTCCGGCACGAGCCCGGCATTGTCGGCGCGGGTCGTGACGGCCGGTACGACCCCCAGGGACAGCAGGTCGTCCAGCTGCCCGGTGCTGAGCACAGCGATCCGTGTGGGCGCGGACTTGATCTCCGTCTTGCCCTCGAAATGCCCGACGGTCCGCGGGAACTCGCCGTCCTCGGCGTCACCGGCTCCCATGCCGTCGGCGACGGCGCTGGGGGCGACGACGGGCCCCTCGGAGGCGCCCGCCACGAGGTTGCGCGAGCCGTCGGAGGAGCCTTCGCTCTGCGACGCGGCTCCGCCGTCCCCTGACCCGCATCCGGCCAGCAGCAGCCCGCCGGCGACGGCAACGGCCAGGACGGCCTTCGATCCCAAGGTGCGCACAACGACTCCGATACCGCTCCGACCAATGACTAAGGCAAGCCTTACCTTATATGGCTCTCGGAGGGGTTGGCGCCAGGGGCCCAGGTCGGGCGATGAATGCCGAAATCCTGGGCCTTCAAGTGAGCGGCCTTCAAGCGAGCGGCCTTCGAGCGGGCCCGCACCCTTATGGCGTGGTCCTACTGACGAGATTCAGGTCGCCCACCCAATGGTCGGCCGGTACCTCGGCATTGAGGTCGGGCACTTCTCCCGTGTGGCAGTCCACCGCGGGCAGGGTGAGCACGTCGGGATCGATGGGCGGGTACCACATCAACAGCGGTTTGGCCTGCGCGGCCTGCGCGTTGTCGAAGCAGCACACGGCGAGAGCACGCCCCGGATACCGCTCCGCGTAGAACCGCAACAGCGCCTCACTCAGCCGGGGCCGCTTGTGCTCCGGCACTTGCGCGAGGGCGGCCGGCAGCGCGGTCGGGGTATGGGCGAGCAGCACCGTGTAGATGTCGTGCTCGAAGACCTGGACCTCCGGCGGGGCGTCCCACCCCATCCACTCGATGCCGTCGGATATGCCCACGGAACGGGGCCGCACGGCATCCACCATGCGCTCAAGAACGTCCGAACTTCTCCCCACCGAAAGGAAGTTGTCCTGAGTCATCCGGAACGTGGGCAGGTGCAGCAGCATGGCGTTGGGCCCGTCGGCCAGATTGACCACGGTGTTCTGATACCCCAGTACATGAATCAATCCGTGCACGGGATGCCGCAGCCGCCCGCCGTACAGAGTCGTGCCGGAGAACTCGGCCTGACGCATCGAGACACACATGCCTGCAAAATACCGGCGGCGCCCCTTCCCTCGATGGCACGCCGCAACCGCCCCTCAGCCTCAAAACCCATCCCGTTTCCCAAGCGGACGATCTACCCTGCTGCTCAATGCTCTGAGCCGGGGCGGATGGTTCGAGCGAAGCTTCCTGAGCCGGCGGGAACCTGCGCGCGCTCAACAATCAAACGGGTGGGGAAGACAGTGGTTCGCCAATCACGGGTCGGCACCGCTATTGCCATGCTCATGACCTTCTTGACGCTCGCCGCATGTGGATCCGGGCAGAGCTCCCGGGCAGGCGCAGCGTCGGAAGAGACCAAGAGGGCTGGTGTCCAGGACAAGCCGTTGAGCAAGGCGGACCTGGAGCGGGCGGCGATCACGGACACGGATCTCGACGGCTACGAGGTCAACCGGATCCTGGCTGCTCCCTCGGCGTCTCAGAGGACGGCGGATCCTGCCGAATGCACGCCCGTCGTTCAGGCACTGGGCGGAAGCAGCGGCTTCACAGCCACCGCACGCGTCGGCCGGGTGATTTTTTCGAAGAAGCACGGCCCCGGTGCATCCATGATCCTGTCGTCACACAGCGCCGGGGATGCCGCGCGGGTGATCGACGCATTCCGCATGGCCGCCAAGCGGTGCAAGACCTTCAAGGACATCCGGGTGGATCCGCTACAGCGAGGCCGCACTCCAGCCCGACCCCGGCTACGGCGATGAATCCGTGTCCCTGCGGCTCACACAGCTCGCGGCGGACAGCGAGGACGAGGAGCCCATCCGGGTTCCCTACGCAGTGGTGGCCGTTCGACAGGGGACGACGGTCGCCATGTTCTACGAGTTCAACCGCCCCCGAGGGCCAAGGGGCAAGGGCCCAGCTGTCGTACCGGAAGCGATCATCAGGACACAGCTGACCAAGCTCAGCAAGCTGGGGCTTTCCAAGTGATCGTGGTCAAGCACTGGTTGGGAGGTCTGCAGGGTGCGACGGTGAGACCCAGGTCAAGCCGCGCTCACAGACCTCTGCAACCCTCCGTCATCCACGGATGTCATCACGCGCCGACCCGGGCGACGGCACGGAGGCCGGTGACTTCGCCTGGGTCATGATCTTCTTCGGCGGCCCCGCTGGGAGTCGGTGACGGCATCGCCCTCCTCACCTCCTGGCAGCGGCCACAGCAACCTCGCCTGGTGACCGACGCCCGCACGTCCCTTTCCCAGGGTGCGGACGACGTGCGCGCGGGCTACGCTTTTGACGGCAAGGTCAGGTTCTCCGGGCGGTTTTGCAGACGCCCGGGCCTCATTCGCGATGATCAATTCTTCCTGCGGAGACCTTTGACGTGCGTGGTGCACCCCTTCGTATGCGCAGGGGTGAGTAACGGTCGAATCCCTTCTTCGAAGGCGTGCCTCGCGCTTTGGGTGCCGTAGTGGTGCTGCCTCAGGACCCGCAGCTTTGCGTCCCTGAAATGGAGTTCGGGATGAAAGTTGTCGTTGATCTTTCCCGGTGTCAGGGGTATGCGCAGTGCGCGTTCCTGGCTCCGGACGCCTTCCGGATGCACGGCGAGGAAGCGCTGATGTACAACCCGAATCCCGACGACGTCCAGCGCGAGCAGGTGCTGCGCGCCGCGGCAGCGTGCCCGCTCCAGGCCATTCTGGTCGACCAGTTGGAGGGGCGGGACGCGCCGGTTGGGGCGTCGCCGTCATGAGCAGCGCCGCCACCCTGCAGGGATTCAAGCGCGACGGCCGCATCGTCATCGTCGGGGCGTCGTTGGCGGGACTGCGAACCGCGGAGGCTCTGCGCGCCGAGGGTTTCACCGGCACGTTGACCATGATCGGCGACGAACTGGGCGAGCCTTATGACCGCCCTCCGCTGTCCAAGCAGGTACTGACCGGATGGGTGCCGGCCGGGGGCACCACGCTGCCGCGACGTCGTGAGATCGATGCGGAGTGGCTTCTGGGCGTCCCTGCCGACGGGCTGGACCTGGCGACCAACCACGTGCATCTCGCCGACGGCCGCGAGGTTCCCTTCGACCGCATGTTGATCTCTACCGGGGTACGGGCCCGGCCCTGGTTCGTCGAGGCCGAGGCGGCCCTGGACGGCGTGTTCGTCGTGCGCACCCGCGAGGACGCCGAGGGCCTGCAGCGGGCGATGGCCGCCGGGCCCTCCCGCGTACTGATCATCGGCGCGGGCTTCACCGGTTCCGAGATCGCCTCCATCTGCCGCGAGCGTGATATCGCGGTGACCGTCGCCGAGCTCGCGCCGGCCCCGCTGGTCGGCGGACTCGGCGCCATGATCGGTGAGGTCGCGGCGGACATGCAGCGCGCCCACGGCGTCGACCTGCGCTGCGGTGTCAAGGTCACCCAACTGGAGGGCGACGCGCAAGGGCGGTTTCGCCGCGCCCACTTCTCCGACGGCAGCACGGTCGACGCCGACGTGGCGGTAGTCGCGCTCGGGGGCATCCGCAACACCGAGTGGCTGCGGGACTCGGGACTGGCGGTGGGCATATGGGGAGTTGCCTGCGACGCGGGCTGCCGCGCCTTCGACCTCAACGGCCTGGTCACCGACGACATCTTCGTCGCCGGAGACGTGGCACGCTGTCCGAACCCGATCTACGAATACCGGTTCATCTCGCTGGAGCACTGGGCCAACGCCGTGGAGCAGGCCGAAATCGCGGCGCACAACATGGTCAGCGCCCAGGCGGACCGCTGGCCGCACCTGTCCATCCCGGCGTTCTGGTCGATCCAGTTCGGCGTCAACATCAAGTCCGTCGGTGTACCGACCTATGCCGACGAGGTCGTCGTCACCCAGGGGTCTGTGTCCGACCGCCGCTTCGTCGCCGCATACGGCTACCAAGGCCGCGTCACCGCGGCGGTCAGCTTCAACAACGCGAAGTGGCTCGACCACTACCGGCAGTTGATCGAGACGGCCGCGCCCTTCCCGCCTCCCTGCCCCACGCCCGACGGGCCCGCCGACGCGAAACCGGTGCCCGTCGACTTCCCCGGCCCCACTCTGCTCGGCCAGGGCGCCACGGTGGTCGTCACCGGCCATGACCCGGGCGAGCGGCGTGTCACAGCCATGCGGCAGCACCGGTAGGAGGGACAGCGACATGACCACGACCGAGACGCCCGACATCCTGCCCCGGATCCTCGACTACTCCGCCCGGGCCGACCCGTACCCGCTGTACGCCGAGCTGCGCAAGACGCCGGTGGCCCTGCAGGAGGACGGCAGTTACGTCATCAGCACCTATCGCGAACTCGCCGGCGTACTGCACGACCCACACCTGAGCTCCGACGTCCGCAATCTGTCGCATCCGATGCCCGCGATGGAGGAACGTGCCACGCCGTCGTTCATCAACCTCGACCCGCCCGAGCACGACCGTCTGCGGCGCCTGGCGATGCGCCACTTCGGCCCCCCGCACACCCCGGGGCTGGTGACCGGCATGGAACCCGACCTGACGACCATCGTCAGCAGCCTCATCGACGACTTCGCGGGCAAGCAGCAGATCGACATCGTCGACGACTTCGCCTACCCGTTCCCCGTCACCGTGATCTGCCACCTGCTCGGCGTACCACGCGAGGACGAACCGCGGTTCCGCGTGTGGGTGAACGCCATCATCGACTCGATCGGCTACAACCCCAAGACCGACCCGAAGGAAAAACTGGACAACGGCGTGCAGGCCACCAAAGACCTGCGCCAATACCTCGGCGGGCTGCTGGAACAACGCCACGGCCGGCCCGGCGACGACCTGCTGACACGGCTGGCCAACGACGACGGGCCCGACGGGCGGATGACCGACGAAGAAATCATCAGCACCGCCAACCTGCTGCTCATCGCCGGCCACGAGACCACCGTCAACCTCATCACCAATGGCATGCTGACGCTGCTGCGCCACCCGGAGGTACTGCAGCGACTGCGCGACGAACCGGACCTGGTCGTGCCGCTGGTCGAGGAACTGCTGCGCTACGAGCCCCCCGTGCACATCATTCCGTGGCGGGCGGCGTACAGCGACATCACCGTCGCCGACACCGTCATCCCCAAGGGCTCGCAGATCATGCTCATGCTCGCTTCGGGCAGCCGGGATCCGGACCGCTTCAACGAGCCCGACCGCTTCGACCCCGATCGGCAGGACAACCAGCACCTGGGGTTCGGCAGCGGCATCCACCTGTGCTTCGGCGGCCCGATGGCTCGACTGGAGACCCAGATCGCGTTGAACGAGCTGGTACGTCGCCTGGATCGGCCCAGGCTGGTCGCCGACCCGCCGCCGTACCGGCCCAGCCCCGTCCTGCGAGGGCCCATCCATCTCCACATCGAGCAGAGCTGATGGTCCACCCCGCCTCACGCAGTCACGCACTCCGTGGGGCGCTCTGGTCGTACGCGTCCTGGTGACGTCGGATCTCGGTGTGCTGTTCGGTCGACCAGGCAGCCAGGGGCTGCCGATGAGGCCATTGCGCGCTCTGGGTTGCGCCCGACCTACACGCCGGCCGTGATGCTGACGCGATGGCGGCTGAACATGGCCGACCTGCCGTCCTACGACCGTGCCAGGGCGTTTCGTCTGCTGGTCGCACTGTTCGCGATCGCGGACACCCGTCGGCGCGAGCGTTACTGCGTCGGCGGGTGCAGCCATGAGTGGCACCAGCTAGCCGCTTGCGAGGATGCAGGGCCGGCCCCTACATGAGCATCCTTCGGTGGGAGCCACACCGACGGGGTTCGCGGCCGTGCTCAGCGCTCGACGAAGCGGGGCTCCGGCCATGTGCTGATCGGCTCGCTGGACGTCGAGTAGATCTCCAGCAGTGAGAGGTAGCCGTCCTTCGTGAAGACCATCACGCCGGCGTCCTCCGGTTCGGCGTACCAGGCGTCCGCGGCCGGATTGCCGTGAGCGGGAGCCGGTGGGACCGCTGCGTGGTCCACCGCGAGGTCGACCGTCGCGCAGCCGCAACCACACCTGCCGACCACCCGGGCGTACGGAAGCTGAGCACGCAGCGCGCTGCTCACCGGATCGGAGCCGGTGAGCAGCGCGTTCAACGTCGCCGCGACGTCCAGCCGTAGGGGCTCAGCCATCCGCCTTGGCCACGCCGATCGGGCAGGAAACGCCCGTCCCGCCGATCCCGCAGTAGCCCGCCGGGTTCTTGTCCAGGTACTGCTGGTGGTACCCCTCGGCCGGATAGAAGGTGCGCCCCTCCGCGGGGAGCAGCTCCGTGGTGATCGTGCCGTAGCCCGAGCCCGTGAGGACCTTCTGGTAGGCCTCGCGGGAGGCTGCCGCGGCGGCGGCCTGGGCCGGGGTGTGGGTGTAGACGGCGGAGCGGTACTGGGTGCCCGTGTCGTTGCCCTGGCGGAAGCCCTGGGTCGGGTTGTGGGACTCCCAGAAGACCTGGAGGAGACGCTCGTACGTGATCTTGGCGGGGTCGTAGACGACGCGGACCGCCTCCGTGTGGCCGGTCAGGCCCGAGCAGACCTCCTCGTACGTGGGGTGCTCGGTGAAGCCGCCCTGGTAGCCCACCAGCGTCGTGTACACGCCTGTCGGCAGCTGCCAGAACTTGCGCTCGGCGCCCCAGAAGCAGCCCAGGCCGAAGTCGGCGATCTCCAGACCCTCGGGGTAGGGGCCGAGGAGCGGGGTGCCGAGGACCGTGTGGCGGTCGGGGACCGTGAAGGTCGGCTCGGGACGGCCGCGCAGAGCCTGCTCGGCGGTCGGGAGCTGAGGCGTACGGCTGTGCAGGAACATGCGGTCTCCACGGGGTCACAGGGGCACGGGGTCGGGGGCGGAGTGGGCGGCAGACGGGCGTGAGCGGGATCCGTGTTTTCCAACGTATGAACCCGGCCAGGCATTCCAACGGGTGCCCGTCGTAACCGCCCCGCGCCGGTGACGCCTGGCACCGTCCCGTCGTACGTGCTCAGTGCGACAGCGTCGCCGGGCTCCCCCCGTTCGCCTCGTACCCCGCCACCGCCAGCGCCCGGTAGACCGCGTAGTCCGCCGCCGGGTCGCAGGTCAGGGTCCAGGGGAGCGCCCCCACATGACCGTCGACGTGCACCAGCTGGTTCATGGCCTCGGCCCAGCGCTCGCCGCGGACCAGGAAGAAGACCAGGAGGTGGCGGACATGGGCCAGCATCGGGTCGTCGGGGCGGGCCGCGTGCACCGCGAACAGCGCGCCGTGGACCGCCTTCGTCACGACCTCGCTCTGGTAGAAGCTGCGGACCAGATTCACCTCGGGGAGGTGCTCGAAGACCGCGAAGAGGGGCATCGCGGCGAGGAGAGAGCCCTGGGGGGCGCGTGCCGCCGAGGCCTCAGCGAAGGCGTACGCCACCTCTCGCGAGCCGTGCCACTTCTCGCACCAGTAGTGCAGGGCCGCCAGGTGCGCTCCCATGTGGGACGGCGAGCGGTCCAGGATTTTCAGCCAGAGCTTCTCGAACTCCGGCTGGGGGTAGGCGAGTCCGCGGGCCACCGACAGTTCGACGATGTACGGGATCGGGTCACCGGGGGACAGCAGCGCGGCCTCGCCGCAGGCCGCC
The DNA here is from genome assembly GCF_055569295.1 of Streptomyces sp. NPDC029292. Lineage (NCBI taxonomy): Bacteria > Bacillati > Actinomycetota > Actinomycetes > Kitasatosporales > Streptomycetaceae > Streptomyces > Streptomyces sp. NPDC029292. The sequence goes on from NZ_JBVHXR010000002.1 coordinate 306,167, forward strand.
TTCGCCTCCTCCATGATGATCCGGAACTCGTCCGTCCCGGGCGTCGACGTACGCCACGCCTGCTGCACCAGGAACTCCGCGTGCACCGCCGCGCCGCCCGCGTCCTTGGGCTGCTCGGCCCGCCACACCCGCAGCCACTGCCCGCCCGGCGTCTCACTGACCCCGCCGGGGCGCTGCTGCAACTCCAGTGACGCGGCGCCCGCGAAGGCCTGCACCCGCTGCCAGCGCCGCTCGCCGTCTATTTCCGTGCCCGCGAGCAGCTGCGACGCGGAGCGGTAGTCCTGCGTGCGCTGCACCAGGTCCAGCACGTCCAGCAGGTCCTGGTCGGGGCCGGGCATGCGGATGTCCAGCTCCTCCTGCCGCAGAAATCCGTAGTTCGCCGGGTCCGCGGCGTCCGGATCGCCGGGCGCGACCTGCTGTATTCCGGCACGCCTGCGCATCAGCACCGGCAGCAGCACCAGGCTGAACATGGCCAGCGCCATCAGGACCCAGAGAATCTCCATGCCTCAAGCGAACCAGACGGGTCCGACAATTGGCCAACCCGGTCGGTCCCGGCTCGCTCCGGCGAGCGTCCGCCGACATCAACCCCGCGGGCGCACTACGCTCGGGACCCATGAGCGACAGGCACATCAGTCAGCACTTCGAGACCCTCGCGATCCACGCGGGCAACACCGCCGATCCCCTCACCGGCGCGGTCGTCCCGCCGATCTACCAGGTCTCGACCTACAAGCAGGACGGCGTCGGCGGCCTGCGCGGCGGATACGAGTACAGCCGCAGCGCCAACCCGACCAGGACCGCCCTGGAAGAGAACCTCGCCGCCCTGGAGGGCGGCCGCCGGGGCCTCGCGTTCGCGTCCGGACTGGCGGCCGAGGACTGCCTGTTGCGTACGCTGCTCAGCCCCGGCGACCACGTGGTCATCCCCAACGACGCGTACGGCGGCACGTTCCGCCTCTTCGCGAAGGTCGTCTCCCGGTGGGGGGTGGAGTGGTCGGTCGCGGACACCAGCGACCCCGCCTCCGTACGAGCCGCGATCACCCCGAAGACCAAGGTCCTCTGGGTGGAGACGCCCTCCAACCCCCTCCTCGGCATCACCGACATCGCCGCGGTCGCCCAGATCGCGCGCGAGGCGGGCGCGAAGCTCGTCGTCGACAACACCTTCGCGACCCCCTACCTCCAGCAGCCGCTCGCGCTCGGCGCGGACGTCGTCGTGCACTCCCTGACCAAGTACATGGGCGGCCACTCGGACGTCGTGGGCGGCGCCCTGATCGTCGGCGACCAGGAGCTGGGCGAGGAGCTGGCGTACCACCAGAACGCGATGGGCGCGGTCGCCGGGCCCTTCGACTCCTGGCTGGTGCTGCGCGGCACCAAGACGCTCTCCGTGCGCATGGACCGGCACAGCGAGAACGCCGGCAAGATCGCCGAGATGCTCACCCGGCACGCGCGCGTGACGCGTGTTCTCTACCCGGGTCTCCCGGAGCACCCGGGTCACGAGATCGCCGCCAAGCAGATGAAGGCGTTCGGCGGCATGATCTCCTTCCAGGTCGAGGGCGGCGAGGAGGCGGCCGTCGAGGTCTGCAACCGCGCCAAGGTGTTCACGCTCGGCGAGTCCCTGGGTGGCGTCGAGTCCCTGATCGAGCACCCGGGACGCATGACGCACGCGTCGGCGGCCGGTTCTGCCCTCGAGGTCCCCGCCGATCTCGTACGCCTCTCCGTGGGCATCGAGAACGTCGACGACCTGCTCCAGGACCTCCAGCAGGCCCTCGGTCAGTAAACGATCACCAGCCGGTGAGGGGTGGAGTCGTCTCCGACGGCGGCTCCACCCACGGACGGGCCATCGTCGCCCAGACGACGAAGGCGACGGCCGCGGCGAACAGCAGCAGCCACATCAGGCGGCGGGCCACCGTTCTGCGGCGCAGCATCCGACCTCCGCGGCGCACGATGTCCGCGTACAGGTCGGGTGGCACCGGGGGCGGCGTCCGCTCCAGCATCCGCCGTACGGCCGCCTCACGCTCGGGCTGGTTCATGACGGGGCCACCTTCACGACCGCCGGTGCCGGTCCGCGCGGCGGGTGCAGCAGCGTCGCCGTCGCGCGGGCACAGATCGCCCGTACCCGCTCCGCGGGGAGCCCGAGCAGGGCCGCCGTCTGCTCCTCGGCGACACCCTCGTACATCCTGAGGACCAGAATCAGCCGCTCCTGGGGGGTGAGCCGGGCCAGCACACTCCTGTCGGCGGACGGGCGGAACCGCCCGAAACTCCCGTACTGGTGCCAGGCCGTGCGCGCGAAGCGGACGGCCAGCTGCTGGCGGGCGCGGTCGTACGGGTCCTCGCCGCGCAGCCGGTCCCAGGAGGCGTACGTGTGGGCGAGGGCCAGCGTCAGCAGGCGCCGTGCGCGCGGGTTGGCGTCCGGGGGTTCCGCCGTGAGCAGCGTGGCGGCATGCAGCAGCCGCCCTGCCGCGCCCGCGACGAACGCCTCGAACTCCCGGGCCCGGCGGGCGCCTTGGGACGCATGCCGTTCTCGCACCGCGCCTCCCGCCCTGAGGGCGACCCTGAGGTAAAACGGGGCCCCGGCCGCGTACGCCATGCCGCACCGCGTATGACAGGGACCCGGTCTCATATGAGGCCAGGCGCGGCCTTCCGGTCAAGAGTCCGGCGCACATGCACGCGCGCGGGAGGCCGAAGACGGCCTGCCCGGCCGCGGGGGATCACGGAAACCGGCCTTACGCGCGTGTACGCGCGCGTGAGCGCCAAGGAAATGCCCCACGCCCGCGTGGAATCCTGAACCGCTCCTCAGTCGCACGGTGTGACGCGTACGCGTACGCGCCCGCGCTCAGGAAGCAGGCTGTGACTCCGCCACCGGAACCCCCTGCGCGGCCTGGCGGGCGGAGAGCGCGCTGTTGAAGCGCGTGAGGAGCGTGCAGAACGCCTCGCGCTCCTCCGGCGCCCAGTCGTGTGTCAGCTCGGCCATCAACTGACGCCTCGAGGAGCGCACTTCGTCGAGCCGGGACTGCCCGCGCGGCGACAGCTGGAGCACCACGGCGCGTCCGTCCTCGGGGTGCGAGGTGCGCTTGACGAGCCCGGTGTCGACCAGCGGGGCCACCTGCCGGGTGACCGTCGAGGAGTCGATGCCCATGCTCGCGGCGAGCGCCTTGACGCCCATCGGGCCTTCCTTGTCGAGGCGGTTGAGCAGCAGGTACGCGGCGCGGTCCATGGAGTTGCGCACCTGCCCCACCCCGCCGAGCCGGGTCTGTTCGGCACGGCGCGCGAACACGGCGACCTCGTGCTGCAGCGTGTCGAGAAGACCGGTTTCACCGACGGTCGTCATGTCCATCGACATTTCAGGTGTTGTGGGCATGGCCGGGGGCTCAATTCATGCGTGGGGAGCTGGGTTGGGGGACAGGGTACGCGGCCGGGGCGCGGGCCGTCCCGACGCTGCGCAAACCAGTCTCGGAGCGTGGTCACAGCGGGAGTGTGCCCGCGTGAACTGCGAGACTGGTGGTCATGAGCTACAGCACGGCTGACTCCTTGCCCAGCGTGACTCTCGACGATGTGCGTGGCGCGCAGAAGATGCTCACGGGTGTGGCGCGGATGACCGCGATGGAGGGCAGCAGGTACCTGTCCCAGCTGGTGGGCGCGCCGGTGCACTTCAAGTGCGAGAACCTCCAGCGCACGGGTTCGTTCAAGCTGCGCGGTGCGTACGTACGTATCGCGGGGCTGCTTCCCGAGGAGCGCGCCGCGGGTGTCGTCGCCGCGAGCGCGGGCAACCACGCGCAGGGTGTCGCCCTGGCCTCCTCGCTGCTCGGTGTGCGCTCCACCGTCTTCATGCCCACCGGAGCCCCGCTGCCGAAGGTCGCGGCCACGCGTGACTACGGCGCCGAAGTGCGACTGCACGGACAGGTGGTGGACGAGACGCTGGCCGCCGCGCAGGAGTACGCGGCCGAGACGGGCGCCGTGTTCATCCACCCCTTCGATCACCCCGACATCATCGCGGGCCAGGGCACGGTCGGCCTGGAGATCCTGGAGCAGTGCCCGGAGGTGCGCACGATCGTCGTCGGGATCGGCGGCGGCGGGCTGGCCGCGGGCGTCGCGCTCGCGGTGAAGTCGATCCGTCCGGACGTACGGATCGTCGGTGTGCAGGCGGAGGGTGCCGCCGCGTACCCGCCCTCGCTGGCGGCCGGGCGTCCGGTGTCGATCGAGAACCCGGCGACGATGGCCGACGGCATCAAGGTCGGGCGGCCGGGCGATGTGCCGTTCCGGATCGTCGAGGACCTGGTGGACGAGGTCCGTACGGTCTCCGAGAACAATCTGTCCAGCGCGCTGCTGCTCTGTCTGGAGCGGGCCAAGCTGGTCGTCGAACCGGCGGGCGCGAGCCCCGTCGCGGCACTGCTGCGAGAGCCCAGGACCTTCGAGGGCCCGGTGGTGGCCCTGCTGTCGGGCGGGAACGTGGACCCGCTGCTGATGCAGCGCATCCTGCGCCACGGCATGGCGGCGGGCGGCCGCTATCTGGCGGTCACACTGCGGCTGACCGACCGTCCGGGTGCGCTGGCCACACTTCTCGGGGTGTTGTCAGTGGTGGACGCTAACGTCCTCGATGTGAGCCACGTACGGACCGACCCACGGCTCGGGCTCACGGAGGTGGAGGTCGAGCTGCACCTCGAGACGAAGGGGCACGAGCACTGCGCCGAGGTGAACCGGGCGCTGCGCGAGGCGGGCTACACGGTCATCGACTGAGGTCAGGGCCGCCGCGGTCGCCGATTGGAAAAACCTGTTGAGTGACGCGATACATCGCGTTACCGTGTGTCTCTCGCCACCTGTGAGGCGAGACGATACGGGCAATAAGAAGCTCTTTCCGTGAAAATCCCCAACGACGTGGAGTACTCACATGCCAGGCGCCATCTATGCCGAAGGCCTGGTGAAAACCTTCGGTGACGTAAGGGCTCTGGACGGCGTCGATCTCGATGTCCCCGAGGGCACCGTGCTGGGCCTGCTCGGGCCGAACGGCGCGGGGAAGACGACCGCGGTCCGCTGCCTGACGACCCTGCTGCGGCCCGACAGCGGCAAGGCGGTGGTCGCGGGCATCGACGTGCTCAAGCACCCCGACGCGGTACGGCGCAGGGTCGGCCTCTCCGGACAGTTCGCCGCGGTCGACGAGTATCTGACCGGCCGCGAGAACCTGCAGATGGTCGGCCAGCTCTACCAGATGAAGGCGAAGGCGGCGAAGGTCCGGGCGGACGAGCTCCTGGAGCAGTTCAACCTCGCGGACGCCGCCGACCGCACCGCGAAGACGTACTCGGGCGGTATGCGCCGCCGGCTGGACCTGGCGGCCGCGCTGGTCGTCTCGCCCCCGGTGATGTTCATGGACGAGCCGACGACCGGCCTCGACCCGCGCAACCGCCAGCAGCTGTGGGACGTCATCAAGCAGCTGGTCTCCGGCGGGACGACGCTGCTGCTCACCACCCAGTACCTCGAAGAGGCCGACCACCTCGCGCACGACATCTGTGTGGTCGACCACGGCCGCGTCATCGCCCGCGGCACCGCCGACCAGCTCAAGGCCCAGACCGGCGGCGAGCGCGTCGAGGTCGTCGTGCACGAGCGCGAGCACATAGCGACCGCCGCCGAGGTACTGCGCGGCTTCGGCAAGGGCGAGACCACCGTCGAGGAGCACACCCGCAAGCTCACCGTGCCCGTCACCGGCGGCGCGAAGCTCCTCGCGGAGGTCATCCGCGAGCTGGACACCCGCGGCATCGAGATCGACGACATCGGCCTGCGCCGCCCCACTCTCGACGACGTCTTCCTCTCGCTCACGGGCCATGTGGCCGAGGAGAAGGAAGAGGGCAACGGAGTGGCGGACGACATCAAGGGCCGCAAGCGCAAGAAGGAGGCCGCCAAGTGAGCGCCGTCACCGATGCCGTGCAGGTCGCGGCGCCCTCGAACCCGGTCGGCCAGTCCATCCGCGACTCGCTGGTCGTCGCCAAGCGCAACCTGATCAGGATGTCCCGGATCCCCGAGATGGTGATCTTCGGGCTGATCCAGCCGATCATGTTCGTCGTGCTGTTCAGCTATGTCTTCGGCGGCTCCATGAAGATCGGCGGCAGCACCAGCCCGGCCGACTACCGCAACTTCCTGATGGCGGGCATCTTCGCGCAGACCGTCACCTTCGCCACCGCGGGCGCCGGCGCGGGCATCGCCGACGACATGCACAAGGGCCTCATCGACCGCTTCCGCTCGCTTCCCATGGCACGGGGCGCGGTGCTGACCGGACGCACGCTCGCCGACCTGGTGCAGACCGCGCTGACCCTGCTGGTCCTCGCGATCGTCGCCTTGCTGGTCGGCTGGCGGGTCGGCTCGTTCGGCGACACCAACGCCGGCAAGGTCATGGGCGCCTTCGGGCTGCTGCTCCTGTCCGGGTACGCGTTCACCTGGATCGGCGCGCTCATCGGCCTCTCCGTACGCACCCCCGAGGCGGCCACGTCCGGCGGACTGATCTGGCTCTTCCCGGTCACGTTTCTCTCGAACGCGTTCGTGGACTCCAGCAACATGACGCCCTGGCTGCGGCACATCGCGGACTGGAACCCGTTCAGTGCCACCGTGCAGGCCTGCCGGGTGCTCTTCGCCAACCCGGGCCAGTCGAAGTCGGACGCCTGGCCCATGCAGCACTCGATCTGGGCCTCGGTGATCTACTCGGTCCTGATCATCCTGATATTCAGGACGCTGGCGGTACGCAAGTACCGATCCGCCACGGCGTGACCTGGGCATGACGATGCCCCCGGCCGCGCGGCCGGGGGCATCGCCGTAGTCGCTGGTCCTGGGCTCAGCCCTGGTAGGGCTCGGCCTTGAGGATCTTCACCGAGGCGAGCTTGCCGTTGGGCAGCTCGTACTGGGCGTCCTCGCCGACCTTCTTGCCGTTGACGCCGGAGCCCAGCGGGGACTGCGGCGAATACGTCTCGATGTCGGAGCTGGCGTACTCGCGCGAGGCCAGCAGGAAGTCCAGGGTGTCGTCCTCGTCGCCGTCGAAGGCGATGGTGACGACCATGCCCGGCGCGACCACGCCGTCCGCCGCGGGAGCCTCGCCGACCTTGGCGTTCTCCAGAAGCTGGGTCAGCTGGCGCACGCGGAGCTCCTGCTTGCCCTGCTCCTCCTTGGCCGCGTGGTACCCGCCGTTCTCGCGCAGGTCGCCCTCCTCGCGCGCGGCCGCGATCTTGGCGGCGATCTCCGTGCGCGCAGGACCAGACAGGTGCTCCAGCTCGGCCTTGAGCTGGTTGTACGCCTCCTGGGTCAGCCAGGTGACGTTCTCGCTGGTCTGGGTCACAGGTGCTCCTCGTAGGTACTGGGAATACAAAGCATCGCCCTACCCAGAAGAATGTTCCTTCACGGGTGGGCGAAACCACGAGCCTAACAATTCAGTGGCCCAAGGGGGAGGACATAAGACATCAGAATTACGTCGATGCAGGTCAGCGGGTAAGTGCTGAGGGTGACAACGGTCCGTGTTGTCCGTGTCAGTCCGCGTGACAGCCGAGCAACTCCGCCGTGCTGCCCCTGGCCGTCGTACGCAGCGTGACGACCTTGTCGATGCGGGAGGAGCTCTGGTCGAACCGGAAATCCGCGCGGCCCACCTCGGTGCCGTCCTCGGACTGCGAGCGCAGGGTGCAGTAGCCCTTGGCGTCCGTGTCCTTGCGGACCTCCAGGTGCGCCTCGACCGCGCTGTCCGAAACCGCCTTGAAGGTGATCACCTCGGCGCTGATCTTGCTGCCGCCGACGTAGTCGTAACCGATCCAGCCGATGACCACGAGTAGCGCCACCCCCAGCACGCTGCCGGTGATCTTGAGCTTTCGGTCGGCGCGCTCGTCCGCGGAGCGGCCGTACCGGCCCTCGGGCAGCTGCGTGCTCGCCGTACTCATGATCGTCCTCTCGGCAGGGCCGGGACCAAGGTCCTGCCCTGGTCCTGGAAGGGGCACCAGGGACGGGGCCCCGGAATTATTCGCCCCCCGATTCCGTCACTATAGAAGCCGCCCATCGCGCCGATTCACGCCGGGCGCCGACTTGCCGACTGGCCGACTTACTGAGGATTGAGTCTTGACTGACCAGCTGCGACTGATGGCCGTGCACGCCCACCCCGACGACGAGTCGAGCAAGGGTGCGGCCACCATGGCGAAGTACGTGTCCGAGGGGGTGGACGTGCTGGTGGTGACCTGCACGGGCGGGGAGCGCGGCTCCATCCTCAACCCGAAGCTTCAGGGCGACAAGTACATCGAGGAGAACATCCACGAGGTACGCAAGAAGGAGATGGACGAGGCGCGCGAGATCCTCGGCGTCAAGCAGGAGTGGCTCGGCTTCGTCGATTCGGGTCTTCCCGAGGGCGACCCGCTGCCGCCCCTCCCCGAGGGCTGCTTCGCGCTGGAGGACGTCGACAAGGCCGCGGGGCGCCTGGTCCGGTCCATCCGCTCCTTCCGCCCGCAGGTGATCACCACCTACGACGAGAACGGCGGTTACCCGCACCCCGACCACATCATGACCCACAAGATCACGATGGTGGCGTTCGAGGGCGCGGCGGACGCCGAGAAGTACCCGGAGTCGGAGTTCGGCCCGGCGTACCAGGCGCAGAAGCTCTACTACAACCAGGGCTTCAACCGCCCGCGCACCGAGGCGCTGCACAACGCCCTGCTTGACCGCGGCATGGAGTCGCCGTACGGGGACTGGCTGAAGCGCTGGTCGGAGTTCGAGCGCACCGAGCGCACGCTCACCACGCACGTCCCCTGTGCCGAGTTCTTCGAGATCCGCGACAAGGCGCTGATCGCGCACGCCACGCAGATCGACCCCGACGGAGGCTGGTTCAAGGTCCCCATGGAGATCCAGAAGGAGGTCTGGCCGACCGAGGAGTACGAGCTCGCCAAGTCTTTCGTCGATACCTCCCTCCCCGAGGACGACCTCTTTGCGGGCATCCGCGACAATGCCTGACATGAGCGCAAGCCTGGCACTGACGCACCTCGTCCCCCTCGCCAAGGAGGTCGACCAGAACAAGGTCACCCCCGGCGTCCTCGGCTTCATCGTCTTCGCGGCGTTGGCCCTGGCGGTGTGGGGCCTGATGAAGTCCATGAACCGGCACATGGGCAAGGTCACCTTCGAGGAGGACCCGGAGAAGGACGCGGCGGCCTCCGGCAAGGGCGCCGGCTCGGGTTCTGGTCCCGCCTCGGCCTCCGGCGGGAAGGCCTCACCCGCGAAGGGCTGAGGAGCCGGGCCGGATTGCCTGACAGCATGACTCTATGACACCCAGTCGGTATCATGGAGTCATGCTGCCTGTGACCCCTGCCCTCACCGCGACGGACCGACGCGTCCTCGAGGAGGTCGACGCGCTGCGCGCGGGCTTGCGGCATCAGGTCCGGCAGACCCCGGCCAAGTGGACCGAAGGGCTGCGCAAGACGCTGACGGCCCAGGCCATCGCCGGCTCCAACACCATCGAGGGCTACAAGGTCGACTCCGCCGATGTCGAGGACCTGATCGACGGCGAACAGGAAGTCGCCACGTCGGACGAGAACAAGGCGGAGACTCTGGCGTACCAGCACGCCTTGACGTACATCCAGTCGCTTCACGACGACCCCGACTTCACGTACTCCAAGTCGCTGCTCAACGCCCTGCACTGGATGCTGCAGGGGCATCACCACCCGGCACGGCTTGCGGGTCAGTGGCGCAGGCGCGGGGTATGGATCAACGAACCGGGAGACCCGGACTCCGCCGCGTACGTCGCGCCCGACGCGGATCTGCTTCCTGATCTCATGGGCGAGTTGGTCGCCTGGCTGAACGAGGGCGATCTCGATGCCCACGTCCTGGTTCGCGCGGCCATGGCCCACTTCAACCTGGTCAAGATCCATCCGTGGTCCGACGGGAACGGCCGCATGTCGCGTTCGCTGCAGACGCTGGTGATCGCCCGAGGCGGCGTATTGGCCCCCGAGTTCTCCTCCGTCGAGGCGTGGCTGGGCAAGCCGGGCAACACCTGGGAGTACTACAAGGTCCTGAAGCGCGTCGGTGGGGCCGACTGGACCCCGGGGGCCGATGCGGCGCCCTGGCTCCGCTTCAACCTTCTCGCCTACCACCAGCAGTCCCAGTCCGTGAAGCATCGCATCGACCGCTCCAACCGTTGCTGGATCGACCTCACCGAGTACGCCGAAGGCAAGGGTCTTGACGAACGGCAGGTCACGGCCCTCCATGACGCGGCCCTCGCCGGACGTGTGCGGCGGGCCCGGTACCAGCGGGCGGAGAACCTGAGCAACCAGCAGGCCGTACGGGACATCAGAGCGCTGGCAGAGGCCAGGCTCCTCGAACCCGTGGGCAACACGAAGGCTCGCTACTACGTGCCCGGTCCCGACTTCCCGCCGGGCGTGCTGGAGCGGGTCCGGCAACCGCTGCGGCTCGTGGATCCGTACGACGACTGAGGGTCGTCAGCGCGAGTGGTCCGCCAGCGACAGCAGCAGGTGCGCGGACTCCGGCCGCACATGGTCGGAGTGCGCACCCGCCGGCCCGCTTCCGTGGACGTACACCTCGCTCGCGTCGACGCTGACGAAGCGGTGGTCGAGGACGTCACGCGGATACGCGTCCTCGACGCACCGCATCCTGATGGCGGACACGGGTGCGGGCGCGGTGCCGATCCCCGCGTACCCGATGCCCGCCCGCTTCTCCGCCCGCAGATCCACGAGCGCGGCGTACGGGCGTTCCGGACCGCCCGGCGCGGGGCGGCCGTCCGCCGCCAATGGGGGCCCAGGGCCCCGCAGCACGTCATCCATCGCAGCCCCCAATCCGCCCACTTCGTAAGGCAGTTACCGGTCGCGGTCGTAGGGCACCGGAAACAGCTCCACGTTCCCAGGTAGCCGCCCCGCGACCACCGGAACGCGGGCCTTCACTCCCGTCCGGCTCCGACCGCCACCCCCATGACCTCCCGAGCATGCCGCCCCGGCACCATCCCCAACCGCCACGCCTGCCACCCGGCGTCCAGATCCACCCCCCGTTCCAGCAGCAGCTGGTACGCCTCGATGTAGTCGTCGAGTTTTCCGTCCCGGGACGAATGGCCGGTGCGGGAGAGCTGGGCGAGCTCCTCCTGGGCCACCGCCGCGCCGACCTCGTAGCCGCCCGGGGCCGCGTACGGCAGCAGCGTGCACCTCAAGAACCTGGCCCAGTCCTCGCCCCGTCGATCGCCGTACGACGTGAAGAGGTCCACCGCCTCGTCGCACAGGGCGAGCGCCTGCTGGGTACGGGCGTTTCCCGCGTCCACGACCGCCAGCTCCAGGCACGTCCACGCCTCCCCGTGGGCCACGCCGATGCGCTGGAAGTCGGCGCGCGCGTCGACCAGGAGCTGGCGGGCGAAGCCCGAGTTGCGCAGGCTGCCCGTCTGGGCCGCTCGCTGGTCCCGGGTCACCCGCGCCGAATGGTGGCGCGCGCACGCCAGCCCGTACACGTCCCGCATGCGCGAGAACATGGTCCGAGAGCGCTCCAGCTCCCGCACCGCCTGGTCCAGGTTGCCCGTCTCCTCCAGGGCCTGGCCGAGGTAGTAGATCGTCCATGCCTCGCCCCGCGCGTCCTCGTTCTCGCGATGGCGGGAGGCCGCCTGGCGCAAGCCCGCGACCGCGGTGGACGCGTCGCCTTCGACGAGGTGGGCGCGGGCCAGCTGGGTGAGGGCCCAGGCCTCGCCGCGGGGGTCGCGGGTGCGGCCGTACAGGTCGAGGGCCTCGCGCAGCTCGCGTTCCGCGCGCGGAACGTCGCCCATGCGCAGGCCCAGCTGGCCGAGCTGGAAGTGGGCCCACGCCTCACCGTGCACGGACTCGCTCTCGCGGTGCAGGACGAGGGCCTGGGTCAGGAGCTCCAGGGCCCGGGCGAGGCGAGACCGGTCGCGCTCGACCGCCGCCAGCGCGTGCATCGTCCAGGCGCGGTCGGCCGCCAGGTCGGGGGAGGACTGGAGGTCCATGGCCTCCTGGAGTTTGGCCGCGGCCTCGGTGAGGTGGCCCTGGTGGTGGAGGGTGATGCCGAGGGAGCACAAGGCCCTTGCCGCGCCTGCGTCGTGGTGCGCCTCGAAGTACAGGTCCACGACCGAGGTGAGGGTCGTACGCGCCTTGTCCAGTTCGCCGAGTTGGCGGGCCGCGATACCCGTGCGCCACTGGACCGAGCGGACCAGCAGGCCCTGGTCGACAGCCTGCGTCAACTCGCTGATCTCGCCCAGGCGGTAGAGGTCGCCGCGCAGGAGGCAGTAGTCGCACAGGGCGCCCAGCAGGTTCAGTACCGCCGCCTGGTTCACGCCTTCCGCGTGGCGCAGTGCCGCCGTGATGAAGCTCGACTCGTCGTCCAGCCAGTGCAACGCCGCGTCCAGCGAGGTAAAACCGTGCGGGCCGAACTGATCCGCACGGGTGGACGTCTTGCCGTCCACCAGGCGGATCACCGAGTCCGCCAGCTCCGCGTAGTTCACGATCAGGCGCTCTTGCGCGGCCGAGCGCTCGGCGGGTTCCTCCTCGTCGAGGAGGCGGGCCTGTGCGAAGGCCCGTACGAGATCGTGCAGGCGGTAGCGGCTGCCGCGGACGTGGTCGATGAGGCCCGCCTGCGAGAGCGCGGTGAGGTGGCGGGTGGCCTCGGGCTCGTCCGTGGCCAGGAGGGACGCCGCCGCTGCCGTGCCCAGGGAGGCGCGGCCCGCCAGGGCCAGGCGGCGCAGGAGCCTGCGTGCCATGTCCGACTGGTCGGTGTAGCGCAGCCAGAGGACTCGCTCGACCGGTTCCACCGGGCCGTACGCCGCGAGGTCGGAGGCCAGCCGGCGCGGGGTACGGGGGCCGAGGGAGGAGCCCGCGATGCGCAGGGCCAGCGGCAGACCTCCGCACAACTCCCGCACACGGTCCGCGGATTCGGCGTCGTACGGCCCCGACGCGTCCTGCGCCGCCGCGTTCAGCAGCTCATCGGCGCCTGCCGCGTTCAGCGCCTCGACGGGCATCTGGTGCACCCAGGCGGGGAGGTCGGCGGGCAGGTCGAGCGGTTTGCGGGCGGTGACCAGGACCAGGCTCTCCGAGCGCTCGGGGACGAGCACCCGGACCTGCTCTGCGTCGGACGCGTCGTCGAGGACGATCGTGACCGGCAGCCCGGTCAGGTGCTGGTGGTACAGCTCGCTCAGCCGCCTGACCTGTTGGTCCTGCGAGGAACGCTCCCGGAAGAGGAGCTGTTCGCGCGGTGCGCCGAGGCGGTTCAGCAGGTGGAGCAGCGCGTCGCGGGTGGTCAGCGGCGGGTCGTCCGGGCTGTCGCCGCGCAGGTCCACCACGCACGCGCCCCGGAACTGGTCACTCAGGGCATGCGCCGCCCGGATCGCGAGGGTGCTGCGGCCGGAGCCGGGCGCGCCGTGCAGTACCACGACCGTCGGTTTGCTCTCCGTGCTCGCCCGCGCCGCGTGCACCCACTGCGCGACCCGCGACAGCTCGGTCCGGCGGCCCGCGAACGGGCCGTCCGGCTCGGGAAGTTGGCCGAAGGACTGCTCCAGGACACTGCGCCGGCGCGCGGCCGCGCTCTTGTCGGTACGCCGCAGCTGGGGCGCCCCCTGTTTCGCGCCCGTGGTGGCGCTGAGCACCCGCTGCTGGTCGAGGAACGGACGGATGCCCCGTACCTCCAGGGCCGTCAGCCACTGCAGGCGCAGTTGCTCCGGGCCGCCGGGTTGACCCAGGGCTCCGGCCCGCCGGCTCGCCGCCGGCAGGTGCGAGGCCGTCACCTTGACCACGGTGGCCGCCGCGCCCGCCACCGCCACCGTCGCCCCCGTACCGACCGCCGTCCCCGCGCCCGTGCCGAACGCCAGGTCCGCCACGCAGGCCGCGACCGCCGCGACGGCCGCCACCAGCAAGGGAGTTCCGGCGCCCTCCTGGGCGTACCGCTGCCCGAAGGTCAGCCGGCCCGCCTCCCCCTCGTCGAGGGCTCGCGTATACGCCCCGTACTCCTCGGCGGCCGTCTCCCCCATCGCGTCGAGCGCGGCCCGCGCCCGGGACAGCAGCACACCCCCGTCGACGCGCCCACCCGAGCGCCGCACCTCTTCCTCCACGGCCCGGGCCAACAGCCGCTCGGCCTCATCCCGATGGCTGTCCCGCATGTCGCGTCCCCCTCCGGCAGCAACTCCTTTGCCTATGAGTGTCCTTCGTGCGGGACGTGAGCGCGAGGGGGTCGACGATCACCGGTTCCAGTTCCTGTGACCTCGAGATCAATCGCTTGTGAAGGGAGATCGCTCCTGGGACTACTCGCGCGTGCAGCCCGTATGACGTTGGGCGGATCGGGTGGCACCGTCGGGAGCGACTGTCCGAGTGGCAGGCCGTCCCGCGACTGTCGGGAGGTGGTCGGGCAGGATGGGGACATGCCGAACCGACTGGCCCATGAGACGTCCCCGTACCTGCTCCAGCACGCCGACAACCCCGTCGACTGGTGGCCTTGGTCGGAGGAGGCATTCGAGGAGGCGCGGCGCCGAGGCGTTCCCGTGCTGCTGAGCGTCGGATATTCGAGCTGCCACTGGTGCCACGTTCTCGCAACGGAAAGCTTCGAGGACGAAGCAGTAGCCGCCTACATGAACGAGCACTTCGTCAATATCAAGGTCGACCGCGAAGAGCGCCCCGATGTCGACGCCGTTTACATGGAGGCCGTGCAGGCCGCGACCGGCCAGGGCGGCTGGCCCATGACCGTGTTCCTGACCCCCGACGCCGAGCCCTTCTACTTCGGTACGTACTTCCCGCCCGAGCCCCGCCACGGCATGCCCTCCTTCCAGCAGGTCCTGGAGGGTGTGCGCGGCGCCTGGACCGACCGGCGGGACGAGGTCGCCGAGGTCGCGGGGAAGATCGTGCGGGATCTCGCCGGGCGGGAGATGAGTTTCGGGGACGACCAGGTGCCCGGCGAGGAGGAGCTCGCCGGTGCGCTGCTCGGGCTCACCCGGGAGTACGACGCCGCGCACGGCGGATTCGGCGGGGCGCCCAAGTTCCCGCCGTCCATGGTGATCGAGTTCCTGCTCCGGCATCACGCGCGCACCGGTGCCGAGGGCGCCCTCCAGATGGCCGCCGACACCTGCGAGCGGATGGCGCGCGGCGGTATCTACGACCAGCTCGGCGGTGGGTTCGCGCGCTACTCCGTCGACCGTGAGTGGGTCGTACCGCACTTCGAGAAGATGCTGTACGACAACGCCCTGCTGTGCAGGGTGTACGCGCACCTCTGGCGCGCCACCGGCTCCGAGCTCGCCCGCCGTGTCGCCCTGGAAACCGCCGACTTCATGGTGCGTGAACTGCGCACCAATGAGGGCGGGTTCGCCTCCGCCCTCGACGCCGACAGCGACGACGGGACCGGTAAGCACGTCGAGGGCGCGTACTACGTGTGGACCCCGCAGCAGCTGCGCGAAGTCCTCGGCGACGACGCCGAGCTCGCCGCGCACTACTTCGGCGTGACGGAAGAGGGCACCTTCGAGGAGGGTGCCTCCGTCCTCCAACTCCCGCAGCACGAGGGCGTGTTCGACGCCGAGAAGATCGCGGACATCCATGGCAGGCTCCTCGTCGCCCGCGCCGAGCGCCCCGCCCCCGGCCGCGACGACAAGATCGTCGCCGCCTGGAACGGGCTCGCCGTCGCCGCCCTCGCGGAGACCGGCGCCTACTTCGAGCGCCCCGACCTGGTGGACGCCGCGATCGGCGCCGCCGACCTCCTCGTACGGCTGCACATGGACGACCGCGCGCGGCTGGCCCGTACCAGCAAGGACGGCCAAGTCGGGGCGAATGCCGGTGTGTTGGAGGACTACGCGGACGTCGCCGAGGGCTTCCTCGCGCTCGCGTCCGTCACCGGGGAAGGAGTCTGGCTGGAATTCGCCGGGTTCCTGCTCGACCACGTGATCGTGCAGTTCACGGACGCCGAGTCGGGTGCGCTGTACGACACGGCGGGCGATGCCGAGCAGCTGATCCGCCGTCCGCAGGATCCCACGGACAATGCCACGCCTTCGGGGTGGAGCGCGGCGGCCGGTGCGCTGCTGTCGTACGCCGCGCAGACCGGTGCCGAGTCCCATCGCACCGCCGCGGAACGGGCGTTGGGCGTGGTGAAGGCGCTCGGCCCGCGCGCACCCCGCTTCATCGGCTGGGGTCTTGCGGTGGCCGAGGCGCTCCTCGACGGGCCGCGGGAGGTCGCGATCGTGGGGCCGAGCGACGATCCGGCCACAAAGGCCCTGCACCGTACGGCGCTTCTGGGCACCGCTCCGGGTGCTGTCGTCGCCGTGGGGACGCCGGAGAGTGACGAGCTGCCGCTGCTTTCCGGCCGACCGTTGGTGGACGGAAAACCGGCCGCGTATGTCTGCCGTAACTTCACTTGTGACGCTCCGACGACCGATCCCGACCGGCTCGGCACGGCGCTGAGCGGCTGAAACGGCTGGTACCCAACCGGCCCAAACGCCACCAGTGTTCAGATTGTTCAGTTAGTCGACCGAGTGTGATGAAACATGCTCTTCACCAGAACAACCCGTGCGCTTCACAGATTGCCCATAGTCTCTGCACCGTGACGCGACAGGTGTGACTCACTGTCGCGACTGGGGGCTTTTGGGGATCTGGGGGGATCTGTTGCTCACGTCTGTCTTCATTGCTGCTGTTTCGCTTGCGCTCTTCTGGATGGCGGCCTTCACCTTGTGGTGGCAGATGCACGCGTGGCGTACGCCCGAAGTGCTCGCGTCCACCCGGTTCAGCAGTCCGGACGGCGGTGAGAGCCTGTCCTTCTCGCTGCTGCTGCCCGCGCGGCACGAGCAGGCCGTGCTCGACCACACCATCCAGCGCCTGCTGGAGTCCAGCCACACCGACTTCGAGATCATCGTCATCGTGGGGCACGACGACCCGGAGACCACCGAGGTGGCCCGGAAGGCCGAGGCCCGCGACCCGCGGGTCCGCGTCGTCGTCGACACCCACGAGAAGAAGAACAAGCCGAAGGCCATGAACACGGCGCTGCCGCACTGCCGCGGTGACGTCGTCGGGGTCTTCGACGCCGAGGACCAGGTCCACCCGGAGTTGCTCGCCCACGTCGACCACGCGTTCCGTACGACGGACGCGGACGTGGTCCAGGGCGGCGTCCAGCTGATCAACTTCAACTCCAGCTGGTACAGCCTGCGCAACTGTCTGGAGTACTTCTTCTGGTTCCGCTCGCGCCTTCATCTGCACGCGCAGAAGGGGTTCATCCCGCTCGGCGGCAACACCGTCTTCGTACGGACGAACGTCCTGCGGGAGGCGGACGGCTGGGATCCCAACTGCCTTGCCGAGGACTGCGACCTGGGTGTGCGGCTGTCCAGCGTCGGCAAGAAGGTCGTCGTCGCCTACGACTCCGACATGGTGACCCGGGAGGAGACGCCGGGCAGCCTGATGTCGCTGATGAAGCAGCGCACCCGCTGGAACCAGGGCTTCCTCCAGGTCTACCGGAAGAAGGACTGGAAGCAACTCCCGGGCTTCGGACAGCGGTTGCTCGCCCGCTACACGCTCATGACGCCGTACCTGCAGGCCGTCTCCGGCGTGGTCATCCCGCTCAACGTGGCCATCGCGCTCTTCCTCGACGTGCCCGTCGGCGTCGCGTTCATCACGTTCCTGCCGGCCGTGACCGCCCTGGTCACCTTCGTCTTCGAGCTCGTCGGACTGCATGACTTCGGCAAGCAGTACGGGCTCCGCGTCCGCTTCATCCACTACCTGAAGCTCATTGCCGGCGGTCCCTTCTACCAGGTGCTGCTGGCGGGCGCCGCCGTGCGGGCCGTATGGCGCGAACAACGTGGGCGCAACGACTGGGAGTTGACCAGTCATGTCGGCGCGCATCTCACCGAAGCGATCCGAGAGGACGTTCCTGCGTGACCTCCACCCTCCCCGCGGCGACCACACCCACGGTCCCCGCGCAGCGGCCCCGTGCGCCCAAAATCGTCCCCAACGCCCATCCGGTCCTACGGTTTCGCAGCTCGCGCTCGGATCTGATCCTGTGCGCGGTGCTCCTCGCGGCGATCCTCGTCGTCCAGGGCTGGAACATCGCCGACTACCCCACCCTCAGCGACGACGAGGGCACCTACCTCGCCCAGGCCTGGGCCGTGCAGCAGGGCAAGGGCCTGGCCCACTACACGTACTGGTACGACCACCCACCGCTCGGCTGGATCCAGATAGCCGTGCTGACCTGGATCCCGGCGCACCTCAGCCCGTCCCTGATGACCGTCGGCTCGATGCGCGTGGCGATGCTGCTGGTCAGCGCCATCAGCGCGGTCCTCGTGTACGTCCTCGCACGCCGCCTCTCGCTGCCGCAGTGGGCGGCTGGGCTCGCGATGCTGCTCTTCGGGCTCTCGCCGCTGTCGGTCGTCCTCCAGCGCGAGATCTTCCTGGACAACATCGCGGTGATGTGGACGCTGCTGGCGTTCTGCCTGGCGGCCTCGCCGAGCCGTCATCTCTGGCACCACTTCGGTGCGGGCATCGCGGCCGCCGCGGCCGTGCTCACCAAGGAGACGATGCTCGTCATCCTGCCCGCGCTGCTGGTCACCATGTGGCGCCACGGGCACCGTGACACCCGCAAGTTCGCGCTCACCGGAGCCATCACGGCCTGCGTCCTGATCGGCCTGGCGTATCCGCTCTTCGCCCTGCTCAAGGGCGAGTTGTTCCAGGGCTCCGGCCATGTGTCGCTGTGGGACGGCATCACGTACCAGATGAGCAGGCCCGGCTCCGGTTTCATCCTCGACCAGGGCACCGGCTCGTACGGCGTCCTGCACTCCTGGCTGTACTACGACCGCGTGCTGCCCCTCGGCGGCCTCGCCGGCGCCCTGCTGCTCCTGGTCACCTGGCGCTGGTCGGTGACCGCGCGCGCCCTGGCCGGACCCGCGCTCACCGTGGCGATCCTCGCCCTGGTGGCGCTGCGGCCGAGCGGCTACCTGCCCGCGATGTACGTCATCCAGGCGCTGCCGTTCCTCGCGCTCGTCCTCGCCGGAGGCACCGCCAGCGTCGCGCACGCGGTGCTGCGCAGGTGGCGCAGCGAGGAGGAGAAGACGTACGTCACCTGGTCGCGCCGCGGGCTGGCGGCCGTGCTCGTGGTGGCGGCGGGTGCCTATGTCGTGCCCCGCTGGTACGACGGCGACCACACCGCCGTGACCACCGACGCCAACGCCCCCTATCGGGCGGCCTCTGCGTGGCTGAAGACCGAGGTGAAGGACCCCAAGAGCACCCGGGTCCTCGTCGACGACGCGCTCTGGCTCGACCTCGTGCACGACGGATACCAGCCCGGGCTCGGCGTCATCTGGTTCTACAAGGCCGACCTCGACCCCGCGGTGACCAAGACGATGCCGCGCGGCTGGCGCGACCTCGACTACGTCGTCGCCTCCCCGACAGTACGGCGCGACGCGGTCGACCTGCCCAACGTCAAGGCGGCGATCGAGCACTCGACGCCGGTCGCCACCTTCGGCAAGGGCGCGGACCGCATCGAGATCCGGCACATCAACGACACCACCACGGCGAGTTCCGGAGGCAGTCGATGAGCAGCTTCGAGAGCACTGTCCCGGAAGAGCTGGGCGATCCGGCCGTACGCGCCGCCGAGGTCCCCGAACCGGGCGCGGTCACCATCGTCGTACCGACGTTCAACGAGTCGGCGAACATCCGGGAGTTGCTGCACCAGATCACCGAGTCGGTGCCGTCCCGGCTGCCCTGCGAGGTCGTCTTCGTGGACGACTCCACCGACGACACCCCGGAGGTCATCTCCCAGGCCGCGCAGGACTGCCCCTTCCCCGTCACGGTGCTGCACCGCGACGAACCCGTGGGCGGGCTCGGCGGCGCGGTCGTGGAGGGGCTGAAGGCGGCGAGCTCCGACTGGATCGTGGTCATGGACGGCGACTTGCAGCATCCGCCCTCCCTGGTACCGGAGTTGGTGGCCACCGGTGAGCGGGCCTCGGCCGGACTCGTCGTCGCCAGCCGCTACATCAAGGGCGGCAGCCGGGAGGGGCTCGCGGGCGGCTACCGCATCGCCGTCTCGCGCGGCGCGACCTGGCTGACCAAGACGCTCTTCCCGCGCAAGCTGCACGGCATCAGCGACCCGATGAGCGGCTTCTTCGCGATCCGCCGCAGCGCGGTCACCGCGGAGATCCTCCAGCCGCTCGGCTACAAGATCCTCCTCGAACTCGCCGTGCGCAGCCGCCCCCGCCAGGTCACCGAGGTGCCCTTCGTCTTCCAGGACCGGTTCGCGGGCGAGTCCAAGTCGACCGCGCAGGAGGGCTTCCGGTTCCTGCGCCACCTCGTCGGGCTGCGCACCGCCTCGCCGGTCTCCCGCATGGTGGTCTTCGGCCTGATCGGCGCCACCGGCTTCGTACCGAACCTGCTCGGCCTGTACGCGCTCACCGCCGCCGGACTGCACTACGTACCCGCCGAGATCCTCGCCAACCAGCTCGGCGTGGCCTGGAACTTCCTGCTCATCGAGCATCTTCTCTTCCGCGAGCGCCGCAAGCACCGCAACTGGTGGGACCGCGCAGGCCGGTTCGCCCTGCTCGCCAACGCCGATCTCGTGCTGCGCATCCCGCTGATCGCCCTGTTCGTCGACCACTTCGGGATGGGCGCTCTCTCCGCCACCGCACTGGCCCTGGTGACGACCTTTGTCCTGCGCTTCGCAGGGACCGAAGCGCTGGTCTATCTGCCGCGCCGCAGCAGCAAGCCCGCGGGCGGGAGCCGCACAGCAAGGAGAACCGCGTGAGAAGAACCAGATTCCGGCTGAGGCCGAGCCGGAGCACCTCACTACTGGCCGTGGCGGGCCTCGCCGCCGGGCTGCTGCTCATATCGCCGCAGCCCGCGTCCGCCGCCAACCTCGTCACCAACCCGGGCTTCGAGACCGACGGCACGGACGGCATGCCGAACTGCTGGGAGAAGTCCGGCTGGGGCGACAACGACTTCACCTTCGCGACCGTCGCCGACGCCCACTCCGGCTCCAAGGCCATGAAGGTCTCGCTGACCCGTCGCGTCGACGGCGACCGCAAGGCGCTGATCACCGAGTCGGCCGCCTGCGCGCCGGTGGTCACCGTGGGCAAGCAGTACGACCTCGGGCTCTGGTACAAGACGACGACTCCCGACGCCGCCATCACGCTCTTCCGGCACGACACCACGGCGGGCTGGCAGTATTGGACCGACCTCAAGACCCTGGACATGGCGGGCAGTTATACCCAGGCGACCGTCCGGACCCCGGCCGTTCCGGCGGGCACGGACCGCATCACCTGGGGCGTCTCGGTGTACGGCACCGGCTCCGCGACCACCGACGACTACACGATGGAACAGGTCGCCGACCCGATCCCGCCGGCCACCTGCACGGCCACGGCCGACGAGTGCGCCAACGGCAAGTGGACGGTGCTGCCCACGCAGAACCCGGTCCGCTCCATGCACTCCGTCGTCCTCAACAACGGCAAGGTGCTGCTGATCGCGGGTTCCGGCAACAGCGAGGAGAACTTCAACGCGGGCACGTTCACCAGCGCGGTCTACGATCCGGTGAACGGCACGTACAAGACGATACCCACGCCCAAGGACATGTTCTGCGCCGGTCACGTCCAGCTCGCCGACGGGCGCGTGCTGGTGATGAGCGGCAACAAGGCGTTCCCGGTCGCGGGCGGGCACGGCTACGAGGGCTACAAGGACTCGTACATCTTCGACCCGGTCACCGAGACGTACAGCAAGACGAACGACCTGAACGACGGCCACTGGTATCCGTCCGCGACGGAGCTCGGCAACGGTGACATCATCTCGTTCGGCGGGCTGCGCGAGGACTCCACCGGCTCGGTGACCGCCGAGCGCTGGTCGGCTGCCCAGCAGCAGTGGCTGCCGCTGTCGCAGGTCAACCAGACCTGGTCGTACTGGGGCCTGTACCCGTCGATGATCCTGATGCAGGACGGCCGGCTCTTCTACTCGGGCAGCCATGTCTTCGGCAACGGCACCCCGGGCACGGGCTCGGCGATCTACGACTACGACGCCAACACCACCACGGCGATCTCGGGCCTGCAGAACAAGGACGAACGCGACCAGTCCGCCAGCGTGCTGCTGCCCCCGGCCCAGGACCAGAAGGTCCTGACGATCGGCGGCGGCAACATCGACTCCAACCCGGACGCCAACCGGCTCACCGACATCATCGACCTCAAGGCCGCCAACCCGACGTACGTCGCCGGGCCGCAGATCCCGCAGGGGACGGTGGACCTGGGCAACGGTCCGGTGGCCGAGACCGGCAGCCAGGGCAAGATGTACGTCTCCACCGTGCTGCTGCCCGACGGCAAGGTCCTGGAGACCGGCGGCGGCCTGCACAACCGCGCCAACTCGGTCTACGAGTCGTCGATCTTCGACCCGGCGACCACGACCTTCGATCCGGTCGCCGCCGACCCGGAGGCCCGCGGCTACCACTCGTCCGCGTTCCTGCTCCCCGACGGCCGTGTGATGGCGACGGGCGACAACCCGGGCAACGGCACGTGGAACCACAACGTGTCCATCTACACCCCGCCGTACCTGCTCAAGGGCACCCGCCCGACGATCACTTCGGTGATCGACAACGAGTGGGTGTACGGCGACACGCAGCGCATCACCGTCGACCGGCCGATCGTGAAGGCCGAGTTGATCCGCCCGGCCGCGGTGACGCACTCCTCCGACCCGAACCAGCGGTACGTCGATCTGCCGCTGTCCGTGGACGGCAACAACGTCGACCTGAACGTGACGAGCAATCCCGACCTGGCCCCGCCCGGCTGGTACATGCTCTTCGCCGTCGACGCCAACGGGGTCCCGTCGGTGGCCAAGTGGGTGCACCTCCAGGGCCCGTCCGCGCTCGCCACGGACACCTCGTCGGCGCACGTCCACTCCTTCGCCGACTCCCTGGAGGGAACGGTCACGAAGGCGGGCAAGAAGAAGTCCTCGCAGAAGGTGAGCACCACGATCTCCGGCTGCGACCGGCACTACGGCACGATCAACGTCTGCGTGCCGACGGTCTTCCCGGACACGGTGCGCAAGACGACGGCCGCCCGCTGCGCGTGGCTGAAGAAGAACGACTACGGACGGCTGAAGGTCAACGGGAAGGACGATCCACTGCGGCTCGACCCGAACAACGACGGACTGGCCTGCGGTGCGAAGGATCTGAAGAGGCGTTAGTTCGTCCGCTCGCCGCGGGAACCGCCTCAGCGGTTCCCGAACTCCGCGAGGGCGCGCCCCACGATGGCCTCCAGGCGGTCGTGGTGCGCGCCCTTCCAGTACGCCCGCCCGCACTCCGCGCACTGCGCGAAGATGTCGTACGACCGCTGCGTGCCGCCCTCCAGCCGGTCCGCGATCTGCTCCTTGGTGGCCTCCTCGAGCAGGCCGTTGCACGCCGTGCAGCGCGTCCAGGGCTTCAGCTCGGGCGCGAACCGGCCCAGTACGTCACGGAGTTGGTCGTCCGGCCGGGTGCTGTAGACGAAGCCGCCCGCCCACAGCTCGCGGCGCCGCAGCAGTCCGCGGTCCCGGCTGAGCATGACGCGCCGCTCGGCGGCCGAACGGGCGGCGAGGGCCGGATCGCCGATGTCCGTGGACTCGTACGCCGTGTCGACGCCCAGCAGGCGCAGGCGTCGGGCGAGGGTCCCGAGGTGGACGTCGAGGAGGAAACGCAGGGGGGCGCCCGGCACGGACTGCGGACGCTCCACCGCCCGTACGCCGATGGATTCGCCCGCCTTCGGGAGGTGCGAGACCGGCACCTCCCGTCCGTCCACGACCAGGGCACCGACCTCCGTCAGCGGGACGCCCAGCGACTCGACGACATGGCCGAGCGTGGAGGAGCCGTCGGTGACGAGCGGGGTGGCACCCGCGCGCCGCGCGTGCGGGACGAACAGCCCCAGTTCGGGGGCGAATTCGATGTGGATCTCCGGACCGTTCACCGGGTCAGGATGGCACGGGGGGTGCGCCCGGAGCCTGTGGGTTTCCGAGCTCCAGGCCGTTCTGCAGGACGGCCAGGGCGCGGTCGAGGAGCTCGGTGAGGTCCTCCTGGTGGCCGCTCTCCGCCCAGTACAAGGAGGTCTCCATCAGGCCGCCGATCAGGGACATCGCGAAGACGCGCACTTCCAGGCTGTCCGGGTCCCGGCCGGTGCGCTGTCCTATGACCCGGCACAGCATGCGGCCGGTCACCGACATGCTCTCCATCATCCGCGAGCGCACCGCGGGCACGTCGACCATCAGCCGGGTGCGCAGCCGGGACACGTCGGGCTCCTCGGCGTGTCCGACGCCGACGGCCCTCCGCAGCGCGTACCGCAGGGATTCCATCCACGGCTCGTCCGCGGGCCGCTCGCACAGCTCCTGCTCCATGATCGGGTCGTACTCGTCCGTGAGGACGATGTCCTCCTTGGTCGGGAAGTAGCGGAAGACCGTGGACGGGGAGACCTCGGCCGCCTCCGCGATCTGCTCGATGGTCGTCGCGTCGTACCCCTGCTCCTTGATCAGTCGGTACGTCGCGTCGCGGATCGCGATCCGGGTCTTCATCTTCTTCCGCTCGCGGAGCCCCAGCCGGGGCTCCGGGGCGGGAGGGGAGCTGTGTGCGGTGGCGGCCATGGTGTTCATTGTCCGGCATCCACGGGGGCGGGGGCCATGTCGGTGTCCTCCTCGCCGTCCTCCTCGCCGTCCTCGGGGACGGGGCGGGTGGCCGGCTCGGTGTTCGGCAGCAGGGCCGCCGCCAGCAGCGCGGTGACCAGCGCGGCGATCCCGCTGACCAGCAGGACCAGGTTCATGCCGTGGATGTACGAGGCGTTCGCGGAGGCGGCGAGAGCGCGGTCGCCGAGCTGTGCCGCGACCACATGGGCGCCGACCACGGAGTCCCCGGCGGTGACCGCGGCCGCGTGCGGCAGCCCGGAGGTGTCGAGGCGGCCGGTGTAGGCGCTCGCGAGGAGCGAGCCGAGCAGCGCGATACCGATCGCGCTGCCCACCTGGCGCACCGTCAACAGGAGCCCGGAGCCGCTGCCGGCCCGGTCGCGGGGCAGCGCGCCGAGCGAGGCGGACATCGCGGGGACCACGGCGAAACCGAAGCCGATCCCGGCGATGGACAGCCACACGGCGGCGAAGCCGTAGCCGTCGTCCACGGACGTCCGGCTGCCCAGGATCGCGGCGAAGGCGAGGACCACGAGCGCGGCGCTGACGACCGCGCGCGGCCCGAACTTCGCGACGATCGGCGCCGCTGTCCTGGCGGCGACGAACAGCCCGCCCATCATCGGCAGCATCCGCACCCCGGTGGCGAACGCGTCGTGTCCGAGCACCGCCTGCAGATACTGCGGCAGCACGAACATCAGCCCGGACAGCACGAACATGACGAGGGTCGCGGCGAGCGTGTTGAGCAGGAAGCCGCGCTGGGCGAGGAGGGAGAGGTCCAGCATCGGGCGGGCGCTGCGGCGCTCGCGCCGGACGAGGAGCGTGATCAGGAGCGCGGAAGCCGCGAACAGGCCGAGGACCAGGGGGTCGCCCCAGCCGCGATGCGGGGCCTCGATGGTCGCGTAGATCAGGATGCTGAGGCCGGACGCGGTGAGCGCGGTGGAGACGGCGTCGACCTTGGGTGCGGCCGGGATGGGGGTCCCCCCGCTCGAACGAAGTTGAGAGTGGGGGAGGGTCTCGGGGAGCAGGAAGACGCAGGCGACGATGCCGATCGCCGCCATGGGCACGTTGACCAGGAAGACCGAGCCCCACCAGAAGTGGTCGAGCAGCCAGCCGCCGATGATCGGGCCCAGCGGCAGCCCGAGCGCCGAGGCCGCCGAGACCGCGCCGACGGCCTTGGTGCGCTCGTCCGGTCCGAACAGCGAGGGCAGCACGGCCATCGCGAGCGGCATCACGAGCGCGCCGCCGAGGCCCATCAGGGCGCGGGCGGCGATCACCGGCGTGACGTCGTCGACGAGGGCGCCGACCAGGGAACCGGCGAGGAAGATGCCGAGCCCGGTGATGAGCATCCGGCGCCGTCCGAACCGGTCGCCGAGCAGGCCCGCCGGGAGCATCAGCGCGGCGAAGACGACGACATACGCGTCCGCCATCCACTGCTGCCGGCCCGTGGACGCGCCCAGGTCACGAGCCATCGTCGGCAGCGCCACGTTGAGGATCGTCATGTCGAAACCGAGCACGAGCATGCTCGCGACCAGGGCCCCGAGGGCCCACCAGCGCCGGGGGTCCCGCCCATGCCCTTTAGGCAATGGGGGAGGATCGCGCCGTTCGGCGCCGTCCTGAGTGAGAGTCACCATGAAATGAGAGTAGCTGTCAAAAGATGGCAACTGTCAATGGGTGGAGTCTGTCAGTGTCTGGACGGGGCGGTGGCCGGACACGGCAAAGGGCCGCGGCTCGAAAGCCGCGGCCCTGGAAAGAGACTGGTCGGAAGGGGTTACCCGTGCTGATAGGCGACCAGCGAGATCCCGACGTAGTGCACGACGAATGCCGCGAGGGTGAGGGAGTGGAAGACCTCGTGGAAGCCGAACCATCGCGGTGACGGGTTGGGGCGCTTGATCCCGTAGATCACGCCGCCCGCGCTGTAGAGCAGACCGCCGACGATCACCAGGACGAGAACGGCGATGCCGCCGGCCCGCATGAAGTCCGGGAGGAAGAAGACGGCCGCCCAGCCCATCGCGATGTAACAGGGGGTGTAGAGCCAGCGCGGGGCGCCGACCCAGAACACCCGGAAGGCGATGCCGGCCGCCGCCGCGCCCCAGATGCCCCACAGGAGCCACTGGCCCGTGGCCTCCGGCAGCAGCAGCATCGTCAGCGGCGTGTAGGTGCCCGCGATGATCAGGAAGATGTTGGCGTGGTCGAGTCTGCGCAGTACGCCGTCCATGCGCGGGCTCCAGTTGCCGCGGTGGTAGAGCGCGCTCACGCCGAACAGCAGGCAGGCCGTCAGGGCGAAGATTCCGCAGGCGATGCGGCCGCGGGGGGAGTCCGCGAGGGCGGTGAGCGCCAGGCCGGAGATGAGCACGGCCGGGAACATGCCCAGATGCAGCCAGCCGCGGAGCTTGGGCTTGACCGGATGCGGCTGGGAGAGCGCGACGGGACCTTGGCCGGCGGCCTGCGAGTCCGTGGGCGCGTCGGGGGCGGACGCAGTCATAGGCGGAATCCTACCTACGGAACCGTAAGTTACGTGTCAGTACGGCGCGCCGAACAGCGCAGGAGTGGCCATGTTCTCACGATGCGGTGCAAGGCGGCGCCCGCGCAAAGAATCCTTCAGCTGAACCCAACGTGTCCGCAAAGAATCGCGGATACACGTGGCGATGCTCACTCCGCTCAGCTGTGAGGCCCTCTGGACATATGGGCGAACCCGTCGGATGATCATATGAGTGCGGTCGGCACCGGATGAGCGCCAGAAGTCAAGCATCGTGAAGCATCCGGGTCGCAGCCCCCACGGGGCACAACAACAAAACCCCTCATTTAGGAGCAATCGTGGCGCGCGACATCGCGGCTCCCACCGTCGTCCCCACTCACCACAAAGACCTGATCTCGTGGGTCAACGAGATCGCAGAACTGACCCAGCCGGACAGCGTGGTCTGGTGTGACGGATCCGAGGCGGAGTACGAGCGACTGAGCGAGGAGCTCGTCCGCAAGGGCACCTTCAAGAAGCTCGATCCGATCAAGCGCCCCAACTCGTACTACGCCGCCTCCGACCCGACCGATGTCGCGCGGGTCGAGGACCGGACGTTCATCTGCTCCGAGAAGGAAGAGGACGCGGGCCCGACCAACCACTGGAAGGCCCCCGCCGAGATGCGGGAGATCTTCGCCGGCGAGAACGGCGTCTTCCGCGGCTCGATGAAGGGCCGGACGATGTACGTCGTCCCGTTCTGCATGGGCCCGCTCGGCTCGGACCTCTCCGCGATCGGCGTCGAGATCACCGACTCCGCCTACGTCGCCGTGTCCATGCGCACCATGACCCGCATGGGACAGCCCGTCCTGGACGAGCTCGGCACCGACGGCTTCTTCGTGCGTGCCGTGCACACGCTCGGAGCGCCGCTGGCCGAGGGCGAGGCCGACGTGCCGTGGCCGTGCAACTCCACGAAGTACATCTCGCACTTCCCGGAGTCCCGCGAGATCTGGTCCTACGGCTCGGGCTACGGCGGCAACGCGCTGCTCGGCAAGAAGTGCTACGCCCTGCGCATCGCCTCCGTGATGGCGCGCGACGAGGGCTGGCTCGCCGAGCACATGCTGATCCTCAAGCTGACGCCGCCGCAGGGCGAGTCGAAGTACGTTGCCGCCGCCTTCCCGAGCGCCTGTGGCAAGACCAACCTCGCCATGCTGGAGCCCACGGTCTCCGGCTGGACGGTCGAGACGATCGGTGACGACATCGCGTGGATGCGGTTCGGCGCGGACGGGCGGCTGTACGCGATCAACCCCGAGGCCGGTTTCTTCGGCGTCGCGCCCGGCACCGGTGAGCACACCAACGCCAACGCGATGAAGACGCTGTGGGGCAACTCCGTCTTCACCAACGTCGCGCTGACCGACGACAACGACATCTGGTGGGAGGGCATGACGGAGGAGACTCCGGCCCACCTGACCGACTGGAAGGGCAACGACTGGACGCCGGAGTCCGGCACCCCGGCCGCCCACCCGAACGCCCGCTTCACGGTCCCCGCCGCGCAGTGCCCGATCATCGCGCCCGAGTGGGAGGACCCCAAGGGCGTGCCGATCTCGGCGATCCTGTTCGGTGGCCGTCGCGCCACGGCGGTCCCGCTGGTGACGGAGTCCTTCGACTGGAACCACGGTGTCTTCCTCGGTGCGAATGTCGCTTCCGAGAAGACCGCCGCCGCCGAGGGCAAGGTCGGCGAGCTGCGCCGCGACCCCTTCGCCATGCTGCCGTTCTGCGGCTACAACATGGGCGACTACATGGGCCACTGGGTCGACGTCGCCAAGGACAAGGACCAGGCGAAGCTCCCGAAGATCTACTACGTGAACTGGTTCCGCAAGAACGACGCGGGCAAGTTCGTGTGGCCGGGCTTCGGCGAGAACAGCCGCGTCCTGAAGTGGATCGTGGACCGCCTCGACGGCAGGGCCGAGGGCGTCGAGACGC
The DNA here is from genome assembly GCF_055569295.1 of Streptomyces sp. NPDC029292. Taxonomy (NCBI): domain Bacteria; kingdom Bacillati; phylum Actinomycetota; class Actinomycetes; order Kitasatosporales; family Streptomycetaceae; genus Streptomyces; species Streptomyces sp. NPDC029292. The sequence goes on from NZ_JBVHXR010000002.1 coordinate 335,156, forward strand.
CGATCGGCATCCTGCCGGCCAAGGGGGCCCTGGACACCAAGGGTCTCGACCTGTCCGAGTCCGACCTCGACTTCCTGCTCACCGTCGACAAGGAGGTCTGGCGCGAGGAGGCCGCGCTGGTCCCCGAGCACCTCAACACCTTCGGCGACCACACGCCGAAGGAGCTGTGGGACGAGTACCGGGCGCTGGTGCAGCGTCTGGGCTGACGCCCGCCGTTAAGCTCCGCGGCCGGTCCGACTTGCCCTGACCTGCGACGTCGTCACGACCGGCCGCGGTGACAGCACCACGAACTGGGCCGGGGGCCCGCACCGTACAACGGCGGGCGGGCCCCCGGCCCAGTGGCCTTGACCCTCACGCGACGTCAGGGAGCATTGGTGGCGCATGAGTCCTGAGCAGACGTGGAAGGTCGGGGCACTCGCTGAAGCAAGTGGGCTGACCGTGCGCACCTTGCATCACTGGGACCGGGTCGGGCTTCTCAGCCCGTCCCGGCGTACAGCCGCTGGGTACCGTGAGTACACCAGGCGGTCACGGATCCACATGGCCGGAGTCCCCCGGAGGTTGCTGGCACGGGCGATACGCGCGGTCAGTTCCGGGACTTGCCGGCCGGGACAGGGTCGAATGGACATCTTGATCACCTCCGAGCCGCGGACGCCTCCAGCGTCGCACCGGACATCGGAGGACCACCTTGGAATCCCAAGATCCCCGACAGAGTCAAGTCAGTGCCTGTTCCTGATCCCCGTACCTGATCGGTGGGTTGATCGCTTGACCTGTCTGATGGACTACGAGGTCTTGAGCCGGCCCGACGTGGTGGATGACCTCGTCGCGGGCCTCGGCGGCTTCGACCGCGGCACGGAGCAGCCCGAAGTCGGCAACCGGCGCATAGTCGACCCCGAGGAAGTGGTGCCGGTTCATCGAGGAGTTGGTGCAGGCCCGGAGGCGATGACCACGTCGCGGATGCCCGTCGTCGTGGTGAACGCCCCGCAGGACCCGACCCGGACGATGTTCTGTACGTCGTACTCAGCGAAGAGTTCGTTGACGTAGATCGCCATCGACGGCTGCCCCATCCCGGAGCCCTGGACCGAGATCGGCGTCCCTTGTCAAGTCCCGGTGAACCCGTACATCCCGCGCACCTCGCTGTAGCAGGTGGCGTTGTCGAGGAAGGTTTCCGCGATTCACTTCGCACGCAGCGGATCTCCCGGCAGCAGGACGGTCGGCGCGATCTGACCGGCGACTGCGCCGATGTGGGTATTTATGCGGCGAAACATGGCAATTGCGATGAGTCGGCCGGTAATCTTCGAGCGTCAGTCAGCGCACGACGAAGGAAGTCTGGCCATGTCATTCAACTCGGGGGAGCAGCTCAACTTCGGCGGTGAGGTCGCTGTCGTGCTGGAGGACCGCGGTGACGGTGGCTACCTGATCTCCAGCGGCCCGGCGCAGCTGCCGATCGTGGTCCCGGCCCCCACCCTCGAGGACGCGCAGCTCAAGCCCGCCGCGAAGCGGCTGTTCACCCCCACCGCACCGCACCTGCTCTCCGTGGATGACTTCCTCGACGACCCGGACGAGGTGCGCGAGATCGCGCTCCGCGCCAGCTACCACACCAACTTGCAGTACTTCAAAGGTCTGCGCAGCGAGCACCGGTTCCTCTGGCCCGGCCTGCGCGAGGAGTTCTCGCGGCTGCTCGGCACTCCGGTCACCGAATGGCTCGGCCACAACGCCAACGGCGTCTTTCAGCAGACCGCGCACGACGACCCGCTGGTCTGGCACCACGACTCGCAGAGCTACGCCGCAGCGATCTACCTGAACCCGAACCCGCCCCCCGGTGCCGGCACCAGCTTCTGGCGCGACAGGACCTACGGCTGCCGGCGTGCGCCCAGCCATCCGAAGGAACAGGCGCGCCTCGGCAGCTCCGAGGCCGTCGAAGCCGCGCGCTCGGTCGTCTACGACCCCTACAACTTCGAGCACGAGGACAACTGGGAGCTGATCGAGTCGGTCTCCGGCCAGTACAACCGGCTGGTGATCTGGGACGCGAAGCTGATGCACTCGGCCACGTCGTACGAGCACTTCGCCGGGGAGCACGGCACTCACCGCCTGGTGCAGCTCTTCTTCTTCGACATCAACGCCTGAGAGGGCGTTCGGCGTAGGCAGATTACCCTTTATGTCCTAGTAGGTTCCTCGCCAGGTGGGTGTGGTCTCGTCCGTTATGCGCTTGGTGAGGTTGTCGATTGAGGTGATGCGGATCATGGCCTCGGAGCCGGCGGGCAGGGCCTCGTAGTCGCGGGCGAGGCGTCGGCGCATCGTGATCCATCCGATACTCCGCTCTGCCACCCAGCGCCTTTTGGCGACATGGAAACCACGGACTCCCGGGTTTCTGGCGACAACCTCGACGTCGATTCCGAGGATGGCCCCGTGTTCGACGACGGCGTTTTTGAAGCCGGTGTCGACTCAGCTCTTGGAGATGGTTGGGTAAGTCTTCTTGGCCTGGTCGAGGAGGCGTATTCCCAGGGCGTTTTCCGTCGGGCGGCGCGTACCAGCCCGTTGGTGGCGCGGAACTCCCGGGATCGTGAAGCGCGCTGATGAAATCGAGGCCAGTCCTCGGCCGTGTGAAAAAGCGGCATACAAGGGCAATTCGCCTATGGTGATGGCATGCGAGGAATCCTGTTGGCCGGGGGCACCGGCTCACGACTGTGGCCGCTGACCCGTTCGGTGTCGAAGCAACTGTTGCCGGTCTTCGACAAGCCCATGATCTATTACCCGCTTTCCACACTGGTGATGGCCGGCGTCCGGGAAATCCTGATCATCACCACGCCCGAAGACCAGTCCCCATTCCGTCGGCTGCTCGGCGACGGCACCCAACTGGGCCTGCGGCTGGAATACATGGCACAGGAGCGCCCGGAGGGCATTGCTCAGGCTTTCGTGCTGGGAGCCGAGTTCATCGAGGATGAGCCGGTCGCCCTGATTCTGGGCGACAACATCTTCCACGGCAGCGGCCTTGGCACACGGCTGGCCCGCCTCGACGATCTGAAGGGCGGCAGGGTATTCGCCTATCAGGTTGCCAACCCCTCGGCCTACGGCGTGGTGGAGTTCGACGAACTGGGCCAAGCGCTGTCCCTCGAGGAGAAACCCGCCCGGCCCAAGTCCCGGTACGCCGTGCCCGGACTGTACTTCTACGACAACCACGTCGTGGACATCGCCCGCGACCTACGGCCCAGCGCCAGGGGCGAGTTGGAGATCACCGACCTCAACCGCGTCTATCTGGAAGCCGGGGCGCTGCACGTCACCCGGCTCGACCGAGGCACCGCGTGGCTCGACACCGGAACCTTCAACTCCATGGTTCAGGCTTCGGAATTCGTCCGGGTGATCGAGGAGCGCCAGGGCTTCAAGGTCGGCTGCGTCGAGGAGGCGGTCTGGCGGGCCGGCCTGATCGACGACCACCGGCTCCGGCAGCTGGCCCAGCCGCTACTCAAGAGCGGATACGGCCACTATCTGCTGGGGCTGCTGGAGGACTCCCGATACGTCGTCATGCCCCAAAGAGGCAGCGGATCGCGTAGCGAAGAACTGCTGCGAACAGGGCCGGGCGCTCCCGTGTAACGGCGGCTCTTGACGCTACCTGCCGCACGACTTCTCGCCCGCGGAGACCGTGTACGGGTACTTCGCGAAGTGGCCGAAGGACGTCGTGTTCGTCCAGCTCACCGGCGTGCTGCCGGCAGTGCTGGTCACCGCAGCCGGCGTGCAGGACTCGGCCGCCGGCGTTCATATGGTCGAGGCCAGGTCGCCGCCACCCATCCCACCCTGCGCAAGCTGCGGGTGGACGGCGGCTACCGTCGGCACCTCGGAGACCCGGTCCAGACAGGCGCCCTGCCGAATGCCTTTGATGCCCGATCAGCTCCGGCGGTGCGGCGTCACCTCTCGGTGGTGCAGCAGCACGAAGCCGTCCTGCGCCGCCACCAGGTCGTACCCCGCACGGCGGTTTTCCTCCAACTGCGACTGTTCTGCTTGAGCGCTCAGCGGCTCGCCCGGCCACCCTCGTGCGCCGGCCGGCACCCACGTGTCCACCATGATCCACTGAGGGTTGGGGCGGCTGCCCGGCGAGCCGTAGAGGCTGACGCTCGTACGGTTGGTGAGCTGGGGTGCCAGCTCGTTGGATACCTGGACCCTGGCGCCGTCGGGGATCTTGTCCATCAGACGATGGGCGACGGCGACGCGTGGGTCGGTCCGCCAGGTGTCCGGCTGGACCAGTGGGAACAAAGCGAAGTTCGGAAGGACCATGAGGGTGATCGCGGAGGAGCCCGCGAGGTAACGGCGCAGACTGCTCCCGCTCGTCCCACGTCGCACCAGGGCGTCGATGAAGGCCGCGAAGACGATCGGCATCAGGACGAGCGAGTAGTGGAAGCTGGTCCCCCAGTGCAGGCTGTTGCTCGACGTGAAGCGCCACACCAGAGTCGGCAGACCGACCCACAGCAGCGGGGACCGCATCGCAAGGAACACGGTGGGAGCCAGCACGAGTAGGAGTGTCGACACCTTGGCCTGGGGAGTGATCAGACCGATCGTGCCCTGGTGGAGCAGATCCAGCAGACTGCCTGCACTGCCACCGTCGACTCCAGGTGCTCCAGAACCGTCCTCGACCAGGGACCAATAGGCGAAGGACCCACTCGGGTTGAAGGCCGGCAGAACCACGAACAGCGCCAGCACCGTCCCGCAGAGGCCGGCTGTAGCCGTGAACATTCCGAGCCCGCGGTCGCCCCGCCGGGCGATCACGTGACCGATGACGAGAACCGTGAGTCCGAGGTCTTCCTTCACGAACAGCAGGGGCAGAGCCCAGCACGCCGCGGCGGTCAGCCGGTCATTCCCGAGGGCGGCGAGCGAGAACGCCAGGAGCGGAACAGCGAAGGCCACTTCGTGGAAGTCGTAGCCGACCCCACTTGCGATTCCCCAGGAGAGCCCGTAGCAGGCACCGATCACCGCGCCGGCCGGGCCGCCCAGGGTTCGGCGCGCCCAAAGAGCCAGAGGGACGACGCTCACGGCGAGGAGCGCGGCCTGCACGACGAGGAGCGTTTCCGCTCCTCGCCACACCCGGTAGAAAGGCGCCACGAGTGCCAGGATGGGGGAGAAGTGATCCCCAAGGACGGGAAAGCCCTGTCCCTTCACTTCGGAGACCGGCAAGTGTCCTTCCGCGTACGAGCGGACGACCTGTTCGAAGATTCCCAGGTCATAGCTGCTCGTGAGCATCCGTTGGTGGAGACGGAGCGACACCGCCGCGTACATCACGAACAGCGCTCCGGCCATGGCCCAGATCCACCATGTGCCGTCGAAGCGGCCCTTGTGAGGTGGGTCGGCCATCGCCTCTTTCTGGAAGGGCGGTTGTTGCGTCGGGACTGTTGCGCTTTTGGTGGGCGATGTCTGCATCGAGAGCCCTTCAGGAAACCGAGAGTGGCGGCCATCAAGATGCCAGCAGCGTGCGGTATTCGACCTCGGCCAAACTCCCGTATGGTCAGAATCCACCGAATGGCCGCACGCCCGGGAGGCGTGACTGCGCGTGACCTTCCGTCTGAAGATGCAGTCACCCGTAACGCGCATCTGACGGGATTCGCTCCGAAGGTGCTATTGCCTGGCGGCGGTGGCCGTCAGGCACAGCTGCTGCCGTACGGCCTAAAGTCCCGCGGCGGATGTCCCGATGACACGGACGTAGTGATCGGCAAAGAGAGTTGTCTGGTGGAAGGAAGCAATCACGTGAGGCCACTTGGCATCGAAGGGGCCTGGGTGGACACACCCAAGGCGTTCGCGGACAGCAGGGGCCGATTCCACGAGTGGTTCAAGAGCGACAGGTTCCACGATTCCATCGGCCAGGGGCTCCAACTCGAGCAGGCCAACTGCTCCCGCTCCGTTCGCGGAACTCTTCGCGGTATCCACTATGCGTCGGTCCCGCCGGGCCAGGCCAAGTACGTCACCTGCGTCAGTGGCGCCGTCCTCGACGTGGTGGTCGACATCCGCACCGGCTCCCCGAGTTTCGGGAAATGGGAGGCGGTTCAGCTCGATGACACGACGCACCGCTGTGTCTATCTCTCGGAAGGGCTGGGCCACGCCTTCATGGCGCTGGAGGACAACTCCACGGTCGTCTATCTGTGCTCGCAGGGATACGCGCCGCAGCGCGAGCACGGGATCAACCCGCTCGACACCACGTTGGCCATTGCCTGGCCCGAGGACCTCGCACCGCGCCTTTCCGACAAGGACGCCGCGGCGCCCACGCTGGAGGAAGCCGAGCGGCAAGGTCTGCTGCCCTCCTTCGAGGACTGCAGTGCGTATCGCAGAAGTCTCGTGAGCAGCGCCTGAGAGGGCCGCTCTTCGGCAGAGCCCCGCCCTTGCGGCGGGGCTCTGGGGAGCCCGCAGCCGCGCGGCCATCGCTCAGCAGCCGCAGCGAGGCCGGGCCCTTTCGAAACGTCAGCTTCCGTGACATCGCGCCTTGAAAGTCGGTACGACGCCGGAATCGGCACCCGTCCGCCCCGTAAAGGAAACGGTGAGGAAGGCGCGGAGAAAGTGCGTTGAGGCCGCCCGGGTGATGTTCGCCTACGACACGTGCCGAATCGTAATCATTCAATTCCCGGGGGTTAAGGATGGAGTTGTCCGTAGCCGAAGGCGACGCGACTCGCTTGCGGATAAAGCGCGCTGAGTGCGCACGCTTGCGATGTGGTCACTCCAAGTTCGTAAGAGAGGTTCTCTGGTGAGCCGTAGAACGATCCGAAGTTCCCGCGTGAGGTCCGCCACTCTGGTGACGGCGGGTGCGCTTGCCGTAGCGCTCAACGTCGTCCCGAGCACGACGGCCATCGCCGACGCGATCCACAGGTCCGGCGCCGACGTCAGCGCGGGGCTGCCCGGCCCGAACGGCGTCAGGAGTGTCGCCGGTGGTGGTGACCAGGGGCCGCGCGGCAAGGACGGCAAGCAGGGTCCGCGGGGGTACCAGGGTGCCCAGGGTCCGCGGGGTCCGCGGGGCTACCAGGGCGCGCAGGGTCCGCGGGGCTTCCAGGGTGCGACGGGCGCCCAGGGTGCGGCGGGTTCGGGTGCTCAGGGTGCGACGGGTGCTCAGGGTGCGACAGGTGCTCAGGGTGCGACGGGCGCCCAGGGTGCGACGGGCGCGCAGGGTGCATCGGGCGTGGGCTCGATTACCACCTACATTCGTACCGGCCCCGTGGTTGCCGGGTTGGGCGGCGGGACTCAAGTCTCGTCGGAAGCCCTCTGCGACGACAACGATGTCGTCACCGGCGGCGGATACCTGGAGGGCCCCCCCAACGTCGTCTCCATGACGATCAAGAGTATCCCGCTCAAGAGCAGCCCGAGGGACGGATGGCAGGCCGCCGGCAGCTTCCCGTCCACTAGCACCATCCAGTCCTACGCGGTCTGCAGCCCGGTTCCGTAAATCCCATGTGAGCGGCGGTGCCCTACCGGCCGTCAACTTCACTCGGGAATGAGCGACGGTGCCCCGAGGCTTCGGCCTCGCGGGCACCGTCCGCATTCCGCACGCGCCCGCGGAATCGAGGAATGCGCCGGCTCGTCATCGACAACACCAGCGTGAATCCCGTCCTGCCTGCCAGGGAGATGCTGCAGCCCTGAGTAGCGTAAGTGGTGCAGATACTTGGGTGACCAGGCACACCCCCGGTGCTGAACGCCGGGCGGCAAGAAAACTCGGAGAAATATGCGCATCCTTGTGACCGGCGGCGCTGGATTCATCGGTTCGGAATACGTCCGCCGACGGCTGAACTCGGATCCGACAGTGCGGATCACCGTCCTCGACAAACTCACCTACTCGGGGGTCGAGGCCAATCTGGCACCGGTGGCGGAACATCCGGGCTACACCTTCGTCCGGGGCGACATCTGTGACCCGGATGTGGTCGACCAGGCGATGGCGGGCCAGGACGCGGTGGTCCATTTCGCCGCCGAGTCGCACGTGGACCGTTCGATCCACGGGGCCGGCCCGTTCGTCCGCACCAATGTGATGGGCACCCAGGTGCTCCTGGACGCGGCCCACCGGCACGGTGTCGGCCGCTTCGTCCACGTGTCCACCGACGAGGTGTACGGCTCGATCAGTGAAGGCTCGTGGACCGAGGGGTGGCCCCTGGCGCCGAACTCCCCGTACTCCGCGTCGAAGGCCGGCTCCGACCTGCTGGCGCTCGCCTACCACCGCACCCACGGCCTGGACGTGGTGGTCACCCGGTGCACCAACAACTACGGGCCGTACCAGTTCCCCGAGAAGGTCATCCCGCTCTTCATCACCCACCTGATCGACGGGAACACGGTCCCCCTGTACGGAGACGGCCGCAACCTCCGCGACTGGCTGCACGTCTCCGACCACTGTCGGGGAATCGACCTGGTCCTGCACGGCGGCAGGGCCGGGGAGGTCTATCACATCGGCGGGGGGACCGAGTTGAGCAACCACAAGCTCACCGGCCTGCTGCTGGACGCGGTCGGCGCGGGCTGGGACCGGGTCGAGTACGTGGCCGACCGCAAAGGCCACGACCTGCGCTACTCGCTGGACGACAGCAAGATCCGTGAGCAACTCGGCTACGCCCCACAGGTGTCCTTCACGGAAGGCCTGGCGGCCACGGTCGCCTGGTACCGCGCACACCGCTCCTGGTGGGAGTCGCTCAAGGAGAGGGCCGAGCTGCGATGACCACGAGCTGGCTGGTGACCGGTGCACAGGGCCTCCTCGGCCAGGATGTGCTGGCCGAGCTCGCTGCCGATCCGGACGCCGCGGTGACGGGGCTGAGCCGTGACCAGCTCGACATCACCGACCCGACGGCCGTGCGCGCGGCCGTCACCGGGCACCGGGTGGTCGTCAACTGCGCCGCCTGGACGGACGTCGACGGGGCTGAGCAGTCCGAGGTGGCGGCCACAGCCGTGAACGGCACGGGCGTCCGCCACCTCGCACGCGCCTGCGCGGACAGCGGCGCCCTTCTGCTGCACATCTCCACCGACTACGTGTTCCCGGGCGACGCCCGTCGGCCGTACCCCGAAGACGCGCCGACGGGACCCGTCAACGCGTACGGGCGGAGCAAACTGGCAGGGGAGCGTGCCGTCACCGAACTGCTGCCGCGCACCGGCTACATCGTGCGCACCGCCTGGCTCTACGGCGCGCACGGCCCCAATTTCGTGGCCACCATGCTCGAACTGGCCGCCCGGCGCGAGACCCTGGATGTGGTGGCCGACCAGCACGGCCAGCCGACCTGGTCCCGTGCGCTCGCCCGGCAGCTCGCGGCCCTCGGCCGTGCCGCCCTTGCCGGTCGGGCACCGGCGGGCATCTACCACGGCACGGCGGCCGGCCACACCACATGGTCCGGCCTGACGCGTGAGACCTTCCGGCTCAGCGGCCTCGATCCCGAGCGGATCCGCCCGGTCGGCTCGGAGAAGTTCCCGCGCCCGGCCGCTCGCCCGGCATTTGGTGTCCTCGGTCACGGCAACTGGCTGCGGGCCGGCCTCGCGCCACTGCCCCGCTGGGACGACCAGCTGACCGCGGCCCTGAAGGCGCCCGCCTTCGCCGCTCTGGCCGCCGCGGCGCGCACGAGCGGCGGACACCTGCTGACCTGAGGAAGCCAAGGTCGCGACCGGGACGAGAGAGGCCCTGAAAGCACGAGGCACCCGGCGAACGCAGGAAGCGCCCGGCGGAACTTGACAGTCCCGCCGGGCGCCTTCTGCATACAGGGCCTAAACCAGCAGCGGTCCGCCGCACCGCGCGGCGCCGTCCTTCATCGCGATGAGGTTGGCGACCACGTACGAGATGTTGTTGTCGGAGTGCCACTCGGTCGGGAAGTAGGTGACCAGCCGCGACGACTGGAACCGGGCTTCGATCTCGGGCACGAAGGCACGGTGCTGGTTGTCCGTGTAGTACCAGAACGAGTTTTCGTTGTAGTAGGCGACGCGTGCCGGGTTCTGGTACGCGCCGCGGCCGTCGGAGCTGGGCGTCATGGTGAGGAGCATGCCGCCGGGCGCCAGCAGCCGGTACAGCTCGTTGATCAGCGGCACCTTCGCGGGCACGTGCTCGAGGAATTCCACCGCCCGCATCAAACCGACGGAGCCGTCGGGCAGATCCAGATTCCCGGGCAGGGTGGCGACGATGTCGACGCCCTCTCCCGGGTACTGGTCCACGCCCAGGTAGCCGGGCGGCTTCCGGCGGGCCGCGCCGAGGTCCAGCGCGAGCAGTCCACGCCGCTGGGTCCAGGCGAGGGCGTTGGCCTCGATGTACTTGTCGTAGAGGGCGACGGTCTCGCGCTGGATGTGGCCGTTGATCTCCGGCTCGCTCTGGGTGTTCGCGGGGTGCACCCGCTGGAGGTACAGGCAGCGGTTGATGTGGTGGAAGTCGCCGATGTGGAAGAGGCGGCACATCAGGTCCTGGTCGTCCAGGACCGTACGCGCGGCGTCGTACCCGCCGGCCTTCTCGTAGCTCTCCTTGCGGAACGCGCGCACGTGGTTGGGCGCGTACCAGATGTAGGAGACGTTGTGCGGCGTCGGCGCCAGGGAGATGACTTGGAGCAGCTTGCGGCCGTCGACGTTCACCTCCTCGTACTGCCAGCCGCACGTCTCGTCGAAACGGCTGTCGTCCCGCTTCCCGTCCTCGGTGATCTGCGCGGTGTTGCTGTAGACGAAAACGGCCTCGGGATGCGCGTCGAACGCCTTGCCGAGCTCCGTCAGGCAGGCCTTGGCCAGGAGATCGTCGTGGTCGAGTTCCACGAGGAGCTCGCCGCGCGCCAGTTCACAGGCCCTGCGCTTGGCCGCGCCGACGCCGCGGAGGTCGTCCGCGATCTCCACCCGGACCCTCTCGTCGGGTCGCTCCGGCCGCCACCGGGCGCCGTTGTTGAGCAGGACGATCCACTCCCAGTCCGAACAGGTCTGCGCCTGCAGGGTCGCCAGGCACTCATCGAGAAATCGGGGCTGGTGGCTGGGGGTGAAGACGGAGAACCTCGGAGTCGCGGTCGACGTCATCTGGTGCTCCCTGCTTGGCTCGATGTGGGGGAGGGGCTGACGGAATCCCGGAATCGTTCCGGTACTTGGGAAAGCAGCGCGGGACTGGCCGCGACGACGCGACGGAACTGGTCCTCGGCCTCGTCGTCACGGCCCTTTTCTGCCAGGATCTGTCCGAGTTGCAGACGGAAGGCCGTGGCCGTCTTCGGATTGGCGGCAATGGCACGCTTCAGGATTCCGATGGCCCGGTCGGGCTCGCTGCGACTCAGCAGAATCGCCTCGTTGTAGAGAGCCGACGTGAATTTCGGATCGATCTTCAGCGCCTTGTCGTAGGCCGCACGGGCATCGGCCGTCCGGCCCTCCTGCTGAGCGATGACCCCCAGGTTGTACCAGGCGAAGGTGTTGCGCGGGTTCAGTTCCAGCACCTTGCTGTAGGTATGGGCCGCCCCCTTGGAGTCTTGGTGCTCCTGCTGCCGAATGCCGTCCTGCAAGAGCTCATTGGCCTGCTCGGTCTGCCGGGCTACTGACGCGGCCTTGGACTCCGACGGTGCGAGTGACGGGGACTGAAACGCCCAGACGGTCACCCCGGTGGCAACCGCCACGGTTCCGGCGAGCCCTGCCCACAATGTCGTACGTTTCACTTGGTCACATCTCGTGGAATAGTGAGGGATGGATGGATGCGGCTGATCTCAGGTGGCCTATAGCGAAAGACCGTGGCGTTGCCAGCGGTACCGGAATCCGAACCACCGTCATCTGCGCCGACGTTACGAGGCCGCCCCGATGAGCTGCCATGCGGCAGGCGCTTGGGAATTGCAGACCACCCGAATGCACCCTTCATCGTCTGATAGGCCACCATCACGGTGCTCACGCCGATGAGGACGGCGGCCGGAAGGGGCTCGACCTGTTGGAGTCCGACCTCGACTCGCTGCTCACCGTCGACAAGGACGCGTGGCGCGCGTTGGCGCGGCGCCTGGGCCGCACCACCCGCGGGCCGAAGCCTCGCGGCTGACGCCCACCGCGTACCGAACCGCGTCGAACGTAGTCCCGGCGTCCATTTCCGGCATCACCCGTGCCCCGACCGGGAATTCGCGGGACACTCGGGGACATCCTGCAACGAACCCCGAAATGAGGTGAGCGGGGTGCGCACACCCGTCAGTGACCCCATGAAGATCGGGCCGTACCGCATTGTGGGGCGGCTCGGCTCGGGCGGGATGGGATGGGTGTATCTCGGCCGTTCGCCCGCCGGGCGCGAGGTCGCGGTGAAGGTGGTGCGGCCCGAGCTCGCGGCGGAGGGCGAGTTCAGGGAGCGTTTCGCGCGCGAGGTGGCGGCCGCGCGGGTCGTGAGCGGCGCGTACACCGCCGCCGTGATCGACGCCGACACCGAGGCCGAACTGCCCTGGCTGGCCACGATGTACGTGCCCGGCCCCTCGCTCGCCGAGGCCGTCCGCACGGACGGCCCGCTGCCCGAACCACAGGTACGGCGGCTCGGCGCGGGCCTGGTCGAGGCGCTGGGGGCCATCCACGCCGCCCGTGTGGTGCACCGGGACCTGAAACCGGGGAACGTGCTCCTCGCCTCCGACGGGCCCCGCGTCATCGACTTCGGGATCTCCCGGGTCGACGGCGCACCCGGCCTCACCCAGGTCGGCGTCGTCGTCGGCACCCCGCCCTTCATGTCGCCCGAGCAGATCAAGGGAGCGCCGGTGGGCCCGCCCAGCGACGTCTTCTCCCTCGGCGGGGTGCTGGTGTACGCCCTGACCGGGCGCCCGCCGCACGGCAGCGGGGAGGCGGTGCGCAACCGGGTCGTCCTCGCCGAGCCCGAACTCGACGGCGTACCCGCGTCCATGCGGGAGCTGATCGCGCACTGTCTGGCCAAGCGGCCCGAGGACCGGCCCCCACTGGGCGAACTCCTCGCCGAATTGCTGGAGCAGACGCCGAAGTCGACGTCCTGGCCGCCGCCCACCGTGGCCCACAGCATCAAGGTGCGCACCCATGAGCTGGCCAGCCGCCGCAAGGAGGGGACGAGTGTGTCCGTGCCCTCCTGTCTGCTGCTGCACGCCCAGGCGCTGCTGGACGCCGGACTGACCGACGCGATGGTCGCCGAGGCGGTGGGCCGTGGCGACGCCTGACTCCCTTCCCGGCCGGGGCCACGAGATCCTCGAAATCGGCACGCACTGGCGGCAGTTGGTGCAGAGCTGGGTGGCCCGGCGGAATTACCACACCGTGACCGACACCGTTTCCGTGTCCATGCAATTCGATCTCAAGGAAACGGGACGGATGGTCACGGTGAGATTCATGACCACCAAACGGCTCCTTGTCGCCTTTGCGACCGACGGCCATTATCTGCGCCAGGATCAACTGGCCGTCGCCGCGGCGGCGGCGAACGCGTGGAATACCGAACAGTTGAACCCCATGTTGTCCGTGTGGGACGTACGGGGGCCGCGGCCCTGTCTCGCCGGGGTCTGCGATCTCCCGCTGACCTGCCGGATGACGCAAGCGGATTTCGATGCTCTGGCCAGTGATTGGGTGGAACGGGCGCGACAGATGTTCACCCGCTGCCATCAGGTTTTCAAGTTGTAGAAGTGAAAGCCGACGTGTGCCCCAAACCCCTTCCGGGCGCACGCCGGTTGCCCTCACTATGGGCGAGTGCCTTTCAAGGCCACGGGGGTGTGCCTTTCAGGCCACGGGGGGTTTGCCCATGCGGCGTTCGCTTTACTTCACCGTGCTTTTCGGAGTGCTGGCCGCGCTGGCTCCCGCGGGGGCGGCGTCGGCCGGCGAGGTGTGCGGCAAGGACTTCAAGGAGCGTCTCCAGTGCTGGTCCCAGTGGATCGGTGAGGGGACCGTCCGGGTCACCCTGGACGACGCGGTGCCGTTCGACGGCAGTACGAAGGAGCGCAAGGACGTCGAGCAGACCCTGTGGCGCGAACGCGCCAAGCTCGTGGTCGAGATACCGAAGGGCGGGCACACCGGAGCGGGCGGAACCGCGCTCCTCCTGCTGGCGAAGCCCGGCGCCCGTCTCGTCGATCCGGACGCCACGGTCGACCAGTTGACGCCCGAGGCCGTGAACGAACTGGCGAGCCTCCCGGTCTGCGACCCCAAGAACTCCAAGAACCCCGAGGACCTGTGCGCCCAGCTCGCCAAGGGCCCGCTGAACGGCCATGACCTGATCGCCCAGCATCAGGCGACCGACCTCTCCAAGCAGCACGCGTACGCCATCGCCGACGGCCGGGCACCCGCCTCCAAGAGCCCGTCCGAAAAGGAGTCCACGTCCCCTCCGCCCGGCGACCCCGGCTCCTCCGGCTCGGGCCGGGACACCACCACAAAGATCCTCGCCGTCCTCTGCGCCCTGCTCGTCCTCCTGCTCGCCGTCCTGCTGTTCCTGATCCGCAGGTCCTCCCAGGCGGTGGGCACCCTGTCCCGCCGCGCCCTCGCCGCACCGGGCGTGGGTGCCGTACCGTCCTCCGCCACCGCGCACACCCGTACGCCCGACGAGACCACCACCCGCCTGAGGGTCACTCAGACGCCCAAGTACGGGCGGCGGGTCGGGAACGTGCCGGGACCCGCCAGGTCCGCCGTCGTCCGCACCGAACTGCACCCGCAGGGCTATGTCGAACTGGACAGCGTGCTGTACCGGGCGGTGTGGGCCGAGCCCGGGCGGCCGCCGCCCGCCCCCGGCGGACTCGTCGACGTCACCGACGCGCGGGAGCGGGACTCCGACGTCCTGTACGCGTTCCCGCCGACCACCGGACGGCACGCCAAGGGCCCCGGTCACAGATAGCCATCGCACTGCGCAGCTACACCAGGAGAAGCCATGCACAGCGAATACCCGCCCACGCTGCCGGCGGAGTACGCCGACATCGAGTTCGAGAACAACGCGCAGCGCCTGCCGCTCGTGCTCTGCCTCGACACCTCCAGCTCCATGGCGGGACAGCCCATCCAGACGCTCAACAACGCGCTCATGGAGTGGACCCGGGAACTGCACGACGACGTCAGTCTCAGCTACAGCGTCGAGGTCGCCGTCGTCACCTTCGGCGGCCAGGGCGTCGTCGCCTGGCGCGGGCCCCAACTTCTCGCCCCGCGTGCCCCGGTGAGCCCCTTCGTACCCGCGCACATGTTCCGGCCGCCGCAGCTCACCGCCGCCGGGGTGACCCTGATGACGGAGGCGCTGGAGCTGTCGATGCACATCGTCGCGGCCCGCAAGGCCGAGCTGCGCGCCTCCGGACTCCAGTACTACCGGCCGCAGATCTGCCTGGTCACCGACGGTCTGCCGACCGACGGCACCGGCCGTCTCACCGACTCCTGGCACCGGTTGATCCCGGTCCTCGCCGACGAGCAGCGCGCCCGCCGCTTCCGGCTGTACGCGATAGGGGTCGGCGGCATCACCGACATGGGCGAGCAGGTGCTCCAGGCCTTCGCCCCGAAGTTCAACGCCCGGTTGCAGGGATTCCCGTTCCGCGAGCTGCTCCAGATGATGTCCGCGAGCGCGAACGCCGAGCAGAAGGGCGCGGGCGACGAGGTCTTCGAGAAGATCTTCAGCCAGTTCAAGACGCAGCGACCGGCCTGGGAATCGTGACCGATGACCGGATGGGATTCCTGACTGATGACCGGAGTCGACGAACGTGAGTCGCCGTGGCGGATCCACGGCATGAGCGTGGAGGGATACCGCCACCGCCGCCAGGGACTGCCCTGCCAGGACGCCTGTACGTACACGGTGTCGGCGTCCGTCGCGGTCCTCGCGGTCGCGGACGGCGCGGGCAGCAGGCCGCGCTCGGAGGAGGGGTCGATGCTCGCGGTCGAGCTGGCGGCGGAGCACTTCGCGCGCCGGGCCGCCGCGGCGGTGGACTGCCTGCCCGGCGAGGCCGTCCACGAGCTGCTCGACAACGCCTTCCACGACGTCAGCAAGGTGTTCCTGGACCGGACCGGCCCCGACGCCGCGGACTTCGCCACCACCCTCACCGTCGTGGTGCTCGCGCCGGGCTGGCTGGGCCATCTCACCGTGGGCGACGGCTTCGTCGTACTGCGCGCGGGTACGGAGGACGGCGAGCGGCAGTTCCATCTGCTGCCGCAGGCCAGGGCGGCCAGCGAGTACAGCAACGAGACGGTCTTCCTCACCTCGCCGGACGCGGCACGCTGGGTGCACACCGACTGTGTGTCCGACGACGGGATCGACGGGGTGCTGCTGTCCACCGACGGGCTCGCGCAGGCCGCGCTCTCCCGTGCCGGGGCCGGCCCGCTGTCCCCGAACACGTCCTTCGCCGAAGCCGTGTTCCGCTCCCTGGACACCGTGACCGACAACGCCCACGAGGGCCTCGCGACCCTGCTGAGGTCGGACCGCCTCACCGCCCTGAACGCCGACGACAAGACCCTGCTGCGGGCCGTGCGCAAGGCGCGGCCATGAGCGGCCTCACCGTGTTCCTGGACGGGAAGCCCGTCACCCTCGCGGAGCTGCCGCTGAAGGGCGGCGGCCAGGCCGCCGTCTTCCCGGTCGTCGGCGACGACGGGATCGTCGTCAAGCTCTACCGCGAACCACCGGGCCTGGAACAGGAACGGCGGCTGATGCGGATGCTGACCATGTCCCCGCTCGCCGCCCGCCCCACTGACCGCTCCCAGCCGCCCGAACTGGCCTGGCCCACCGCCCTCGCCCGCGGCCCCCAGGGAGAGTTCCTCGGTTATGCCATGCGCCGCTTCGGCGAACCCCAACACGTCCAGCTGATCGGCCTGTTCACCCGCGTCCAGCGCCTCAAGCTCTTCCCCGAGCGGGCCGACTGGCGCTTTCTGCTCGGCGTCGCCTGGAACCTCGCCTTCATGACCGCCCGTATGCACTACGACGACCTCGTCATCGGCGACTTCTCCAGCAGCAACGTGGTGGTCGACGCGAACGGCTTCGTCACCTTCCTCGACTGCGACTCCATCGCCTTCAACGACCCGGTGACCGGAGAACTCTTCCCCTGCCTGATGCACACCACCGACTACTCGTCCCCCGAGCGCCAGGCCGGCGGCCCCGCCACCCGCGCCACCGACGACTTCGCCCTCGCGGTCCTCGTCTATCAGCTGCTGACGGCCGGAAACCACCCCTTCGGCGGCGTCCCGCACGACAGCGCCTCCGAGTCGACCGTCAAGGACAACATCGCCGCCAGCTGCTCCTACGTCGTACGCCCCGAGCGGGTCGTCATCCCGCGCGGCACCATCGACCCCTCCGTGCTGCCCCCCGAACTGCTCACCCTGGCACGCGCCGCCTTCGGCCCCGGCGTGCAGGCCCCCGCCGCGCGCCCTCCGGCGGAGGCGTGGCTGCGCGCTTTGAACAAGGAGCGCTCCCTGGTGCGGGTCTGCCAGAACCGCCCACTGCACGCGTACGGCTCCCATCTCCCGTCCTGCCCGTGGTGCACGCGGGCGGCGGTGACAGGTCACGACGTGTTCAACGGTCCGGTACCGGCTCCGCTCCCGGACGCTCCGCAGGCGAAGCCGTCGGGTTCACGGTTCGGCGTCCTGAAGGTGCTGGCCGTGCTGGCTGTCGTGGTGCTGGTGGTGCTGCTTTTGTCGCAGCTGGGCGGCTGACGGATCGAGGGGGAGTGGCCCGTCCTCCGGAGCACAGCCGACGGCAGGCACCACCACGGCCGAAGCGAACGCCGTGCTGTGGCGCCCGGTCCGCACGACGCTGAGGGTGCGCGCGGACCGGGGCCGTATGGGGGGAGCCCCTGGGCTCAGTGGGCCGCGAGCTCGCGCGGGTCCACGGCGGACGCGTGGGCGTCCATCCGCTCGGCCGCCAGAATCGCGGCTGCCGTGTCCGCGCGGGACGCCGCGACGACGAGGGCGCGTCCGGCGAGGGCGTGCGCACGCTGGTGGAGCGCCGCGACATGCGGTGTGTGGCTGCCGGCGGCGGCCACCGACGACCGTACGGGCGGCACCCCGCGCCGCAGCCGGGCCACCTGCTCGGCGAGCCGCTCGGTCGCCGCGTCCAGGTCACCGGACGGCGCGATCGTACGGATCTCGTCGGTCACCGCGAGCAGAGCCGCGAGGTGACCGGCGAGTTGGATGTCCAGCTCCTCCTCGCGCGACCGGTGGGGGAAGTCGGAGGTGGTGCCGGCCATCGTGTGGACCGACTTGGTGCGGATCGGTTCGTACATGGGATGGCCTCCTGTGCTCTGACAGGAAACCATCCTAGCTTGGATTTCGTCTAAAGTTGAGCCAGGTCGCGGAATTCGTCGGGGCGGGTACACAGTGTGAGCGTCACGGCTGGCTGTATCCGTCCAGGAAGTTCCCGATGCGGGTGATCGCCGACGTCAGATCCCCCACGGTCGGCAGCGTCACCACGCGGAAGTGGTCGGGCTCCGTCCAGTTGAAGCCCGTCCCCTGGACGACCATGATCTTCTCGCGGCGCAGCAGGTCCAGGACCATCTGCCGGTCGTCCTTGATCTTGAAGATCTTCGGGTCGAGGCGGGGGAACAGATACAGCGCGCCCTTCGGCTTCACGCACGTCACCCCCGGGATCTGTGTCAGCAGCTCGTACGCCGCGTCCCGCTGCTCCTTCAGGCGACCGCCCGGAAGCACCAGTTCATTGATTGTCTGGCGGCCGCTGAGCGCCGCCACCACACCGTGCTGGCCCGGCATGTTCGCGCACAGCCGCATGTTCGCGAGGATCGTCAGCCCCTCGATGTACGACTCCGCGTGCGCCCGGGGACCCGAGATCGACATCCAGCCGACCCGGTATCCCGCCACCCGGTACGCCTTCGACATGCCGTTGAAGGTGAGGGTGAGCAGGTCGGGGGCGATCGAGGCGGTGGAGGTGTGCGTGGCGCCGTCGTAGAGGATCTTGTCGTAGATCTCGTCCGAGCAGACCAGGAGGTTGTGGCGGCGGGCGATGTCGGTCAGCCCGCGCAGCATCGCCTCGTCGTACACCGCACCCGTCGGATTGTTCGGGTTGATGATCACGATCGCCTTGGTGCGGTCGGTGACCTTCCGCTCCACGTCCGCGAGGTCGGGCATCCAGTCGGACTGCTCGTCGCAGTGGTAGTGCACGGCCGTACCGCCGGACAGGGACACGGCGGCGGTCCACAGCGGGTAGTCCGGCGCCGGTACGAGTACCTCGTCGCCGTCGTCGAGCAGCGCCTGCATCGCCATCACGATCAGCTCGGACACGCCGTTGCCGATGAAGACGTGCTCGACGTCCGTCTCGATGCCGAGGGTCTGGTTGTGCATGACGACCGCGCGGCGCGCCGCGAGCAGGCCCTTCGCGTCGCCGTATCCGTGCGCCGAGGAGACGTTGCGGAGGATGTCCTCGAGGATCTCGGGCGGGCACTCGAAGCCGAAGGAGGCCGGGTTTCCGGTGTTCAGCTTGAGGATGCGATGACCTGCCGCTTCGAGCCGCATCGCCTCCTCGAGCACCGGGCCCCGGATCTCGTAACAGACGTTGGCAAGCTTCGTGGACTGGATCACCTGCATGTCCGTGAGCTTACGGCCGTGTAACGCTCGGCGGGGGGTGTTTTTCACCACGTGAGACGTGACGCTTTGGGCCCTTTGTCTCCTCGTTACGCCGCAAGCCCTTGCGGTCTCTACAATGCGCGCCCATGTCCTGGCAGTCCGGCGAACCCGAAACCGCGCCGAGGGTGTACCTCCCGCAGGGCGACGGGGGTGCGCCCCCGGCCTACGAGGCATACGCGGATCCTGCCGCCGCGCACGGGTGGGAGGACGCGTACGAGCGTCACGCGAGCGAGAGCCGTGACGACGACACCCTTGAGCACGAAACCGTTGATCACGAGCACGACACCGTGGAGCACGACGCCGTCCCCGGTGATCCGTCGGGCCGCCGCGACCGGCTGCAGCGCCGGCGCCGGGCCCGGCTGCTGCGCCGGGCGGCCGTGGCGGGCGGCGCGGCGTGCGTCGTCGTCCTTGCCGTGGTGATCTCTGGACTG
Organism: Streptomyces sp. NPDC029292; assembly: GCF_055569295.1. Lineage (NCBI taxonomy): Bacteria > Bacillati > Actinomycetota > Actinomycetes > Kitasatosporales > Streptomycetaceae > Streptomyces > Streptomyces sp. NPDC029292. The sequence goes on from NZ_JBVHXR010000002.1 coordinate 355,006, forward strand.
TTCGACTCCGGGCCGTCCAAGAGCACGGGCGACCGCGTTCCGGAGAACACCTCGCCCTCGCTGATCGGCACGGAACCCACGGACGGTTCCGGCATGACCGGCACGTCCTCGGCGGACCCGTCGCCCGGCCCCTCCGGGACGTCCCGGGCCTCCGGGAGCCCGAGTGCCGCCACCCCGAGTGGGACGGCGTCCGCGAGCGCCTCGGCGGCTCCCTCGTCCGTGACCTCCACGACCGCCACGGCCGCCACCAGCGCCCCGTCCGGCCCGGGGAACTCGAACGGCCACGGCCAAGGAGCCTCGAAGCGGCCCAAGTAGCCGTGCGTCCCAGTGGGTTGGCCCTGCCGTAAGGGGGAAGGCAGGGCATGGAGTTCGCGCTGGTGAACGACGAGCCGGTGGCGAGGCCGGGTGCCCGGGTCCGGGTGGGCCGCGGACCGGGACCGGGCCGGGCACGTGCTCGGGGTCAACCGCATCGACCCGCTGATCTCGGACATGAAGCGCGGCCCGGACCGTGACGCCGGGATCGCCGATCTCAAGAGCTTGCGCGATCGCGGGCCGTCCATGGGGCCCACGGTGTTCTTCGTCAGCCGCACCACACCCCACCGCGAGGCCCGCTCCCGAGAACTCGGAGCGGAGATCGCGACCGCCGGGTGGGCGCTTTTCGCGTGCATCGGCGCGGCACTCGAACAAGCCGAACGCCAGGCCAAAAACAACTCCTTGCCCCCCAGCCCCAATCCCCTCACAATGCGCATGACAAAACGGAAGGTGACCGGAAGACCTCCGGTCACCCAAGTCGCAAGAGGGGACCCCCACATGAGAAAGCCTCTCGTCGCCGCGCTCTTCGCCCTGGTGATTGCCGGGGCGGGCGCGGCACCCGCGGTCGCGGCACCCGTGCCCGCGTCGACGTCCGCGTCGGCGTCCGCGGTCAAGGTGGACACGAAGGCGGCGGCGACGCCGACCCTCCAGGCCGTCAGCCTCGCCGGGACCGTCGCGCTCAGCAACTGCTCCGGCTCGGTCATCCGCTTCCCCAACTCCGCGGACACCGACCCGGCGCTCGTGCTCTCCAACGGTCACTGCCTGGAGACCGGCTTCCCGGATCCCGGCGAGGTGATCGTCGGCCAGTCGTCCAGCCGTACCTTCGGCCTGCTCAACTCGGCCGGCACCCGGGTCGCGACGCTGCGCGCCGGCAAGGTCGCGTACTCGACGATGACCGACACGGACGTCACGATCTACCAACTCACCAGCACCTACGCGACGATCAAGAACTCGTACGGCATCAGCGCGCTGACCGTGCAGGACACGCACCCGACCGCCGGCACCGCCATCACCGTCGCCTCCGGCTACTGGAAGCGGCTCTACAGCTGCAACATCGACGGGTTCGTGTACCGCCTCAAGGAGGGCGACTGGACCTGGAAGGACTCGGTCCGCTACACCTCCGCCTGCAACACCATCGGCGGCACCTCGGGCTCGCCGGTCATCGACCAGTCCACCGGCAAGGTCGTCGCCGTCAACAACACCGGCAACGAGGACGGCGAGACCTGCACGGTGAACAACCCCTGTGAGGTGGACGCGAGCGGCAACGTCACCATCCATGAGGGCATCAACTACGCCGAGGAGACTTACCAGATACCGGCCTGCTTCACGACCGGCAACCAGCTCAACCTGAGCGCGAGCGGGTGCACCCTGCCCAAGCCGTAACTCCTGTGCGGCGGCGGGCGGTCACCCGGCAGTCCGGCGGACCGCCCGCCCCGCCAGTACGTCCGTCCGGCGCCCGTCCTCGATCACGAACCGGCCGTCGACGAGGACGTGCGGGATGCCGACCGGGAGCGTGCGCGGCGCCTCGAAGGTCGAACCCGCGGCCACCGTGTCCGGATCGAACAGGACGAGGTCGGCGCGGTGTCCCTCGCGGACGAGCCCGCGGTCGGGCAGGCGCAGGCGGGCGGCAGGGCGGCCGGTGAGGTGGGCGACGCACTCCTCCAGGGAGAGGACGCCCAACTCCCGTACGTACCGGCCCAGATACTGCGGGAAGGTGCCGTACGCGCGCGGGTGCGGTTTGTCGCCCCGCAGGATGCCGTCGGAGCCGCCGGTGTGCACCCGGTGCCGCATGATCGCCTGGACGTTCTCCTCGTGGCCGACGTGCTGGAGGATCGTCGAGCCGAGACCGTCGTCGACCAGGAGGCGGCGGGCGGTGATCCACGGGCGCTCGCCGCGCAGGTCCGCGGACTCCTGGACGGTCCGGCCGACGTACGACGCGAGCCCGGGATCGCTCACCCCGGAGATCTCGATGGTGTCCCACTCGATGGGGACGCCGTGGCAGCCGTCCGCGCCGACGACCTCCATGTCGTGCCGGATCCGTTCCGCCACCGAGTCGTCCCTCAGCCGGCCGAGGATCGCTTCGGGGCCGCCCTCGCTCGCCCAACTCGGCAGCATCGCCACGAGAGTCGTACAGCCCGGGGTGTAGGGGTACGTGTCCAGGCTGATGTCGGCGCCCTCCGCCAGCGCCTTGTCCAGGAGGGCGAGCAGGTCCGGGGCCCTGCCCTTGTTCACGCCGAAGTTCATGGTGGCGTGGGCGAGGTGGAGCGGGCAGCCGGCCTCGCGGGTGAGGGCGACCATCTCCTCGTACGCCTCCAGGGCGCCCGCCCCGTACGAGCGGTGGTGCGGGCAGTAGTAGCCGCCGTGCTCGGCCACCACCCGGCACAGCTCGGTGAGTTCGGCGTCCTTGGCGTACATGCCGGGGGTGTAGGTGAGTCCGGAGGACATGCCGACCGCGCCCTCCCGCAAGCCGTCGGCCACCAACTGCCGCATCCGGTCCAGCTCCTGGGGCGTGGCCTCGCGGTCCTCCCAGCCGACGGCGAGCATGCGGACGGTGCCCTGGGGGATGAGATACGCGGCGTTCACCGCGATGCCCCGGTCGAGGCGGTCCAGGTACTCGCCGACGGAACGCCAGTCGAAGTCGATGTCGTCGCCGTGGCCGTTCCAGCCGGTGATCGTGCGGCGCACCTCGGCGAGCGTACGGTCGTCGACCGGTGCGTACGACAGGCCGTCCTGGCCGATGACTTCGAGGGTCACCCCCTGCGCGGCCTTCGCGCTGTGGTCCGGGTCCCTGAGCAGCGCGAGGTCGCTGTGCGCGTGCATGTCGATGAATCCGGGGGAGAGGACCAGGCCCTCGGCGTCCAACACCCGGGTGGCGATGGGGCGTTGGCAGCCCGCTGCCGCGGCCTCCTTGACGATCGAGACGATTCTGCCGTCGTCGACGACCACATCGGCGCGGTACGAGGGCGCGCCGGTGCCGTCCACGACGTCCGCGTCACGGATGACGAGGTCCATGGCCGCTCCTAGAAGTACGTGCGGATGTAGTCGACGACCGTGCCGTCCGCCTCCACCAGCGGAATCAGCTGCCACTTGTCGAAGGACGTGCAGGGGTGCGAGAGGCCCATGCCGATCCAGTCGCCCACCTGGAGGTCCGCCTCCGGGGTCGTACGCAGCCAGGCGTGCTGGTCCGAGAGGCCGGTGACCGTGATGCCGGCGGCCGGGTGCTCGGCACCGCCGCGGCGCACCGCCTGCGCCTCGGGCAGATCCAGGTCGTACGCCGCGTCCCGCTTGCCCGCGTTGGCGAAGGCCTGCTCGGGGGAGGGGCGGGAGACGACCTGGGCCCAGAGGCGGAAGGCGGGGTGGAGGGCGCCCTCCTCCGGGACGCGGGTGAACGGGGTGAGCTTGCGGTAGTGGCCGTCGTCGTGCGAGACGTACGCACCGGAGCGCAGCAACTTCAGGACGGGCAGCGACAGTTCGGGGAGCTCGGCGAAGACGTCCGCGACCGCGTCGAACCAGGCGCTGCCGCCCGCGCTGACGACGATCTCCTCGCGGCCCGCGAACCGGCCCGCCTTGTCGAACTCCGCCGCGAGCGCGGTCAGACGGCGCAGCCAGGCGTGCACGCGCTCCGGGTCGGCGCCCGGGACCTCGCCCTCGTAGCCCGCCACACCCACCAGCCGCAGCGTCGCGGTCGCGGCCACCGCGTCCGCGACCGCCGCGCACTCCGCCTCCGTACGGACGCCGGTACGCGCGCCCTCACCGGCGGCGAGTTCGACGACGACGTCCACCGGGCGGGAGGTCCCGCGCAGGGCGGCGTCCATCAGGGCGACGCCGCGTACGGAGTCGACGTAACAGATGAATCGGAAGTCCGGGTCCTTCGCCAGCTCGGAGGCGATCCAGCGCAGTGCCGCCGCGTCGACGAGTTCGTTCGCGAGGAAGATCCGGTCGATCCCGAACTCCCGTGCCACGCGCACCTGGTGAGGGACCGCGAGCGTGATGCCCCAGGCACCGTGCTCGATCTGCCGCCAGAACAGCTGCGGGGCCATCGAGGTCTTGCCGTGCGGGGCGAAGGTGAGGCCGTGGCGGGCCGCGTAGGTCTCCATGAGGGCGAGGTTGTGCGTCAGACGCTCGGCGGAGAGGGCGAGGACGGGGGTGGTGAAGCCGCCGGTGAAGAGGTTGCGGCGCTGGGCGGCGAGCTCGCCGACGGTCAGGCCCGCGGCGTCCGGGGGGAGGCCCTTGAAGCGGTGGTCGACGCGCTCCGCCGTGAGAGCGGCCAGTGGTGCTGCGGCGGTGTCGGCGCCCATGGGGCCTCCCTGGTGAGGTGCGTTGCACTGTCTGCAACGGTCATTGCGTATGTCGCTTACTGCTGTCTAACATCCCAGCCAACGCAGGGTCAACGGTGCCGTTGGCCGCGAGAGCGAGGAGTCCCCACCATCGTGACCATCAACGGGCAGGCCTGTGCCGCATCCCACGATGTCGCCCCCTTCGACGTCGTCGCGCTCGGCGAGTCCATGGTCACGTTCCTGCCCACGCGCGCCGGGCGCCTCGCCGACGTGCCGTCCTTCGAGCGGGGGATCGGCGGCGCGGAGTCGAACGTGGCGTGCGTGCTCGCCGCCGCGGGGCACTCCGTGCGGTGGGTCGGGCGGGTCGGCGCCGACGGGTTCGGCGACCACCTGGTGGAGGCGATCACCTCGTACGGCGTCGACACCTCCGCCGTACGACGTGATCCCGGGCGTCCGACCGGCATCTACTTCCGCACCGCGGGGGACCGGGCGACCGACGCCCACGAAGTGGCGTACTACCGGGCGGGGTCCGCGGCCTCCGCGATGGCCGTGCAGAACGTGGACCTGGACGCCGTCCGCGCGGGCCGTGTCCTCCACCTCTCCGGGATCACCGCCGCGCTCTCCGGCGACTGCCTCGGTCTGATGCGCGAACTCACCGCACCCCGCCCCGGCCGCCCGCTCGTCTCCTTCGACGTCAACCACCGCCCGGGGCTGTGGCGCGACGCCGGCACGCCGCGGGTACTGCTCGACCTCGCGCGCGGCGCCGACATCGTGTTCGTCGGCGACGACGAGGCCCGGGAGGCCTGGGGGCTGCGAGGCGCCGCCGCGATCCGGGCGGCGCTTCCCGAGCCGGACGTCCTGGTCGTCAAGCAGGGCAGGGGCGGGGCGATCGTGTTCGAGAAGAGCGTCGACGGAAGGGCCGAGGACGGCGGGGGCGTCGAGGACGCCACGGACATCGCCACGGACACCGCCCCGGACATCGCCACGGACACAGCCACGGACATCGCCACGGACACAGCCACGGACATCGTCACGGACACTGCCACGTTCGTACGGGCCCTGCGGGTCGACGTCGTGGCCGCCGTCGGTGCCGGAGACGCCTTCGCCGCCGGTTTCCTCTCCGCGACCCTGCGGGGACTGACCGCCCGGGAGCGGCTCCGGCACGGCCACCTCATGGCGGCCGCCGCCCTCACCGTCCCCGGCGACCTCGCCGCACCTCCCGCGCGCGACCACGCCGACCGGCTGGCCGCTCTGGACGACAGTGCGTGGGAGACACTTCGACTCGGCCCCGGCTGGACCGAAGCCGTCACGCGGGCCGACGAGGAGGTATGTACCCCATGAGCCAGACCGTCGACCGGGCGCTGAGCATCCTGCCGCTCCTCGCCGAGGGACCCGCCGACCTCGGGCAGGTCGCCGACCGCCTCGGCGTGCACAAGTCCACGGCGCTCCGCCTCCTGCGCACCCTGCACGAGCACGGGCTCGTCTACCGCCAGTCGGACCAGCGCTACCGCCTCGGCGCCCGTCTCTTCGCCCTCGCCCAGGAGGCCGTCGAGAACCTCGACATCCGCGAGATCGCCCACCCCCACCTCGTACGCCTCAACGAGCAGTGCGGGCACACCGTCCACCTCGCGGTGCACGAGGAGGGCGAGGTCCTCTACATCGACAAGGTGGAGAGCCGCTACCCCGTGCGGATGTACTCGCGGATCGGGAAGCCCGTCGCCATCACCGTCGCCGCCGTCGCGAAGCTCCTCCTCGCCGACCTCCCCGAAGCCGAGCGCCGCGCCCTCGCGGAGAAGCTCGACTACCCCATGTACACGGCCCGTTCGATCCCGGGCGCCGCTGCCTTCCTCAAGGAGCTGGCGACGGTGCGCGAACAGGGCTGGGCCACCGACCTCGGCGGCCACGAGGAATCCATCAACTGCGTGGCCGCCCCCATCCGAGGCACCGACGGACGGGTCGTCGCCGCGATGTCGGTCTCCGCGCCCAACGTCGTCGTCACCGCCGACGAACTCCTCACGCTGCTCCCGCTGGTGCGCCGTACGGCGGACGCCATCAGCCGCGAGTACTCCGGCAAGTCCTCCACGAAGGAATGAATGCAGCATGACTGAGAAGATCGCCCTCACCCCCAAGACCCACACCACCCCGCCCGCCAAGTTCTCGCACGGCGTGAAGAAGGGGAACATCCTGCAGGTGGCCGGGCAGGTCGGCTTCCTGCCGGCCGAGGAGGGCAAGCCGCCCACGCCCGCCGGGCCCACCCTGCGCGAGCAGACCCTCCAGACCCTCGCCAACGTTCAGGCGATCCTCGAAGAGGGCGGCGCGACCTGGGACGACGCGATGATGATCCGCGTCTACCTCACGGACGTCGACCACTTCGCCGAGATGAACCAGATCTACAACACCTACTTCGAGGAGCAGGGCCTCACCGCGCCCCCCGCCGCCCGCACGACGGTCTACGTCGGTCTGCCGGCCGGACTCCTCATCGAGATCGACGCGCTCGCCGTACTCGGCTGACGCCCACAGGAGCCGACGCCGCACGTGGGCCGATGCCTCACATGGACTGACGCCTCACATGGACTGACGCCCCACACGGGCTGATGCTCCATCAACTCCCGCACCCCGTATGTCATCACGGCACGGCACCCCTCACCCCTGGGGCGTCGTGCCGCGATCCCCCCTGCCCGAAAGCACCATGTACTTAAGAAGAGGTCCCCCTTGCTCTCCCATCCGCTCGCCGCGACAGCCCCAGCCGCCCCGGCGCCGGTCCACACCGGCGGTCTGCTCCTCCTCGTCGACGGCACCGCGGGGCTGCTCACGGTCGCCGCCCTCGGTATCGCGCTCCTCCTCTTCCTGATCATCAAGGCCAGGATCCAGCCGTTCGTCGCGCTGCTCGCCGTCTCCATAGCCGTCGGCCTCGCGGCCGGACTCTCGGTCACCGAACTCTTCGGCACGGTCCAGCGCTCCGACGCGGTCTCCACCATCGAGTCAGGCATGGGCGGCATCCTCGGCCATGTCGCGATCATCATCGGCCTGGGCACGATGCTCGGCGCGATCCTCGAAGTCAGCGGCGGCGCCGAGGTGTTGGCGTCCCGGCTGCTGAACCTCTTCGGCGAGAAGCGGGCGCCCCTGGCCATGGGCCTCACGGGCCTGATCTTCGGCATCCCGGTCTTCTTCGACGTCGGCATCTTCGTCCTCGCGCCGATCGTGTACGCCGCCGCCAAGCGCTCGGGCAAGTCGATCCTGCTCTACTGCCTGCCGCTGCTGGCGGGCCTGTCGATGACCCACGCGTTCCTGCCCCCGCACCCGGGTCCGGTCGCCGCCGCGGGACTGCTCCACGTACAGCTCGGCTGGGTCATCCTCATGGGCGTCGTCTGCGGCCTCCCCGCCGTGCTCGCCGCCTGGGTCTACGCCGCCTGGATCGGCAAGCGGATCTTCGTCGCCGTACCGCAGGACATGGTCGAGGCCGCCGCCGAGGCCAAGCTGGCCGTCATCGAGGAGCAGCGCGCGGCGGGAGTGGAGCCGCGTGAGAAGCCGGTGCCGCTGGGCACGGTCCTCGGCATCATCGGTACGCCGCTGGTGCTGATCCTGGCGGCCACCTTCTCGTCGATCGCCCTCGACCCCTCCACGGGCCGTTCGGTGATCGAGTTCTTCGGCAGCCCGTTCGTGGCTCTGACGATCGCCCTGCTTCTCGCGTACTACCTGCTGGGCATCCGCCGCGGCTGGTCCCGCAAGTCCCTGGAGACCGTGTCGACCTCGTCCCTGAAGCCGGTCGGCAACATCCTGCTGGTGGTCGGCGCGGGCGGTATCTTCGGCGCCGTACTGAAGGCGAGCGGTGTCGCCCAGGCCCTCTCGGACACCTTCAACGACGTCGGCCTTCCGGTGATCGTCCTCTCCTACCTGATCTCCCTGGTCCTGCGGGTCGCCCAGGGCTCGGCGACGGTCGCGATCGTCACGACGGCGGGCATCGTGGCGCCCCTGCTGGCCGAAGGCGACCACTCCCAGGCTTTCGTCGCCCTGGTCATCATGGCGATCTCGGCGGGCTCCATCTTCGCCTCGCACGTCAACGACGGCGGTTTCTGGATGGTCGCCAAGTACTTCGGCATCAGCGAGCGCGACACGCTCAAGACCTGGACGGTCCTGGAGTCGGTCCTGTCGGTGGCGGGCTTCGCGATGGCGGCGGTACTGAGCCTCTTCGTCTAGCCCGCGACGTCCAGTCCACGACCTCCAGCCCACGACCTCCAGCCCACGAAAGGCGTCAACTGACCCTGTGATCCAGGGGCTGACTGTTGCTGACACAGGATCGTCGACCATACTGCCCGCTGTGGAGCAGCGCATAGGTTCGAAGAGTCAGCCCCTGGATGCCGCCGCGGTCAACCCGGCGTACATCCCCGGGCTCACGTCACCCGCGCCCGCGGAGCCGGAAGACGCGGTGCAGGACGCCGAGGTCGAGGAGACCGAGGAAGCCGCCTCTGACGAGGTCACCGCCGAGGAGGCGGCTTCCGACCAGGATGAGGCCGAGGCCGAGGATGAGGCCGACGCCGACGCCGACCCCGACGATGAGGCAGAGGAGGAGTCCGCCGAAGCCGAGGCGCCCGACCCCGACGGCCCCGTCTTCGAGGCGTCCGACCGGCGCGCCTCGATCGCGGCCGACCACAGCGGCGTACGACTGCGCCTGGACGACCAGGAGGCGGAGTTCCGCTGGGACGAGATCGGGGCCGTCGAGACGGAGACGCCCCGCTTCGGGAAGCGGTTCACCATCACGGTGCACACACCGGACCGCCGCTGGTACCCGATCGAGATCGAGGCGACGGCCCGGGCGCGCTTCAAGGAGTGGGAGACGCAGCTCGACGAGGTCCTGGACGCCTACTTCCAGGAATAGCCCGGTCGGCTGGCTCAGCTCGCTCGGCTCTCTCGGCTTGCTCAACCCGCTCAGCTCGCGCAGTACTGCGCCTCCTTGCCGATCGACCGGTACATGCAGTCGGCGTTCTCCAGGAGTTGCAGTACCGCGTCGCGGTTGCGTGATGTCTCGCGCTCGATGACCTCGTCGGGCGGGTAGAAGCCGCCGCCGGAGCTGGACGTCGGGTACATCTCGAAGGTGTAGCTGAAGATCTTCTGGGTGCCCCAGAGGTAGTCGTCGATCGAGCCGTCCGTGATGTACAGGTCGCTGGACTGCTCGGGCGTGTAGCCGTTGCTGGCGGCCATCTTCTGGCCGACGGCGGCGAACGCGTTGCGGTCGTCGGTCGTCATGCCCGTCGCCGTGTCGGACGTGGTGTACCCGAAGGGCCACAGCACCAGTTCGCTGTACGTGTGGAAGTCGATCCCGGCGGTGATCTGCTGCTTGCCGCCGACGACCCGGCCGCGTACGAAGTCGGCGACCACCTTCACCTCGGGGGCGGACTCGGCGGACGCGCCGCGGTAGGTCTCGGAGGACGTGGAGCCCGAAGAGCCGCCGCAGCAGCCGAACTTGTAGTTCCAGTTGCGGTTGAGGTCCGTACCGACGTACGACGAACCGGAGTTGGGCTGGCGGTTCTTGCGCCACGAGCGGTACGAGCCGGTGGCGATGTCGTACTCGCCGCCGTCGGGGTTCAGGTCCGGGACGATCCAGATCTCGCGGTTGTTCACCATGTTGGTGACGCGGGAGTCGGAGCCGTAGCCCGCGCCGAGTTCGCGTAGCAGATACAGCGCCATCTCGACGGTGAGGTGCTCGCGGGCGTGCTGGTGGAAGGTGAAGAGGACCTCGGGCTCCGCCTCGTCGGTCGCGACGTTGTCGCTGACCTTGATGGCGACGATGTCCCGGCCCTGGTACGACTTGCCGATCACCTTCTTGCTCATGATGCTCGGGTACGCCGCGAGCCGCTGGTCGATCTCCGTGTTCGTCTCGGCGTAGTTGTGGTACTTCGAGTCCGCCGTCGGGAAGTCGAGGATCCGTACGTCGTCGGCACTGCTCGCACGGTTCGGTGCCGACCCCAGCAGTGAGACGTCGTAACCGAGTTGGCGCAGCTTCTTGATCTGGTCCGCGCGGCCGGAGACGACGACGGTCTCCTCGTCGGCCTCGTCCACGCTGACGCCGGTCTGCTGGATCGCCGCACGGGTCACCGGTGTGGTGCTCTGGTGGATCTCGTACTGGCGGATGTCGTCGGACGAGGGCGCGGGGGCCTTCACTCCGCTCGCCGTGGCGTCGGTGGCCGTGGCGGTGAGGGGGGCCGCGAGGGCGAGGGCCGCGAGCACGGCGAGGGCGGCGGTACGCCGGCCGCTTCTGCTTTTGCCGTTGAGGTTGCCGCTGCCGCTGCCGCGTATGCGAAGTCGCATGAAGTCTCCTTGTTTCTCCAGGGATTCCGGGGTCTCCGGAAGTGGGGAGTGGAGCGGGGGGTGGTTCAGTGCGACGTACTTGGTGCGGGTGCGAAGTACGGGTGTGCGCGGGTGTGGCGCTCATGGTGGGGGTGTGGCATGAGCAGGTCAAGAGTGGATAAAGGGCCGGTGGCGGGAATCGGCCGAAAATCGGCCGGGCGTACGCGTGGCGTATGCCCGGCCGGTGGCGCGACGGGCTGAGGCCGTCACGGGTCGTCCCGGGCTATCCCGGGCGGTGCCCCCGGGTCGTGCGGCAGCTCGGTCAGGAGGCGACCTTGCGCCACGTCTCGCTGGTGGCGATCGCCTTGAGCTGCTTCATTGTGAGCGCCGGTGCCTTGCGCGTCGCGGCGCTGCTCTGGCTGCCGGAGTTGAAGGCGCTGACCACCACCCGCAGGCCGTCGGTCCTGAGGGTGTCGGCGGTCCACATGACGACTCCGGCGCCGCCCTTCTCGCCGGGAACCTGATGCGTGGCGATCTTCGTGCCGTCGGGCAGGGTCTCGGCGTCGGAGCCGAAGAGCTGGTCCGCAGCCGTCCGCCCGGACCTCTCTCATGCGCGCCCCCAGTGCCTGCTTCGTACCGCCTCACCTCATTGATGCGCCGGGCCCACGGAAATGTTTCAACCTGCTTCGGGCCCAGGCGGCCTACCCGGTGCGCTGGACCCGTAGAAAGAGCCGCCCGACCCCCGGCGCGTGCAGCGTCCGGGGGCAGGCGGCTTCCGTATCTCTGTCGGCTAGCGGCTAGCGGCTAGCGGCTAGCGGTGTCGGCTGTCAGCCGAGCGCGTGCACGTGCGGACCCACCGCGTTCGACCACGCGTTGCCCGCCGCCGCGTCCCAGTTCGTGGACCAGGTCATGGCGCCGCGCAGGGTGGGGTACGTCTTGGACGGCTTGAAGGTGCCGCAGTTCGTGCCCTGGGTGAGGCAGTCGAGGGCGTTGTTCACGATGGTGGGCGAGACATAGCCGCTGCCCGCGCCGCTGGTGGAGGCCGGGAGGCCGAGGCCCACCTGGGCCGGGGACAGGCCGCCCTCCAGCTGGATGCAGGCGAGGGCCGTCAGGAAGTCCACCGAGCCCTGGCTGTACACCTTGCCGTCGCAGCCGAGCATCGAACCGCTGTTGTAGTACTGCATGTTGACGACGGTCAGGATGTCCTTGATGTTCAGGGCCGTCTGGAAGTAGGTGTTCGAGGTGGACTGCATGTCGATCGTCTGCGGGGCCATCGTGATGACGAGGGACGAGCCCGCCTTCGTGGAGAGGGACCTCAGGGCCTGCGACATGTACGTCGCGTTGAGGCCGTTCTCCAGGTCGATGTCGACGCCGTCGAAGCCGTACGTCTGCATGAGGGAGTAGACGGAGTTCGCGAAGTTCGTCGCGGAGGCCGAGTCGCTCACCGACACCGTGCCGTTCTGGCCGCCGATGGAGATGATGACCTTCTTGCCCGCGGCCTGCTTGGCCTTGATGTCCGCCTTGAACTGGTCGACGGTGTAGCCGCCCAGCCCGGCCGAGTCGAGGGTGAAGCTCACCGCGCCGGGTGTGGTGGTGGCGTCGGCGAAGGCGACGGCGATGATGTCGTACGCGGACTGCACGTCGGAGATCTTCTGGACGGTCGCGCCGTTGTTGAAGTTCTGCCAGTAGCCCGTGACGGCGTGGGCGGGCACGGTGCCACCGCCGCCGCTCGAGGACGCGGTCGTCGTACCGGTGACCGCCGACGACTTCGCCGACTCACCGGCCGAGTTCGTCGCCGTGACCTGGAAGGAGTACGAGGTCGAGGCGGCGAGTCCGGAGACGGTCGCCGAAGTCCCCGTCACCGACTGGACCTTGGTGCCGTCCTGGTAGACGTTGTAGCCGGTCGCGCCCGACACCGTGCTCCAGGACAGTGAGACGGACGAGGAGGTCGTGGACGCGACGGCCAGACCGGCCGGCGCCGCGGGGATCGTCGGGGCCGGGTCGGTGCCACCGCCGCCGTCGGGGCCGTACACCGACAGGTCGTCCGCGTAGTACGCGGCCTGTCCGTACCAGCCGTGCGTGTACACCGTCACCGAGGTCGTCGACGCGCCCGTGGTGAAGGTGGTCGTCAGCTGCTTCCAGGAGGAGGAGTCGGGCGTCCACGTCGACACGTCCGTCGTTCCCGTGCCCGTCGCGCCGAGGTAGGCGTACCCGCCCTGCACCCAGGCGCTCAGCGTGTACGTGGAGTTCGGCTGGACGGCGACCGCCTGGGTGCACTGGGCGTTGTCCTGCCCGGCGGGCGTGGCCTTCAGCGCGGCGGAGCCGCCGTGCACCGGCGAGGAGACGGTCGTACCGCTGCTCGCGGAACAGGTCCAGTTGCTCAGGCCCGACTCGTAGCCGCCGTTCTTGGCGTTGTTGACGTCGGCGGCCGAGGCGTCGGTGGCGAGGCCGGTGAGGGTGAGGGCTGACGCGGCGAGGGCGGCGGCGAGGAGTCCCGCCCAGGTGCGTCTGCGTCCGGGCATGCCTGATACGCGGTCCACTGGGACCTCCGATGAGGGGGAGGGGAGGGGAGACGAGGGGAAGGGATACGGAACGGTGGCCACCGTTGACGTACAAGCTGGTCCAGACCAATTCGGTTGTCAAGACCTCTGGAACCTTCAACGTCCCTGCCGGGCCCCCGAGTTGTGGCATGTTCGCCTCACTCTGCGTTGATCACGCCCGCACCTTCGGTGAGATGATCTCGGGGATTCGGTGTTGAGCGGGGCATGCCGTGGATATGGTGCAGATGCAGGAGGACGTCACAGTGACGATCTGTCGCCATCTGTGACGGTCCATGGCGAAACAGGGGCCATCTGAGGCGGCGGTTGACCACCCCGCCGCAGTGAACGGGGTGTGTGCAGCGTGCCGACCGCGATAGCCGTCACCAGTCCCGATCTGGTGCTGCCACCGCACGACCGGCAGACCCCGCCCGCGGTCGTCCAGCCGCTCGACACCCTCGAGAACTCCCTCACCGGGATGCACGCGCTCATCGAGCAGCACGGGTACGTCATCTCGCTCTACCCGGCCTCGGTCCCCGGGGAGGTCACCCGGCGGCTGCACACGGTCCGCTCCGTCCTGGAGAGCGACCGCATCGCGCTGCTCGGCATCGACCTGCCGCCGCTCGGACTCGCCCTGCTGGCCCAGCAGTTGCGGCAGCTGTCGGTCTGCGACTTCAGCCCCGGCGTACTCGCCTCCTCCGCCCGCCTGCTCGCCCACTACATCTACGCCGGCGCCCTGCTCGGCTCGGTCACCAAGCTCGACCGGATCCCGGTGACCCTGAAGGCGCACGCCAAGTCGTGGGTGCCGGGCGCCCAGTTCGCCGTACTCGCCAATCCACGGCCGCAGCTCGTCAGAGTCGGCCAAGAGGAGCTGGCCGGGCCCGAGTTCGGCACCCGGCTGCTCGTCGCCGAGGGCCAGCCGCCCTCCGACTGGGTCACGGCGACCCTCGCGCCCGGCTGGCGCGTCCAGAGTGCCGCGACCGTGCCGCTGCCGGAGGAGTCGGCCCGCTGGTGGGGCACCTCGCGCCTCGTCGAGTTCGCCGCCGGCCTGTACGACGTCTCCGTGCTCTACCAGCTCGTGTCGTCCGTCCGGCGGGAGGAGTGCCACTGGTGCGGCCTCGAACTCATCGGTGACCGCTGCGGGTTCTGCGCCGCGCCGCTGCCCCCGCCGGCGGAGCTTCCGGCTCCCGCCGTACGGGCAGCCTCTTCTGTACGCGCGCTGCCCCGGGGCGCCACGTAAGCACACCTGAACAACAACAGGCACGACCGCCGACCCCGCCGTCCCCCGCAGATCGAGGTTGTCCGGAGCATGCTGCATCACCCCGGGGGACAACCCCCGGACCCCCGGCAGGAAAGACAGCTCCGGCCCGTTCCCGGTAAGCCACTACGAGGTGAGATTCAGTGAACTCGCGCCAGCGCCGCGGCGTCATCCTGCTGGTCCTCTCGGCCCTGTGCGCCCTGGGCGCCTTCGCCGGAGTGCTCTCGGTGATCCGTGACGTGAACTCCAAGGTCGGCCCGGAGGTGGTGGCGTACCGCCTGAAGAGCGACATCGCGCCCTACAAGGAGCTGTCGGCCGACCAGTTCGAGAAGATCTCGATGCCCAAGCGGTGGCTGTCGTCCACGGCCGTCACGCGGCTCAGTCAGATCCGCGGAAAGATCGCGGTCACCCAGCTGGAGAAGGGCTCCCTGCTCCAGACCGACATGATCGTGGACCGGCCCGCGCTGGAGGCGGGCCAGCAGGAGATCGCGATCATGATCGACGCGGCGACGGGTGTCGCGGGCAAGATCAACCCGGGCGCGCGGGTCAACATCTACGCCACCTTCAAGGCCCAGAACGACAAGGGCACCGACCAGTCCAAGGTCATCGTCGAGAACGCCCGCGTCATCGACGTCGGCAAGCTCACCGCGCTCGACCCCGGCCAGTCCAGCTCCGAGCGCAGCCGCACCGCCACCCAGGCCGTCCCCATCACCTTCGCGCTCGACACCGCCGACGCCCAACGCGTCGCGTACGCCGAGTCGTTCGCCGAACACGTCCGGCTCGCCCTGGTCGCGGGCGGCTCCGACACGACCGTCCCGCCCGGCGACCGTACGTACACCCTCGACGAGGACAAGTAGGAGGCCGCGCATGAGGTCCACGCCTACGGGGCGGTACCGATGGCCACGCACGGGGTCTACGGCTATGGGGCTGTGCGCAGGGCCGGGCACGGCGGTCGTGGGGCTGTGCCGATGACCATCCGCATTCTCCCCGCCGTCGGGGACATCGACTCGGCCCGCGCGCTCACCACGCTGCTGAGCCAGCTCGCCGACGCCGAACCGGCCCCGCCCGTCCCCGACTCGACGGCCCTCCTCGACACCTTGGCGCGGCTGGCCGGTGACTCCCTGGACGAGCTGCCCGAGGTCGTCCTGGTCCACGAACGGATCGGCCCCGTCCCGGCGTTGGACCTGATCCGCGACCTGGTCCTGCGCTTCCCCGCCGTCGGCGTCGTCCTCATCACCGCCGACACCAGCACCGGCGTGCTCACCGCCGCCATGGACTCCGGCGCCCGGGGCATCATCGGCCTGCCGCTGGGCTACGACGCCCTCGCCGAACGCGTCCAGGCGGCCGCCGCGTGGTCGCTCGGCATGCGCCGCCACCTCGGCAGCGGTACGCCCGAGCTGTACGCGGGCCCCGGCGGCACCGTCGTCACGGTGACCGGCGCGAAGGGCGGCGTCGGCGCGACGGTGACGGCCGTCCAGCTCGCCCTCGCCGCACGGGCGTCGGGCCGCACCGTGGCGTTGGTGGACCTCGACCTCCAGTCCGGGGACGTGGCGTCGTACCTGGACGTGCAGTTCCGGCGGTCGGTGGCCGACCTCGCCTCGATCAGCGACATCAACCCCCGTGTGCTCCAGGACGCGGTCTACACCCACGACAGCGGCATCGGGCTGCTGCTGGCCCCCGCCGAGGGCGAACGCGGCGAGGAGGTCACCGACCGGGTGACCCGCCAGGTCCTGGCCGCCCTGCGCTCCCGCCACGACGTGGTGGTCGTCGACTGCGGCTCCCAGATGAACTCCGCGACCGCCGCCGCCGTGGAGATGGCCGACCAGGCCCTGCTCCTCGTCACCCCCGACGTCGTGGCCGTCCGCGCCGCCAAACGCATGGTGCGCATGTGGGACCGCCTCCAGATCCGCAAGGCGGAGGAGACGACGACCGTCGTCAACCGCTCCACTCGCGGCACGGAGATCCAGCCCTCCCTCGTCGAACGCGTCACCGGCACCAAGGTCGCCCGCTCCACGGTGCCCGCCGCCTTCAAGGAACTCCAGTCCGTGGTCGACGCGGGCCGCCTCCAGGACCTGGACGCCCGCTCCACCGTGAAGCAGGCGCTGTGGGCCCTGGCGGGCGAACTGGGGCTCGTGGTCGCCCAGGAGAGCGGGGGCGGCGGCCGACGTCGCAAGGCGTCCTCGGACCGCGGCGCGCTGGCTCTCCGCCGCCGGGGCGGCGACCGGGGAGCGGTCACGCTGGAGTTCGCCGGCATGTTCCCGCTGCTGCTGGTCGTGATGACGATCCTCTGGCAGTGCGTGCTGTACGGCTATACGTACACGTTGGCCGGGAACGCGGCGGACGAGGCGGCTCGGGCGGCGACGGCGGCGTACGCGGTCAACGGCGACGTCGCGGGCGCGTGCCAGGCGGCGGGCGACAAACATCTCCCGGGCGCCTGGAAGGGCGCCACCATCAACTGCACCCCCGCAGGCTCGGTGATGACGGCCACCGTCGAGGCCGACGTCCCTCTCTTCTTCCCGGGCTTCGACGCGGGGTGGCATGTGAGCGGGGACGCGGGGGCGGCGTTGGAGGGGGACGGGGGATGACCCGGGTGACAGTCGGCGGAACACCTACTGGGCGCGCGCAGCCCATTCGGCCCGCGCAGCCTGCTCGGCGCACGGAGCCTGCCCGGCGCTCGGATCCTGCGGCCCGCTCAACGCGGGGGGCTCGCACAGTGCCTGCGGCTCGGACTGCGCCTGCGGCCCGAACAGTGCCTGCCCACCACCTCACATCCGCTCACCCCCTCACTCCTGCTCACCCCTCGACGCCCGCTCGCCCCCTCACTCCCGCTCACCCCTCCACGCCCGCTCAAGAAAATCCGCCGCGACGGCGAGCAGCCACGACGGCGGATTCCGGCGGTGCCGAACCGGCCGCGACCCCGGCGCAGCCGAGCCACGGGGCGAAGCCGGGCCACGACGCGAAGCCGACCCGCGACGCCCAGCCGCGTCACCGCCGCTGGGGCGACCGAGGCGTCTCCATCCTGGAGTTCGCCGGATTCCTCCCCATCCTGCTCGTCATCGGTATGGCCGCCATCCAGCTGGGCCTCATCGGATACGGCATCAACCAGGCAGGGTCCGGGGCGCGAGCCGCCGCCCGGGTGGCCTCGCAGGGCGGTGACGGCGCGGCGGCAGGGCAGGCCGCGGTGAGCGGTTGGCTCGACCCGGCCGTATCGGCTCCCGAGGGACCCGACGTCACCACCGCGACGGTCACCGTCAAAGTCCCCGCCGTCATCCCGCTCTTCGACGGCTGGACCGTAGTGCGCCACGCGACCATGCCCACCGACGACTGACCGGGAGGAGCCGAAGACATGAGCCTGCGTTCCCGTATCGCCGCCCCCGACGAGGGAGGGCCCGCCCGTGAGGACGGACACCTCGTCGCCGTCTATCGCGCGAAGCTCCTCGAAGAGATCGACCTCGCCGAGATGTCGAGCCTGGCGGCAGCCGAACGCCGGGTACGCCTGGAGCGCGTGCTCGGCCACATCATCAGCCGCGAGGGCCCGGTCCTCTCCTCCGCCGAACGCTCCCAGCTGATCCGCAGGGTCGTGGACGAGGCCCTCGGCCTCGGCGTCCTCGAACCTCTCCTCGCCGACGCGTCGATCACCGAGATCATGGTCAACGGCCCGGACTCGATCTTCGTGGAGCGAGCCGGACGCGTCGAACAGCTCCCCCTCCGCTTCGCCTCCAACGAACAGCTCATGCAGACCATCGAACGCATCGTCTCCACGGTGAACAGGCGCGTCGACGAGTCGAACCCCATGGTCGACGCCCGCCTCCCCACCGGCGAGCGCGTCAACGTCATCATCCCGCCGCTCGCCCTCACCGGTCCGACCCTCACGATCCGCCGCTTCCCCCGCGCGTACACCCTCCCCGAGCTCATCGGCCTGGGTTCCCTGGACGAGCAGATGCTCATGCTCCTCGCGGCCTTCGTACGGGCCCGTTTCAACGTCATCGTCAGCGGCGGAACGGGCAGCGGAAAGACGACCCTTCTCAACGCCCTCTCCGGACTCATCCCCGTCCACGAACGCATCATCACCATCGAGGACTCGGCCGAACTCCAGCTCCAGCAGGAGCACGTCATCCGCCTCGAGTCCCGCCCCCCGAACGTCGAGGGCAAGGGCCAGATCACCATCCGCGACCTGGTCCGCAACTCCCTGCGCATGCGCCCCGACCGCATCATCGTCGGCGAGGTCCGCGGCGGCGAGACCCTCGACATGCTCCAGGCCATGTCCACCGGCCACGACGGCTCGCTCGCCACGGTCCACTCGAACTCCGCCGAGGACGCCCTGATGAGGCTCCAGACCCTCGGCTCGATGTCCGAGGTCCAGATCCCCTTCGAGGCTCTGAAGGATCAGATCAACTCGGCGGTCGACGTGGTCGTCCAGCTGGCCCGGCACGCCGACGGCTCCCGCAAGGTCGTGGAGATAGCCCTGCTCGTCTCGCACGGCCGGGAACAGTTCCGTATCGCGCCGGTCACCCGCTTCGTCCCCCGCCCCGTCGGCGCCGACCGCGTCGTCCGCGGCCACTTCGAGCACCTCCCGCTGCCGCGCCAGATCGCGGAGAAGCTGTACGTCGCCAACGAGCCGCTGCCGCCCGCCTTCGGCGTCGCGGAGGCCATCGACGTACTCGACACCAGGCAGGCCATCGGATGACGACCCCCGCGACCCCCGCCCCCGAAGGGAGGCAGCCATGAACAACCCCGACCTCCTCGCCCTCGGCGCCACCGTCCTCGGCGGCACACTCGCCGTCGCGGGCGTGCACACGTACGCCTCGGGGCGTGCCCAGCGCCAGGCCCTCGTCGACCGCCTCTCCGGCGGCGGCCCGCTGCGCACGGCGGCGGGCCGCGTACGCCGCTTCGCGGGCATCGACCGCCGGCTGCGCCGCACCCGCCTCGGCCGCACGATCCACCTGCGGCTGTCGGCGACGGGACTCGACGTGACGGCGGGGGAGTTCTTCACGTACGTCACCGCCGTGGTGGTGGCGCTGTGGCTGATCGCCGCCTCCGTACTCGCCCCCTTCTTCGGCCCGATCGCCGCCCTCGTGGGCGTCTGGAGCGCGGCCATCTTCCTCAACTGGCAGCGCCAGAAGCGCATCGAGGCCTTCATCAACCAACTCCCCGACGTGGCCCGCCTGCTGGCGAACGCGACCGCCGCGGGACTGGCCCTGCGCACGGCGCTCGCGATGGCGGCGGAGGAACTGGAAGCCCCGGCCGGCGAGGAACTCGCCCACGTGGCCGACCAGTTGACGATGGGCAGAACGGTCGACGACGCCCTCGCCGAACTCGCCGAACGCCTCCCTTCCCGCGAGCTGATCGTTCTCGTCACCACCCTCGTCCTCGCCAACAAGGCGGGCGGATCGGTGGTCAGCTCCCTGCGCAACCTCACCCAGACCCTGGAGGACCGCAAGGAGACCCGCCGCGAGGTCCGCACGATGCTCTCCGAGGTGAACGCGACGGCCTTCACGGTCCCGTTCCTCGGCATCGGCTCCCTGGTGCTGATCAACTCCTCGAACGAGGGAGCGCTGGCCCGCGTCACCGGCAGCCCGCTCGGCCAGGCCCTGGTCCTGATCTCGCTGGGCCTCTACACCGTCGGCTTCTTCGTCATCCGCCGCCTCGGCAAGATCGAAGTATGAGGGAGGGGTTACGTTGCCGGCCTTGCTGCTAGCCGTCCTGATGGGCGTGGCTGTCGCGGGCGTCCTCCTGGGCATCCGCATGATCCGCGCCGACGCCAAGCTGCCCAGCGACCTCGCGCTCGCCCTGGAGGTCGGCGCGACCCGCGTCTCCAAGGCGGACTCCGCCGTCGACCGCCTCGGCATGCGTTTCGCGCCCCTGGTCCTGCGCCTGATGGGCCCCCGCCGCGTCGACGCCAAGCGCCGCCGCATCGACATGGCGGGCAACCCCGGCGGCCTGACCCTCAACCGTTACGCCGCCCGCCGCGCGGTGTACGGCATCTTCGGCGTCGTACTCGGCCTGGTCTTTCTCTCCAACGGCCAACTCCTCTTCGCCGCACTCACGTTGGCCTTCGGCCTGATCGCCGCCGACGCCCTCATCTGGCAGGCCGTCCGCGAGCGCAAGGAGGTCATCGACCGCACCCTCCCCGACTTCCTCGACGTCCTCGCCGTCGTCGTCTCGGCGGGCCTCGGCTTCCGCCAGGCCCTCGACCGGGTGGCGGAGAAGTACGAGGGCCCGTGGGCGGACGAGCTGAGGATCACTTTGCGGCAGATGGACATGGGCGTGAGCCGCCGCCAGGCGTTCGATGAACTGCGCAAGCGCAACTCGTCCGAGCAGGTGGCTCAGTTCGTCTCCGCGCTCCAGCAGGGCGAGGAACTGGGCTCCCCCATCGCCGAGACCCTGATCCAGCTCGCCAACGACATGCGCCGCACCGACGCCCAGAACGCCCGCCGCCGCGCCGCCAAGACCATCCCCAAGGCGACCATGGTGACCCTCGTCTTCATGCTCCCGGCGACGATGATCCTGATCGCGACGGGCATGTTCCTGGGCTCGGGCACGAACTTCGGCTCGATTTTGGGCCGCTGATGAGGATCCGGCCGACTTCGCTGTGGGCAATCGTGCCGTTCACTTTGGGGCGGCACCCGTCCCAAGGAGAGCGGCACCCGGTCAGCCCCGGCAGGGGCCCCCACCCCGACGGCCACCGGGACACGGGGCACCTGGCAACAAAGGCAACCGCAGGCTGGCCCCAAGGCACCGCCGCAGGCTACCTCGCAGACGACGCCCCACCCCCGGGAAGCGTCCGCCTCCAGCTCAACGCCCTCCAGGCCCTCTGCCGCCAGGCCTTCGCCGTACGCCTCGCGGCCATCGCGATAGGCGCCCCCTTCGCGATGACGAACGCCACGGACGGCCCACCCCGCTACACGGTCCTGGCCGCAGCCGTACTGGGAGTCATGGGCTCGTACGCCATGCTCAGGGACTGGGACCGCTTCGGCCCCCGGCTCCTCGCCCATCCGACCCTGATGGCGGTGGACCTCACCTTCGGCGCGATCCTGCTCCTCACCGCGTCCCCGGCGTCCCCGCTGGCGTACGCGACGGTCTGCACCCCGCTCCTGGCGGGCCTGCTGTACGGCTGGCGCGGCTCAGGAGTCTTCACGGGCCTGCAACTGATCGTCCTCCTGACCGTGTTCAGAGCCTGGGAACACCGCCCGGGAGCCGGCGCCAACACCCTCCTCATCGCGGGCTTCTGTATCGGCGCCGGCATCATCGGCGTAACCCTCCGCAACCTGATGTTCCGCTTCGGTACGGCCAGCCAGGCGCTGGCCGAGGCGACCTCCCGCCTCGCCGTGGCGGAGGCGGTGGAGTCCGAACGGGCCCGGCTGGCCCGCGAGATGCACGACTCGGTGGCGAAGACGCTGCACGGTCTGGCCCTGGCGGCCGAGGCGCTGGCCGCTTCGGCGGACGGGTCGGACCCGCACACGCTCAAACGCCAGGCGACGGTGGTGGCGGGCGCGGCGCGCAGAGCGGCGACGGAGTCACGCGTACTCCTCTCGGACCTGCGCCGCCACACGGATCTGACCACCCCCGAAAGGGATGTGCTCTCCGAACTGGCGGCCCGTGCGACGGAGTTCGAGTCCCGCACCCACATCCCCACCACTCTGATCCACCAGGGCGACCACCCCACCCTCCCCCGCACCACGGCCCACCACGTCCTGGAGATCGTGTCCGAGGCCCTGGAGAACGCACACCGCCACGCGAACGCCACGCGGGTCACGGTGGAACTGAACGTCTCCGACACCGAGTTCACGGTGCGGGTCCAGGACGACGGCGTGGGCCTCCCACCCACGGTGACCCTGACCGAGGCGACGAAAACCGGCCACTTCGGCCTGCTGGGCATGACGGAACGAGCCGCTTCCCTGGGCGGACGTATCCACCTGAACCCTTCCCCCCAAGGGGGCGCCGAGGTAGCCGTCTCCGTCCCCCTCGCCCACCCCCGCGCACCCTCCACTCCCCACACCCCCCAAGAGGAGGCCGCACATGCCTGACCAGGCACTTACCGGCCCGCCCCTGCGTGTACTCGTGGCAGACGACAACCCGGTTGTCCGGGCCGGCCTGACCGCACTGCTCGGCGGCCACCCGGACATCGAGGTCGTCGCGGCGGCGGCGGACGGTGACGAGGCCCTCGCCTCCGCCACCCGTCTCACCCCGGACGTCGTCCTCCTCGACGTCCGCATGCCCGGCACGGACGGACTGACCGCACTGCCTGAACTGGCCCGCCTGGCCCCCGTGATGATGTTGACGTACAGCAGCGAACCCGAGGTCGTGGCGGAGGCGCTGCGCCGGGGCGCGTCCGGTTACCTGATCCACGGCGGGTTCACGGCCGCCGAACTGATCGCGGCGGTGCGAGACGTGCGCCACGGGCGGCCAACTGTCATGAATTCGCTCGGAGTTTCGTACGAACCGAACGAAAACTCTTCGCACCTGCAATCATTTATGACACAGTCGTCAAAGGCTCGACCCGTACATGCGGCGGGACTCCACCGCCGCGCCCCCAACCAGCCCGACTTCGGCCTGAGTTCAAGGGAGGTGGAGGTGATGGACCTCATCGCGGCCGGCATGAACAACCGCCAGATCGCCGCCACCTGCTTCATCAGCGAGAAGACCGTCAAGAACCACATCAATCGCATCTTCGCAAAGCTGCACAGTTCCTCACGCAGCGAAGCGATCGCCCACTGGCTGGGCACGGCCCACGAGGGGTGGACCCGATGACTCCACCCACGAGAACGAGAAGTTGGGCCCCTGGGCCCACCCGGAGTGAGGGTGTTCTCACGTACGGTGCTCGGGTTGGTGGTGGCGTCGGGTGGGAGGGCAGGGGTCATGGTGGCGAAGAACTGGAAGCTGAGGGCGACGGTTCGCGTGGAAACCTGGGCGAGTACGGTCTCCGGCCGGATGCGGGGGCGGGGGCGGGACGGTGGGGCCGGGTTTGTGGAGTATGCGGGGTTGATGATCATTATTGCGGGGATCTTCACGATGATCGACGGACTGGGCCTGGATGGCGCGATCTCAGGAGCGATCATGAACGCGGTCAACAACGTCATCGGCGGCTGACCCCCATACGCCTTCTGAGCGATCAAGGGCAGACTCTCCCGATCTACATCTGGCTGACGGGGATTCTGCTCTTCGCCGCGTTCGCCTTCTTCGCATTCGCCCAAGCAGCGTCCGCCCGCAATGGCGCTCAATCTGCGGCGGACGCTGCGGCGTTGGCGGCAGCACAGGATGCCCGCGACGAGCTGATCGACGGCCTGACGGGCGCCATCGGCCAGGACGGCAACTGGCTGGACTGGCTCGACGGTACCCAGAACCCTCCGGGGGCGGGGGCGACCGCCGCAGCTCAGCAGTTGGCCGCCGAGAATGATTCGACCCTGCAGGGCAACGCGCAATTCGTCACGCGGAACGGCTTTCCCGGGTATCGGGCCGACATCGAGACCAACTACACGGTCGGCAAGTCGATCATTCCCGGTACGGAGACCAAGCGGGCCAAGGCCCATGCCATCGCCGTCATCCAGCCGCGCTGTGATTTCAATCTGGACGCGGATCCCGAGAAGCCCGTCGAACTGAACTGTGACGGCGACATCGTGAACATCGACCCCGGAGACTTCAACCCGGACGACCTTCCGGACGCGTCCGTGCTGTTCTCCGTGCACCTGGCCGAGTGAGAGGAAGCCGTACCGATGGACTTTCGGCACACCATGAAGGGCCGCGGGGCGCTGAGCGCGGTGGCGATCACGACTGGGTTGCTCCTCACGGTGGCCGGCTGTGGAGGGGGAGGTGACGGGAGCGACAAGGGAGCCTCGTCTCCGTCGACCGCTACGAAAAGCAGCAGTGACGGCGGCAAAACGGAATCAAAAGCACCGGAGTCGGGCGCGGTGCTCGCCGAGGTCAAGGGTGAGAACGGCCTGGTGCTCACTGTCACTTCCGCCAAGCGCGACGAGGGAGGGTTCGTCACCGTCGAGGGAACGGTCACGAACAACACGAGCACCCTCTGGGTCGCGGCGAACTGGCGCGGTGATGAAAGCGAGTTGGCCAAGAACGGCGGGTCAATCGCTGGCGCCAGCCTGATCGACCAAAAGGGCAAGAAGAAGTACCTCATCCTGCGGGACACCTCGGGGCGCTGCCTGTGCACACAGTTCACCGGCGGCGTTCGCCAGGGCGCGACCGCCCAGTGGTTCGCCCAATTCCCAGCTCCACCCGCCGACACCACCAAGGTCGACTTCCAAGTCGGCTCCATGCCCCCCGCCTCCATCGAAATCTCCGAGGGCGAGTGACTCATGGCCCTCCCACGCCGTACCACCGCGACGACGTTCACGGCCCTGGCCGTGCTGGTCACGCTCGGCCTCCCGAGCCCGGCGTACGCGGATGGCGAGGACCCGAGCGCACCCCCGGGCAGCGTGACGACATCCCCACCCCCCGAAGTGGACGCCAACAGCCCCGGCCTGAAACTCGCCGACGGCGCCACGCTCGCTCCGGCCAAGGTCCTGGACATCAAGTCAGTAGTAGAGGACTTGGGCGGCGAGGAACGCCGCGAGGACACGAACTCGGACGTCACCTTCGCCCTGCAGGCCGAGGTCCTCTTCCCCAAGGACAGCTCGAAACTGAACCCCGACGCCCGTTCCCGTATCCAGGCGATCGCGGACGAGATCAAGGCCCAGAACGCGACGACGGTCAGAGTCTTCGGCTTCACCGACAACCTCGGCTCGTACGCCCACGGCCTGACCCTCTCCAAGAAGCGCGCGGAGGCGGTCCACGACCAACTGGCCTCCGCACTCGGCTCGACGGACATCACCTTCGAGGTACGCGGCTACAGCGAGGACTACCCGATCGCGGACAACACCTCGGAGCAGGGCCGCCGCAAGAACCGCCGGGTCGAGGTGACGTTCCCACGCGGGGCATCAAGCGGCGACTCCTCGGGAACCCAGAGCTGATACGGACAGAGGGTGAAGCACAAAAGGGATCGGATCGAAGCCGCTCGCGGAAGCAGCCGGAGGCCGAGTCGCTGCAAGCCCGTGACTCCCTGCATGCCCGTGTCAATGTCGTGAAGGAGCCGGGTTGGACGGGCTGAGGGAGTAAGAGTTCCAGGAGCGCGCGGGCGAGCTCTGGCCTGTTACTCGCTTCACGGAGGCCCCGCACCTGCTGAGTCCGTGGCTCACCCGGTGGACGCGCTCATACCCGACCGCCCATGTCAGGCCTCCACGCCAGGCACCTCATGCGTCCCCCAACGCCCGTCGAATCGTGGCGATCATCGTCCTCGGGGAGTGGAAAACCTCCTCTGCCGTGAACCGCAGTGTGACCCGTACCTCGGCGCACTGCTGAAGCTCGTTGAAGCGGATGACGTCGCGGCGGTGGTCCTCTCGGCGGCCGTGATAGGCGTACCCCTCGATCTCGACGACGACGCCCTCCGCCCGGAACAGGAAGTCGGGGCGCAGGACGCGCCCGGTGGAGGTGACCGCCTCGGCCTGTGTTTCGGGGTGCAGGCCGGCGTCGTACATGCGCAGTCGGGCCACCGTGTCCGCCGGCGAGCCGGACGCCGGGTCGGCGAGCGCGAGCCAGTCCCGGGCCCGGACGGTACCGCGCGTCCGATGCGCAAGGGCGGTGGTGACCGCGTCGAGGCGGGTGAGCGGCGCCCGGCGGATCCGCTGGTCGCCCACCCCGACCGTGCGGCCGCCGAGCGCCGAGTCGACGGCTACTAGGGCTTCGTCCCGCGGACCCGAAAGCAACAGGTCGGCCAAAGTGCGGTCGACGTTCGTGATCCGTAGCCCGCCCCGCTCGACCACGTCCGTGGCGGGCAGCGCACTGCGATGGACCCGCAGACCCTTCCGCTTCCTCAGCCCGTCCGGATCGGTGAACTCCGCCTCCACCCGAAGCAGTTCGATCCGCCACAGCCAGGCCGCCGCCCGGTGACTCACGACGATCTCCGGCGCGGTGAGCTGCACCGCCCTGAGCTGCGTCCGGAGATCCGCCGCCACCCTCGGCTCCGCCCAGGCTCCCTCGCCGAGCGCCGTCCACCCCTCCTCCCTCAGGCATCGATAGAGAGAGGTCCGCGACCACCCCTCGGCCGCAGCCCACGACGTGAGCAACAGCCCGCCAACTGCCACATCCCGCAACTCCCGCACCCCCCAACCCTCCCGCACCCCACCCCGCCGTGGGATGCCTGTGGATAACCCCCGCGAGGGGCGTTAAGTGTCCTTTGAGTCCCAGGCGTCCGATGGCGTCAGGCGACTGACCTGCGGATACAAGAAGCCTGGTGATGAAGTCCTGGGACTGCGCGCCCAGTTGCCCTTACTCTTCGGTGGCCCTGGGCCGATCAGAGGAGGTGGTCGGCCTTCCCCGCCTTGATGTCCCGGATGAGGGTGGTCAGCGCCTCGCGGGTGTCCGTGAGGTAGCGGTCCTCCTGGCCGGCGACGGCGATGTAGGCGTTGCCGTTGGTGTCGGTGCCTATGCGGAAGCAGTTGTTGCCCTCCGCGCAGAAGGGCTCTTCCCAGGTGATCTCTGGCATGGGGGCTGTCCTCAAAGTTGGTGGGCGATGTTGTGGATGAGGTCGCGCGATTCCTGCGGGGTGAGGGTGTGGGCGTGCCACCAGTCCATGTGTGCCCGGTACTTGGCGAGCTGCGCTTCGGCGTGAGTGAACTCCCCGCCATGGGCGGAGTCCAATTGCACGGTATCCAGTCGTGGGACCGCGCCCTCCGCGTACAAGACGGCGTGTCCCGCGCCCGGAAAGGCACCGGCCTCGATCGGGAGGATGCGTAGCTCGACGTTCTCCCGCTCGGACATCTCGCAGAGGTGCTGGAGCTGCTCCCGCGCGGTACGGAGTCCGCCGAACTGCATATGCAAGGCCCACTCGTGCACGTAGGCGACGTACTCACCGGGGTGGTCGCGATCCAGTACCTGCTGTCGCTGCATCCGCTGTACGACGCGTAGCTCGACCTCGGACTTCGGCAGCGGCGGTAGCGCGGAGTCGAAGACGGCGCGGGAGTACCCACTCAGTTGGAGCAGGCCAGGTACGTGAACGGTCTGGTAAGAGCGCAGTCGTCGGGCGAACCACTCCAACTCGGCGACATCCAGGAGTCCTTGGGGCAGGGTGCCTCTGAACTGCTCCCACCAGCCACGCTTGCGGTAGTCGGCCATGTCGACCAGTGCGTCGATGTAGGCCTGGTCCGCGCAGTCGTAGTTGCTGGCGAGTATCCGGATGCGCTCCGGTGACGTCGTGCGGATGCCCGTCTCCATGTTGGAGACCTTCGTGCGTTCCACTCCGAGCAGTCCTGCGGCGTACTCCGTGGTCAGCCCGGCCGCGAGCCGCATCTTGCGCAGCTCGGCCCCGAGGCGCTTCTGACGCTCCGTCGGCGTGACCCGTGTCGGCATCGGCACCTTCCTCCCCACTTGGTGCCGCTCAGTCTGCCCGCTGCGTGTCGCACAGGTCCACTTAGGTGGAGGCAATGTACTCAAGCGGGTGGCACACGTGCCACCTACTCCTCTACGGTGAGTGACGCAACGCTTACGCACGACGCAGTCGGAAGCGCATCGCGCGAGCCTGCCCGCAGCCTCCTGCCCTGGGAGGGGTGGGCTGCGCCAGGGAGACAGGCACACCGGTCGTGCGGTCACGTCACGTCATTTCCTCACTTCGCGTCACGTCACTTCGCGTCACGTCACTTCGCGTCACGTCATGCGTGTCACTTCGTGCCGCTCTCAATACCCCCACACCATCAGGGAGTTGCCCATGCCCGGAATCGTCACCGCATGCCTGGTCACCGCCGAAGCTCGCCCCACTCCGCCCGACCCGGAGACACTCGCGTACAGCTTCACCTTCCCTGCCAGCTGCACCACCCCGCGCATCGCCCGCGCCGCAACCCGTACGATCCTGCGGGCGCACGGCCTGTCCGACATCACGGACGCTGCGGTCCAGACGGTGTCCGAACTGGCCGCCTGTGCCTGCCAGTTCACGCCCGCCACCGAGGTGTACGTATCTCTGCGCTACCGGGACGGAGCCCTCCGCGTGATCCTCTATGACGGCCACCCCCGCCATACGAACCCCCGCCTCGCGGCGGCCTGTGACACCCGCCGCCGCGCGGCCCTCCGCGTCCTGGCCTGCGTCGTACGGGCCTGTGACGGTGACTGGGGTTTCGGCGAGGCCCGCGAACCGGGCGGTGGCACGCGCATGTGGGCCGTGCTGCCTCGTGGGGGTGCGCGGGGCTATGACGAGTCGGACGACACTCGTGGGTGACATCGGCGGGGATACGGGGCCCTCTGCCCATGCGCCTGCCTACGGTTTCGGCGTGATCGAGTCGTACGTGATCGAGCTGGAGCCTGAAGTGCGGCTCCGCCCGGTCGGCGCATCATCCTGTTGACGGTCTTCAGGAAGACCACGATGCGGGAGGCAGCCGAGGTCAAGCGCGCCAAGCAGGCGAAGGTACTGTGCGAGGCGGAGCATGGTCCCGCACACGAGGAGTTCACTCGCGATTTCCGGGAGGAGTTGTGAACCACACCCACTGGAAGCTGACGCGCGAGCGGAAGGCCATGGAGGGGTACGTCGAGCCCCCGGAGGTAGTCGCCGAGCGTGAGCAGATCCGGCTGGCGCACGACCTGGGACAGTTGGTGTACGACCGTCGGGTGGCTCTGGGGCTGACGCGGTCCGGACTCGGTGAGCGACTTGGAATGACCTCCGGCGATGTGGAGGCAATCGAGCTCGGCGGAATGCTGCCGGTCACCGCCGATCTCCTGGTCCGACTGGCGACCGCGCTGGAAGTCACCTTGGATGTGCATGTGGTGTCCGGCGGGCACAACACGGTGGCGTTCGGGGAGCATGCGGCGTAGCTGAGGAAGTGGGGCCTGTTGTGGGGGTGCCGGTGCCCGGAGTCGTGGAGCGGGCGTGGGCCGCCCGCTTCTTGGGCAGTGTCGTGCTTCCGCGTGCCGAGTAAACGGCGCTCCCTGCGGTCGCGTAGGCTGCGCCGATTCCGCTGCGCTCCACCCTTGACTCGGCCCGCTCCAGCGCGGGAGAGAAGCGAGCGGGTGGCCGGGGGAACGTGGGGGCCCGGGTGGGCCTGCGTTGCCCGGGGTTCGGCAGTGGCCGGTGAGGGTGGAGCGCGGTCGCGTCTCGCCGGGCGGGCTTGGCGGCGAGCGGCCGGTCGGGGAAGGCTCGCCTTCGGCGAGCAGGAGCAGTCGTGCGGTCGCGTGCGGCCGTACAGGGGTGAATGGCAGATCTGTGCCGACTTGGGTCAAGCCAGGACTGGGCTCCGTGGCAGGGGAGTGGCACGAAGTTGCCAATCATCGGACGTGGCAGGGGCTGGGTGACCTCTCCAGGGAAATCCGTCGGGTGTGAGGCCCGGGGCGGCGGCACGGGCTTAGCGACACGGGTGCTCGCGTCCTGGTCGGGCGGAGACGGTGATGTCACCATGCCCCCGGGAAGGCCCGCGAACGACCCCGGTGAGGTCCGTGATGAGGAAGATCGTGCTGATGATGTCGGTTTCCCTCGACGGGTTCATCGAGGGGCCCGATCGGGATATCGGCTGGCACATGGTCGATGAGGAGTTGCACCGGCACTTCAATGAGGAGATCCGGCAGTTCGGTGCTCTGCTGAGCGGGCGGGTGACGTACGAGCTGATGGCGGGGTTCTGGCCGACGGCCGACAAGGATCCGGAGAGTACGCCGTCGGTGGTGGAGTTCGCCCGGATCTGGCGGAACATGCCCAAGGTGGTGTTCTCGCG
This sequence comes from Streptomyces sp. NPDC029292, assembly GCF_055569295.1. Lineage (NCBI taxonomy): Bacteria > Bacillati > Actinomycetota > Actinomycetes > Kitasatosporales > Streptomycetaceae > Streptomyces > Streptomyces sp. NPDC029292. The sequence continues at coordinate 385,412 of NZ_JBVHXR010000002.1, forward strand.
GACGCTGAAGCGGGCCGAGTGGCACACCACCATCGTGCGGGAGGTCGTGCCGGAGGAGATCCGGGCGCTCAAGGAGCAGCCGGGCGGGGATCTGGGCCTCGGCGGGGCCGATCTCGCGGGCGCGTTCATGCGGCATGACTTGGTCGATGAGTTTCGGGTGTACGTCCATCCCGTACTCATCGGACGTGGCAAGCCCCTGTTCCCGGAGGCGGACGGCCTGACGCGGCTGAATCTGGTCGGGACACGGGCTTTCGGCAACGGTGTCGTACTGCTGCGGTATGAGCGTGCCAACGATGGGGGTGCGTAAAGCAGTTGTCCGTGGGGCGGGCGGTCGGTAGGAAGGCCGCATGACTGGACTCGGTGTTGTGTTCCGGCCTCAGCTGCCTCCCGAACGACTGCGTGCCCTGGCGGGCGTGGCGGAGGACGCGGGCCTCGAGGAGTTGTGGCTGTGGGAGGACTGCTTCCTCGAAGGGGGGATCTCGGCCGCGGCGGCCGCCCTCGCCTGGACCGAACGGGTACGCGTCGGAGTGGGGCTGCTGCCCGTACCGCTGCGGAACGTCGCCGTCACCGCGATGGAGGCCGCCACGCTGCACCGGCTGTTCCCGGGACGCGCCATCCTGGGCGTCGGCCACGGCGTGCAGGACTGGATGGGGCAGGTCGGGGCGCGGGCCGAGTCGCCCGTGACGCTGTTGCGTGAGTACCTCGACGCGCTGCGCGCGCTGCTGCGGGGGGAGCGCGTCAGTACGGACGGGCGGTATGTGAAGCTCGACGGCGTCGCGCTCGACTGGCCGCCGGCAGGGGCGACGGAGGTGCTGGCCGGGGCCACCGGGCCGCGCTCGCTGCGGCTGTCCGGCGAGGCCGCGGACGGCACCATCCTGACCGCCTCCACCGCGCTGGAAGGGGTACGGCTGGCTCGCCAACTCATCGACCAGGGGCGGGAGTTGGCTGGAAGGACCGACCGGCACCGGGTGGTCGTCTACCTCCACACCGCGACGGGACCCGACGCCGCCGCCCGGCTGCGCACCGAGATCGAGGCCAACGGCGAGAAGCCCGTTCCGGAACACGGAGTCGCCGGTGACGCGGGCGCGGTCGCCGAGGCCGTCCAGCGCCTCGCGGACGCGGGGGCCGACACCGTCGTCCTCCAGCCCACCGCCGACGAACCGGATCCCGAAGGGTTCGTGCGCTTCGCGGCCGAGGAAGTACGGCCCCTGGTCGCCTAGGTCGCCCTGGTCGCCCAGTTCGCGCAACGCCGACGCCGATTGTCAGTGCCCACTGCCACACTCGCTGAGCATGAGTCTGAATGACGACGTGCCCCTGAATGACGGCGTGCCGATGAAAGACGACGTGCGCCTGCGGGACGTGGACGAAGCCGATCTGGAGGCGTTCTACGAGCAGCAGCTGGACCCGGAGGCGGTGCGGCGGTCGAGGTTTCCCTCCCGGGAGCGGGAGGCCTTCATGACCCACTGGGTCGAGAGGATCCTCGGCGACAGCACCGTCTTCGTCCAGGCGGTGATCGTGGACGGCGAGCCGGCCGGCAACATCGTCGCGTGGTGGGAGGGCCAACAGCGCTTCATCGGGTACTGGTTCGGGCGCCCCTACTGGGGGCGGGGCATCGGCACCAAGGCCCTCGCCCTCTTCCTGCGCCTCGAGAAGAACCGGCCCCTGTACGCCGATCCCTTCGTCGGCAACACCGGCTCGGTCCGCCTCCTGGAGAAGCACGGCTTCCAGCACGCGGGGACGGTCCGACACGGCGACGACGAGCACGCCATGCTCGTACTCAACCCGTGACCACGCCCACCGTCCCCGCCCTGTGGCGGCTCCCCTTCGAACTCGCCTGGGAGGCCTTCCGAGCCGGAAGCCGCCCCATCGGCGCCGCGCTCCTGGACGGAGACGGCCAGGTGGTCGCCACCGGCCGCAACCGCAGCCAGGAATCCACCGCCCCGCCCGGCCAACTGGTCGGAACCGCGATCGCCCACGCCGAAATCAACGCCCTCGCGCAGCTCCCCGCGGGCCGCCGCTACGAGAACCACCGCCTCTACACCACCCTCGAACCCTGCCTCCTGTGCAGCAGCGCCCTCATCCACGCGCACGTCCGCCATGTCGTGTACGCCGCCTCCGACGCGTACTGGACAGGCATCGAGAACGTGCCGGGTGTCGGGGGCCGGATCGGCGCTCGCTGGGCTCGTCGCGAAGGCCCGGTGGACGGGCCGCTCGCCGTGTTCAGCGAGTTGCTCATGAACCTCTGGGCCCTGCTGCACAGCCCGGCCGAGGCCGGGATCCAGGGCGGCGGAGCCGTCTCCACCGCCCTGGCCCGCCGCTGTCTGACCGTCGACGGCCTCCTCGACGCCCCCACGGCGGAGGCCGCGTACCAGCGAGTGCTCCCGCACCTGACTCACCCCGGGCGGTGATCCCCCGCACCCCCGTCGATCAGCTCCCGCACGATGTCCATGTGCCCCGCGTGCCGTGCCGTCTCCTCGACCATGCGGATCAGGACCCAGCGCAGGGAGACCGTCGTGCCGTTCCAGGACGTGCCCAGGTCGTCCAGGGACAGCTCCGAGACGGCGCGGTCGGCGGCGGCGCGGGCGCGGGCGTAGAACTCGACGATCTGCGCGGTGGTCTCGTCCGGGCCCGCGCTCATGTCCTCCTCGGTGGCCGGATCGAACCACAGCGGCTCGACCTCGCGCCCGAAGGTCGAGCAGAACCAGCCGTACTCGACGGAGGCGAGATGCTTCACCAGGCCCAGCAGATTCGTGCCGGACGGGGTCATCGGACGCCGCATCTGCTCGTCGTCCAGGCCCTCCAGCTTCCAGAGCACCGCATCCCGATGCCGGTCGAGACTCGCGTGCAGACTTTCCTTCTCGCCACCGGTGTAGGGCACCCGCCTGGCCCCGGGATTGCTCGTCATGCCCGGAACGTAGCAGCGGCCACTGACAACGCCGACCGAGGGGAACCGTGGGGAACCATGGGGAACCGAGGGAAAATGCCTCGCCTCCCCACGCAGCCGTTGAGAAGATCCCCTGTGTGACCGCCACCCGCATTTTCGAAGACCTCGTCGCCGAAGCCGCGGCCGTGTCCGTCGAAGGCTGGGATTTCTCCTGGTTCGAGGGACGGGCCACCGAGGAGAGGCCCTCGTGGGGGTACGCGCGGGCGATGGGTGAGCGGCTGGCCCGCGCGTCCGCCGCGCTCGACATCCAGACCGGCGGGGGTGAAGTCCTCGCGTCCGCCCCGAAGTTGCCCCCGCTCACCGCCGCCACCGAGGGCTGGCCTCCGAACGTCGCCAAGGCCGCCGCCCTGCTCCACCCGCGCGGCGCCGTGGTCGTCGCCTCCCCTCAGGACGCCCCGCTGCCCTTCGCGGCCGAGGCCTTCGACCTGGTCACCAGCCGGCACCCCGTCCACACGTACTGGGACGAGGTCGCCCGCGTGCTGCGCCCCGGCGGCAGTTTCTTTTCCCAGCAGGTCGGTCCGGCGAGCGCCTTCGAGGTCGTGGAGTACTTCCTGGGACCGCAGCCGGAGGAAGCCAGGAACGGCCGTCACCCCGACCGTGCCCGCGCCGCCGCCGGGGCCGCCGGGCTCGACATCGTCGACCTCCGCTCGGAGCGGCTCCGCATCGAGTTCTTCGACATCGGAGCCGTCGTCCACTTCCTGCGCAAGGTGATCTGGATGGTCCCCGGCTTCACCGTCGACCAGTACCTGCCCCAACTCCGCGCCCTGCACGAGCAGATCGAGGCGAAGGGCCCCTTCGTCGCCCACAGCACCCGCTTCCTGATCGAGGCGCGCAAGCCGTAACGCGCAAGCCGTCAAGCCGTAGCGGGCGATCCGCCAAGCCGTAGCGGGCGAGCCGTGGAAGTCGTAGCGGGCGCCGGTTCAGGCATGCGCTCCCGCCGTCACCTTCCCGATCACCAACTCCGCCCTCGCCTCCAGCACTTCACCCACCCGCTCCACCTGCCCGGCCAACTGCCGCTCCCGCGCGGCCGTCAGCCGTCCCAGCGGCTCGACCGTGACCGTCGTACGCCGCCCCCTGCGCCGCTGGTGCCAGACCCCGGCGACCACGCCGTCGACCAGCAGCACCGGGTAGTTCCCGGCCTGCCCGCCGGCGAGGGCACGCTGGTACGCCTCCCCGGGGAACAGCACCTCACGCGGCTGGGCGGCAATGGCGTACGCGTCGAAATACGGGAGCAGCCGCACCCCGCGCACCGGCGCCCCCGGAAACTCCGTGTCGCCCGCCGCCACCCACGCGGGGCCGCCCTCGAAATCGACCTCCTCGATCTCACCCGCGCCGGCCAGCGAGGTGAAGAGGTCAAGAGTCCAACCCCGGGGAGCCGCCGCCCACTTGGCGAACTGCGGCGCAGTCGCCGGTCCGTACGCGCGCAGATAACGCCGTACGAGCGTCGAGAGCCCCTCGTCCGCGGCGAGCGGCTCGAACCGCGGAGGCCGCGTGTACGTCACCTGGCGTCCCCGGTTCGGGCCGAAGCACAGCGCGCCCTGCCGGCCCGCCCGGTGCATCACCTGCCGCCAGCGCGGCCACATGGTCTGGAACGCGGGCATCACCAGGTCCCCGGCCCACGGCCCGGTGCGCGCCACCACCGCGTCGCTCAGCTCGTCGAGGGTCAGGTACGCGCCGTCAAGGGCGGCACCGATCGCCGCCACCACCTCGTCCGCCTGCGCCTCGGTGAGCCGGACGTCCGGCGGGAACGGGTTCGGCCCGGCCGGGACCGCCGTCAACGCGGCCGTCCAGAAGGGCAGTTCGGAGGTGGGGAGCAGATGCAGGGTGCCTCGGGGGCCGTACGTCTTCATCAGCGAGCGGTGCTCCCACAGTGCCGCGCGTACGTCCGCCCGCGTCACCCCCTCGGCCCGCACCCCCACCGACACCTCGGCCGCCGACAGCACCTGCGCATGCGCGCCGAGCATCGCGCCTACCACCTCGGCGAGCGGCGCGCCGGTCCGTGCCGGAACGGTCAGGAACTGCCGTTCCATTCGCCGAGCGGTCGCCTCGTCCCATGTGATCCTCAAGGTCATGGGGCGACGCTAGAACCGAATGAGGCCGGATCCTGTCCTCTGCATCGCACTGCTGCTGCTCGGCGAATGGGGTGATCGTCACACGCGGGAACTGATTGACCGAAAACATGCCGATGCGGGCCGGTCCGCGTGAGATGCCGGTCCGTATGGCGGACGCATGTCGGGCGACTTCACGGGGTTTCCACATCGTTATCGGGGGCGTCTCGCCTCGACTGACCGCCTCACGTAAGTTCAGACCAAGGTAATTCGCGTGAGCAAAGCTGCGCGTGTGGTGCCGCGCAGTGGAGGGGGCTGCGCGGTGCTGCGCCCACTTCCTGACGCGACGTCACGCGTCCCGGACCGCGACCCGCACCCCACGCCGTACGCCCCACCGCCTCATCGTCCCGGCCTCCGCCTCCAGGACGTGCCGGGCCCGCGGGCGCGGCAGCCCCACCCGGCCCGGACGCATCGTCCGCACCGCCAGGACCCGCAACTGGCGGTCCAGGTAGGCCACGTCGACGGCGAACCGCATCCCCAGCGTGTGCACCGCGTTCGCCGGACTCAGCAGCAGTGCGCCCTCGATCCCGTCGCGCCCGAGCAGCCCGCGCCGCCGAGCCCGCGCCGACTCGGCGAGTTCCAGTGGCACCGGCTCGGATGTCTCCTGCGTGGTGAACGTGGCCATGGCTGCGAAGTTAGCGGCGGCGTCAAGCGCGCGTCCGCCACGCGCGTCACCCACCTGGAGTACACCGGGGCGAGTCGCCGAGGGGATCGCAGCAGGGAGCAAACCCTCTGGATCTCCCTGGATCCTCCGCGTTTCCCTTTGAATCCGCTGTGATTCGGCCATGATCAGGCCCTGAATCGGGGCTTCCGGGCCCACCGTGGCGTCGTCGGCCGGTTTCGGAGAGTAGTTGTGGCACGCCGATGCACGCAGCATCACTTACGAAGGGTTATGGTGGAAACCCCCCCTCGGGCCGGTCCGTCTCCCCCCCACGGACCGGCCCGTTTTTTGTGCCCGCACGCGGCGCCCCGATGGGCGCCCCCGTGCGCCCCCGGCCCACGGGCACCGCGGCCCCGGTGACTCAGCGCCGTCCGGCCCAGATGTTCGTCCCCGGCGTCGACACCGCGAACGTGTCGATTTCCTTCAGCTCCTCGTCCGTGAGCTTCGGCGCGGACAGCGCCGCCACGTTCTCCTCCAGCTGCGCCACGCTGGACGCGCCGATGAGGGCGGAGGTCATCCGCTCGTCGCGCAGCACCCAGGTGAGCGCGAGCTGGGCGAGGGACTGGCCGCGGCGGGCCGCGATGTCGTTCAGCCCGTTCAGCCGGCGGACGACCTCGTCGCTCAGCAGGTTCGGGTCGAGTGACTTGCCCTGCGTGGCGCGCGAGCCCTCCGGGATGCCCTTGAGGTACTTGCCGGTCAGCAGGCCCTGCGCGAGCGGCACGAAGGAGATGCAGCCCATGCCGGCCGCCTCCAGCGTGTCGAGCAGGCCTCCCCCAGACTCCGTCCGGGGGGACCCCCATCTCGCTTCGCTCCCCTCGGTCCAGCGGTTGATCATCGAGTACGAGGGCTGGTGGATGAGCGGACGGACGCCCATCCCGGTGAGGATCCGGGCCGCCTCGGCGGTCTGCTCGCTGGTGTACGAGGACACGCCCACGTACAGCGCCTTGCCCTGCTGGACCGCGGACGCGAGCGCGCCCATCGTCTCCTCCAGCGGGGTGTCCGGATCGAAGCGGTGCGAGTAGAAGATGTCCACGTAGTCGACGCCCATCCGCTTCAGGGACGCGTCGAGGGACGACAGCAGGTACTTGCGGGAGCCCCACTCGCCGTACGGGCCGGGGTGCATGAGGTAGCCCGCCTTGGTCGAGATGACCAGTTCATCCCGGTATGGCGCGAAGTCCTCCTTGAGGAGCTTGCCGAAGTTGAGCTCCGCGGAGCCGGGCGGCGGCCCGTAGTTGTTCGCCAGGTCGAAGTGGGTGACGCCCAGGTCGAAGGCGCGGCGCAGGATGGCGCGCTGGGAGTCCAGCGAGCGGTCGTCGCCGAAGTTGTGCCACAGGCCGAGCGAGACGGCGGGCAGCTTCAGACCGCTGCGGCCCGTGCGCCGGTATTCCATCGAGTCGTACCGCTCCGTTGCGGCGCGGTATACAGACATGTCGTTCATGCATACGAAGCTACGTGAGCCCACTGACACCCCACAGCCAGGGCTCAGCCGGGGCTCCGGGGGTGTCCCCCCGGGGCGACTCGGCACGGGGGTAGGCTTCGCCCCCGGGGACCGCCATACACACGGAGGGGCTGACAACACGTGAACCTGCGCGACAACCTGCGCCGTCTGCTGGTCAGGTTCTATGCACGCAGGGTGGAAGGCCACCTCGACCACGACCAGGTGCCCAAGCACATCGGCGTCATCATGGACGGCAACCGGCGCTGGGCGAAGGCGGCGGGCTCCACCACCGCCCAGGGTCACCGGGCCGGAGCCGACAAGATCGAGGAGTTCCTCGGCTGGTGCTCCGAGACCGACGTCGGGGTCGTCACCCTCTGGCTGCTGTCGACGGACAACTTCGATCGCCCCGCGGACGAGCTCGTCCCGCTGCTCGGCATCATCGAGGGCGTCGTCCAGACCCTCGCCGCCGACGGCCGCTGGCGCGTGCACCACGTGGGCACGCCGGACATCCTGCCCGCGCAGATGCAGACGGTCCTCAAGGAGGCCGAGGAGACCACCGCGCACGTCGACGGGATACTCGTCAACGTCGCCATCGGCTACGGCGGCCGCCAGGAGATCGCCGACGCGGTGCGCTCGATGCTCCTGGACGCCCACGACAAGGGCACCTCGATCGAGGCCCTCGCCGACACCGTCGACGTCGACCTCATCGGCAAGCACCTCTACACCGGTGACCAGCCCGACCCGGACCTGGTGATCCGGACGAGCGGCGAACAGCGGCTGTCCGGATTCATGCTCTGGCAGACGGCCCACTCCGAGTACTACTTCTGCGAAGTCTTCTGGCCGGCCTTCCGCAAGGTCGACTTCCTGCGCGCCCTGCGTGACTACGCGGCGCGACACCGCCGTTACGGCGGCTGACACACCTCTTTTTGAGGCTCGGTTCGCCTCCGGGGCGCAGAAGCCTGTGTCGAGAGGCCGACCGTGCTCAGCCCTCCTTCGTCGGGCCTCCGCGCGCTCGGCCTCTCGACACAGGCGCGCTCCTTCGGCTCACTCGCCGGTAGGTCACCGGCGCCCAGGGACGTACCAGCTCACTGGCCGGTAGGTCACCGGTGCCCAGGGGACGTACCGGCTCACTCGCCGCTACTCCACCGGCACTCCACCGGCACCCCGGGGACGTACGTCATCAGGAGTTAACGAACGCGCCGTCATATGCCGTGGCATGGCGTGGCCTGTTCGAGGGCATAAGCCTTCCAGGTCGATGCCCGAACCACGGGTGTCGTATCTCAGCGGACGGCACGGGGCCGTCCGCCCGGGAGGCCCTTTGCACCAGCCCGACCGTGCGGTCAGTACGGACGAGACGGAGGGCCGGTTTTCGGCCCGCGCATCGCGGCCGGGACCGGTCCAGCTCCTCTCCGTCGCTCCCCGACCTCATCCGAGGGGGTACGTCCTTCCGTGGTGACCAGCACAAAGCGCCGTATGCCAGACCGGCGCACCTATGTTCTCGACACCAGCGTCCTGCTGGCCGACCCGAACGCTCTGAACCGCTTCGACGAGCACGAGGTCGTGCTCCCGATCGTCGTGGTCACGGAGCTGGAGGCCAAACGGCACCATCCCGAACTCGGCTACTTCGCCCGGCAGGCCCTGCGCCTGCTCGACGAATTCCGGGTGCGGTTCGGCCGCCTCGATGCCCCCATTCCGATCGGGGACCTCGGCGGGACCGTACGTGTCGAGCTCAACCACTCGGACCCCAGCGTGCTGCCCAGCGGCTACCGCCTGGGGGACAACGACTCCCGCATCCTCGCGGTCGCCCGCAATCTGCAGGCCGAGGGGTACGACGTCACGGTCGTGTCGAAGGACCTGCCGCTCAGGATCAAGGCCTCGTCCGTCGGACTCCTCGCCGAGGAGTACCGCGCGGAACTCGCCATCACGGGCTCCTCCGGCTGGACCGGAATGTCCGAACTGACCCTCGCGGGCGAGCAGGTGGACATCCTCTTCGAGGAAGGGCACGCATACGTCCCCGAGGCCGCCGACCTCCCCGTGCACACGGGTCTGACGATCCAGTCCGAGCGCGGCAAGGCGCTGGGCCGGGTCACGTCCGAGGGCAACGTCCGGCTCGTACGTGGCGACCGGGAGGCCTTCGGCATCAAGGGCCGCAGCGCCGAGCAGCGCATCGCGCTCGATCTGCTGCTCGACCCCGACATCGGGATCGTGTCGATGGGCGGCCGGGCCGGCACCGGCAAGTCGGCGCTCGCGCTCTGCGCGGGTCTGGAGGCCGTGCTCGAGCGGCGCCAGCACCAGAAGGTGATGGTCTTCCGGCCGCTGTACGCGGTGGGCGGGCAGGAGCTCGGCTATCTGCCCGGCTCCGAGTCCGAGAAGATGAGCCCCTGGGCGCAGGCGGTCTTCGACACGCTGTCGGCCGTCACCTCGCGGGAGGTCATCGAAGAGGTCACCGCGCGCGGCATGCTGGAGGTCCTGCCGCTCACCCACATCCGCGGCCGCTCCCTCCACGACGCCTTCGTGATCGTGGACGAGGCACAGTCGCTGGAACGGAATGTGCTGCTGACCGTTCTGTCCCGAATCGGCGCCAATTCGCGGGTTGTCCTCACCCATGACGTGGCACAAAGGGACAATCTGCGCGTCGGCCGGTACGACGGAGTGGTCGCCGTCGTCGAGAAGTTGAAGGGACATCCGCTCTTCGCGCACGTGACCCTGAACCGGTCCGAGAGGTCCCAGATTGCTGCCCTTGTGACCGAAATGCTGGAGGACGGGCAGATCTGACCCCGCCTGGCCCGGTTGGTCAAAGGGTGGCGGGTACACGGTAGTTGGCGCCGTCCGGCAAAGGCGAAGAGCCTAGCCGGGCGGCGTCTTGGCGTGTGCTCGTTTCCGGAAAACTGTCGGGGCAAACGAGGTGTGAGCTTTCACACGCAACTCAGAATTGCCTTGCGGCGTCGGGTTACGGCAGAGTCTCACTCCTGTCAGGCCCCGCATACGACACATCTGTACCCCCAGCGGTACGGCACCACAGGAACATCAGAACTCCATAAAGCCGTCGTATGCCGCCCGCGCACCACGCGGCGCTCCCCTCGCGGGAGTTGCCCACCGGGCCCGCGCCTCCCGTGACCCCGCAGTTGGGAGGCCAGCGCCAGGGGCACGATTGCGTCCGCGAGGGTCACCTAAGCGGGCGATGCTGGAAGGAAATCGTGTGAGCCGGATTTCGGTCCGGGGATTCGCAGTGGCCTCGGCCACCGCGGTCACCGCTGTCGGAAGCGTCGTCGGAGTTGCCTCGGGCAGCACCGCCCAGCCGAACGATGCCGAGGCGACGGCAAGCGACTCGACCCTCCTCGCGGACATACCCGCGGGCCAGCAGGCCCAGGTACAGACCGCGTCCCTGACGCAGCAGGCCGACGCGCAGGCCATCGCCGCCGACGCGAGCGCCAAGAAGGACGCGGAGGCGGCTGCCCGCAAGCAGGCGGCCGAGGACGCGGTCGCCAAGCAGAAGGCGGCGGAGAAGGCCGAGAAGGAAGCCAAGGCGCGCAAGGCGGCCGAGGAAGCGGCCAGCCGCTCCGCGACGCGTGACGCCTCCAGCTTCTCCGTGAAGAGTTCGTACTCCGTCGCGCAGATCCAGGCGATGGCGCGGCAGATGGTGCCGAGCGGCCAGTTCCAGTGCTTCAGCAACATCGTGGACCACGAGTCCAGCTGGAACTACCACGCGGTCAACGCCTCTTCCGGTGCCTACGGTCTCTTCCAGGCCCTGCCCGGCTCCAAGATGTCGTCGGTCGCCTCCGACTGGCAGACGAACCCGGCCACCCAGATCCAGTGGGGCCTCAACTACATGAACAGCCGGTACGGCAGTCCGTGTGAGGCCTGGACGTTCTGGCAGGCCAACAACTGGTACTGAGCCGCACGCCGTTCGTCGGCCGCTCAACCTTCTGAAGCCCCTCACCGTCATAAGGTGAGGGGCTTCGGCCATGTACGGTCGGAACCGACGACTCCGGGGGGAGTGGTGGGGAGCAACGGGGGAAAAGGACGGATCATGTCGCGAGTGCCAGGGTGGCTCGGTCGGCTCGGCGCCGGACTGACCGAGTTGGGGGAGCGGTTGGACAAGCGCCGCGCCGAGGTGGAGAAGGAGTCGCAGGGCTCCCTCGGCTCGGACGAGGCGTCCGACGCGCCGCCCCCCGCCGACACGCCGCCCCCTGCCGAGTCACCGGATGTGCGGAAGGCCCCGGCGGACTCCGAAGCGGCGGCGCCCACGCCCGAGACGCCTCCCGGGCCGGTATCCGCCGCTCCCGCGTACGCGGCCGTCATGGGCCCGCGCCCCGACCCCACCCTGGCCGTGCCGTGGGGTGTGCGGGTCGCGGCCGAGGCCGGCTGGCGGCTGCTCGTACTCGCGGGCACCGTCTGGGTGTTGATGCGTGTCATCAGCGCCGTACAACTCGTGGTGCTGGCCTTCGTGGCCGCGCTGCTCATCACCGCGCTGTTGCAGCCGACGGTGGCCCGCCTGCAGCGTTACGGGTTTCCGCGCGGGCTCGCCACCGCGCTCACCGCGATCCTGGGCTTCGTCGTCATGGGGCTCGTCGGCTGGTTCGTGGTCTGGCAGGTCCAGGAGAACATCGACAGCCTCTCCAACCAGATCCAGGACGGCATCGACGAGTTGCGCAAGTGGCTCCTCAAGGGCCCGTTCCATGTGACGGACAAGCAGATCAACGAGATCGCCAAGAACCTGCGCGAGGCGATCGGCGCGAACACGGATCAGATCACGTCGGCGGGCCTCCAGGGCGTGACGGTCATCGTCGAAGCGCTGACCGGCATCCTGCTCACGATGTTCTCCACGCTGTTCCTGCTGTACGACGGCAAGCGGATCTGGGAGTGGACGCTGAAGCTGGTGCCCGCGGCCGCCCGGCAGGGGGTCGCGGGGGCGGGGCCGCGGGCCTGGCGCACGCTGACGGCGTATGTGCGCGGCACGGTGATAGTCGCCTTGATCGACGCGATCTTCATCGGCCTGGGCATCTACTTCCTGGACGTGCCCATGGCCGTCCCGCTGGCCGTGTTCATCTTCCTCTTCTCCTTCATCCCGCTGGTGGGCGCGGTCGCGTCGGGCGCCCTGGCGGTGGTCGTGGCGCTGGTCACCCAGGGCGTGTTCACGGCGGTGATGACGCTGGTGGTGGTCCTCGCGGTCCAGCAGATCGAGGGCCACATCCTGCAGCCGTTCATCCTCGGCCGGGCGGTCCGGGTCCATCCGCTGGCGGTGGTGCTGTCGGTCGCGGCCGGCGGCATGATCGCCGGGATCGGCGGCGCGGTCGTCGCCGTACCGCTCGTGGCGGTCACCAACACCGTCGTCGGCTATCTGCGCTCCTACGCACAGGAGGCGGCGCTGCGTCAGTCCCCGGCACCGCACGGGGCGACCGCGACGGCCATCGCCCCGACGCGGCTGACGCCCGCCGGTGCCTCGCCGTCGGCCTCCCGGCCGGACGACGGACAGTAGCCCTCGCGCCGGTGGACCGAAGGGGCCGTGCGGCGAGCGGAAAGCGCTCACCGTCGGGTGCCTTCCAGGGAGAGTTCACTGGTCACAGCGGTGCGGGCGCGCTCGGCGGGGCATCACGCCCCGGCCGCCACTGCGCATACGCGACAGGGCCCGCCGGCATGCCGGCGGGCCCTGTCGGTTGAGATCTCGGTGAGGATCAGACCTCGGCGAGAATCGCCTCGGCGTCCAGCGTGACGCCGACGGCCTCGATCACCGAGGCGATCTTGAACGCCTCCTGGATGACCTCGCGGTCGACGCCCGCCTTGCGCAGCACCTGCTCGTGCGAGTCGAGGCACATGCCGCAGCCGTTGATGGCGGAGACGGCGAACGACCACAGCTCGAAGTCGACCTTGTCGACCCCGGGGTTGCCGATGACGTTCATCCGCAGACCGGCGCGCAGTGTCCCGTACTCGTGGTCCGAGAGCAGGTGGCGCGTGCGGTAGAAGACGTTGTTCATCGCCATGATGGCGGCGGCCGACTTGGCGGCGGTGTACGCCTCGGGCGACAGGTTCGCCTTGGCCTCCGGCGCCAGCTCACGCAGCACGCGCGGCGAGCGGGACGCGATCGCGCACGCCAGCACGGTGCCCCACAACTGCTGCTGCGGCAGGTCGGAGTTGCCGATGACCGAGCCCAGGTTCAGGCGCAGGTCCTTGGCGTAGTCCGGTATGGCGGACTTCAGTGTGTCGAGTGCCATGGAAGGTCACTCACCGGCCAGCAGCGCGACCGGGTCAAGGGTGTTCTCGCCCTTGGTCCAGTTGCACGGGCACAGCTCGTCCGTCTGCAGGGCGTCCAGGACCCGCAGGACCTCCTTGGGGTTACGGCCGACGGAGCCGGCGGTCACCATGGAGAACTGGATCTCGTTGTTCTGGTCGACGATGAACACGGCGCGCTTGGCGAAGCCGTCCTCGCCCTCGATGCCGAGGTCACGCATGAGCTCGTGCTTCGAGTCGGCCAGCATCGGGAAGGGCAGGTCACGCAGGTCGTCGTGATCCTTGCGCCAGGCGTGGTGCACGAACTCGGAGTCGCCGGAGAAGCCGAGCACCTGGGCGTCACGGTCGGCGAACTCGTCGTTCAGCTTGCCGAAGGCGGCGATCTCGGTCGGGCACACGAAGGTGAAGTCCTTGGGCCAGGCGAAGATGACCTTCCACTGACCCTCGTAGGTCTTGTGGTTGATCTGCTGGAACTCGTTGCCCTTCTCCAGCGAGACACAAGCGGTCAGATCGAACTCGGGGAACTTGTCACCGACAGTGAGCACGCGCTCTCCTTGCAGCGTGGGAACACCCTTTTTGGGGGCGTTTCCCAGGGGTTGGACGACGTCGATGTTGGCACAGGCTGCATTGATTAGTGAAATAGCTACACTCGGTCGTGTTGATCGGTTGCAACTATCAGTGACTACGAGTAAGAGGTGTGGCCATGGCGAGCCCCATGGGCAAGGCGAGCTCCAAGGGGAACGGGCGCCGCCAGCCCAGCCTCGCCCAGCTGCGTGCCTTCGCCGCCGTGGCCGAGCATCTGCACTTCCGTGACGCGGCCGCCGCGATCGGCATGAGCCAGCCCGCGCTGTCGGGCGCGGTGTCGGCCCTGGAGGAGACGCTCGGGGTGACCCTGCTGGAGCGTACGACCCGCAAGGTGCTCCTCTCGCCCGCCGGCGAGCGTCTCGCCGTACGCGCGAAGGCGGTCCTCGACGAGGTCGGGGCGCTGATGGAGGAGGCGGAGGCGGTACGGGCCCCGTTCACCGGAGCCCTGCGGCTCGGCGTGATCCCCACCGTCGCGCCCTACCTGCTGCCCACCGTCCTCAAGTTGGTCCACGACCGCTACCCGGACCTCGACCTCCAGGTCCACGAGGAGCAGACGGCGAACCTGCTGGAGGGGCTCGCGGTCGGACGGCTCGACCTGCTGCTGCTCGCCGTGCCGCTCGGCGTGCCCACAGTCGTCGAACTCCCGCTGTTCGACGAGGACTTCGTGCTCGTCACGCCGCTGGACCACTGGCTGGGCGGGCGGGAGGGGATCCCGCGCGAGGCGCTGCGGGAGCTGAATCTGCTGCTGCTGGACGAGGGGCACTGTCTGCGGGATCAGGCGCTGGACATCTGCCGGGAGGCCGGGCGCGCGGACGCGCCCGTCACCACCACCGCCGCCGGGCTGTCCACCCTCGTCCAACTCGTCGCCGGTGGGCTCGGCGTGACCCTTCTGCCGCGCACCGCCGTCAAGGTGGAGACGACCCGCAGCAACCAGCTGCTCACCGGGTACTTCGCGGATCCGGCGCCGACGCGGCGTATCGCACTGGCGATGCGCGCGGGCGCGGCGCGGGGCGCCGAGTACGAGGAACTGGCCGCAGCGCTCCGCGAAGCGCTGCGGCCGTTGCCGGTCAGGGTCCTCTGAGTTATTCGATACGCAGCCCGGCAGGCGCTATTCGGTCCGCAGTCCGTCCGGCGTCATACGGTCCGCAGTCCGTCCGGCGTCATACGGTCCGCGGCCCGTCCGGCGTCATTCGGTCCGCAGCCCGTCCGGCCGCATCAGCCGCAGCAGCGGCGGAAGGCTGAGCGCCGTCACCAGGACCACGACTCCCGCCCCGATGCCGGTCATCGACAGCACGCTCATCCAGTCCACGCTCACCGAGGTGCCGGTCATCTTCAGCAGGACCGTGCCCAGGGTCACGCCCACGATCGACGCCAGGGCAAGACCGAGCGCGATCGGGATCGCGGTCTGCCACAGCACCGACAGGCTCAGCGTGCGGCGCCGGGTGCCGAAGGCGACCAGGGCCGACAGGAGCTTCTTGCGTTCGCGCAGCTGCTCCAGCTGGGAGACGAGAAGGCTCGCGCCGATCAGTACGAGGACGCAGGTTGCGCCGACGAACAGACCGGTGCGGATGGACGAGAAGCGCCGGGACTGCTCGCTCGCCGCCCAGGTCATGGGGTCCGCGAGCGGGTCGATCTTCGCCGCGGTGTTGCGTACGAGGTCACGGACGTCCGACACCGACTCGTCGAGCTTGAGGAAAACCTCCCCGGTGACTGCCGATGCCGCCTTCGCGGGCAGGGCGCCCGGGGTGAACAGAATGCCCCCGCGCTTGTAGCCCGTCGGGTCCTTGATCGAATCGGCCTTCCTGATGGCCTGCGGCACCGTCCAGGCGACCTCCTTGCCCTTGGAGTCGTCGTAGGACGGATCGATGTAGATCGTCCGGCCGGCCGTGCCCAGCTTCGAGGGGTCCGTGTCGGACTCGGAGCCGTGCAGGAGGAATGCGTCGCCGTCGCGGCACGAGGGCAGCTTCGCCACCTCGCGCAGCGCCGCGCAGGTGCCGACGGTCAGTCCCGCGTAGAGCTCGGGATCCTTGCGCCGCTCGCCCAGCGAGCCGGAGGACAGGGCCGTCGCGTGCCGCACACCCTTGGTCTGCGTGAGCTGCCGGGTGGCCTCGCCGATCGAGACGGTGCCCGGCACGGAGACCGACATCTGCGCGCGCGTGAGGTCGTTCTGCGACTCCTTCGTGTAGTCGCCCTCGACCCCGGCGAACAGCATCTGCAGGGCGATCGCGCCGGCCACCGCCACCGCGATGCCGTTGACCATGCGGGCCGCCGTGCCGCTGCTCAACTGCAGCCTGCGGATGGCCAGTTGCCAGGCGACCCCGCCGGAGTTCAGCCGTGCGACGACCGCCTCGACGACCCAGGGCAGCAGCGCGGTGACGCCGACCAGCAGCAGGATGACGCCGCCGGTCACCATGTACTGGTTGAAGTTCCCGTTGTCCCGCCCCTGCCCGATCATCGGGTAGAGCAGCGCGAGTCCGCCCACCGGCAGCAGCAGCCGCCACCACAGCCTGCGTCGCGCGGGCCTGGCTGTGCGGACGACCCCGAGCGGCTCGATCACGACACCGCGCAGCGCGAAGAGCGTCACCGCGACCGCGGCGGCCGGGACGGCGACAGCGACAAGGGCCGCAAGCGCAGGGGTGGGGTTCAGATCGCTCGGGAACACACTGATCTCGAAGATCGTGATCAGTCCGGCGAGTTGACGCCCGGCCAGGAAGAACCCGGCGCCGAAGACCAGCCCGACCAGCGCTCCGGCCAGCGCCTCGCCGGCCGCGATCCGGCGGGTCATCCGCCCGTCGGCGCCGACCAGCCGCAACGCCGCGAGCCTGCGGTCGCGCCGATCGCCGCCGAACCGTACGGCCGCGGCGATGAAGACGCCGACCGGCATCAGCAGCACCACGAAGACGATCAGAATGAGCAGCATCAGGACGGGGTCCAGCTGGTCGCCCTGTTCCGTGGACCCGAACGAGTCGATGCGCTCGATCCGGGAGGTCGTCTTCGCGGTCGCGTCCAGGTCCTGGGTGCCCGCGTAGTAGGCGAGTTCGTACGGGCCGACCAGGCCCGTGGCGCCGATCGTCCCGGTGACCCGGTAGGGCAGGCGCTCGCGCAGCAGCTTGCCGTCCGAGGACTTCAGGAGTTTGTCGAGGGCGGGCGAGACGACCATGTCGCCGTCCCCGGGAAACTTCGCCACGCCGGGCGGCAGCGGTGCCCGTACACCCTCGGGCTGGAGCAGGCGCCCGCGCACGTCCTCGCTCCGAAAGGTGGTGTCGGCGGTACCGACCAGCAGCGTACGGTCCGACTTCGTCTTGACCGTCGAGCTGTACGTCATGTCGTTGCGGGCGCGTTCCCGGTCGTGCCGGGACTCCAGCGCGCTCGGTATCGCCGTCGTGAGCAGCAGCAGGGCCACCCCGAGACCGACGCCGACGGCCGTGAGCAGCACGCGCACCCAGGCCTCGCGGCCGCCGGTCACGGCGAACTTGGCGCCCATGCCGAGGTCACGGGACCACTGGCGCGCACTCATACGATCCGCTCCATGTCCCGGGACTTCCCGTCCCGGACGACGATCTCGCGGTCCGAGTACGCGGCCACCCGCGCCTCGTGCGTGACGAGCACGACGGCGGCGTTGGTCGAGCGGGCCGCGTCGGTCAGCAACTGCATCACGCGCTCGCCGTTGAGCGAGTCGAGCGCGCCGGTCGGCTCGTCCGCGAACAGCACGCGCGGGTTGGTCACCAGCGAGCGGGCCACCGCCACGCGCTGCCCCTGACCGCCGGAGACCTCACCGGGCCGCTTGCCCCTGAGGTCGTCCACCTCCAGCTGCTCCATCCACGACAGGGCGGTGCGCTCCGCCGCCTTGCGCCCCATGCCGTTCAGCCGCAGCGGCAGCGCCACGTTCTCGACACAGGTCAACTCCGGGACGAGCTGTCCGAACTGGAAGACGAACCCGAACTCGCTGCGCCGCAGCGCACTGCGCTGGGCATCGCTCATACCGGCCATCTCCCGGCCGTTGTACGTGATCGAGCCCGAGTCCGGCGGCACGATCCCGGCGAGGCAGTGCAGCAGCGTGGACTTGCCGGAGCCGGAGGGGCCCATCACGGCGACGACCTCGCCGGGGTGAATGGAGAACTCGGCGCCGTCCAGAGCGGTCGTCGGTCCGTACGTCTTGCGAAGCTCCGACGCGGTGAGCAGGGAGCCGGCGGGAGGAGTCATCGGGTGGTCACCGCCTCGGCGAGCTTGTCGAGACGCGCGGCGGTCAGTTCCAGCCACCGCAGATCGGCCTCGAGATGGAAGAGGGCGTGGTCGCAGATCAGCTGGTCCGCGAGGTCGCCCTTGCGCTTACGGTCGGTCAGCATGCGCATCATGCGCAGATGCTCCGAGCGCTGGGTGTCGAGGATCTCGCTCGCGTCGCGGTGCGTGAGGAGCGCGAGGACGACCTTCGTGTACAGGGTCGACTGCAGATACGGCTCGGGCTTCTCCGGCGTCGCGAGCCACTGCTGTACGTCGGTGATCCCGGCCTCGGTGATCGCGTACCGCTTCCGCTCGGGCCCGCCGCCCGCCTCTATCCCGTCGACTTCGACGAGGCCGTTCTTGAGCAGCCGCGACATCGTCGAGTAGACCTGGCCGTAGTGCAGCGGCCGATCATGACCGAACTTTTCGTCGAAGGCCCGCTTCAGGTCGTAACCATGACGGGGCCCGGACTCGAGGAGCCCTAGGAGGGTGTGACCGATGGACATGCGGAGCACTCTACACACGGCGTATACATGGTGTGTATACGTGCCGCGTATAGATCATGGTGGAGCGGGCGAGTCGGCAGGTCAGGGCCGAATGTCACGGTTCTGCTACCGCGTCTACGCCTCGGGTTCCCCGGAAACCGGCGGCCGCCCCCGCCGGGGAATCGGCCCCGCCCCGCCGGGCAGGCGCCCCGCCTCGGCCAGCGCCCTGCGCAGCAGGAACTCGATCTGGGCGTTGGCCGAGCGCAGCTCATCCCCGGCCCACCTGGCCAGCGCGTCATGGACGAGCGGATCCAGTCGCAGCAACACCTGCTTGCGCTGCCGCGGGGTGGAGGTGCGGGAGTCGTGAGAGTCCGGTGTGGGCATGGCTGCTCCGCCGTTTCGTACGGCATATCTTTGGTCTATCCAAGTGATAACACTTTAAGTGGCCTGGCAACCTTCCGGGCCCCTCACTCGTCGGTTCTTGTGGGGCAGGTGCTGATTCTCACGTCCGTAAAAGACAGGATCGGCGGCCCTTTGTCATAGCGCGCGGTGTTAGCTTGCTGAGCTGACCTGAGCCACGAGCCTGTGTGACACACGAGAGTGAAGCGGAGCGGATCGACCCATGGGACGAGCGGAAGAGAGACGAGCGCGGCAGCGCGGTGGCCGCCGCGCGGCGCCCAAGAGCTCGTCCGGGACGAAGGCACGCCGCAGCGGCATACGCCGGTTCGTCAACTGGAAGACGATCCTCGGTACGTTCCTGGGCTTCTGCCTGCTCGGCATGGGCGCCTTCATCGTGCTCTACATGGTCGTGTCCGTACCCAAGGGCAACGCGGCCGCGACGCTGCAGAGCAACATCTACAAGTACAGCGACGGCAAGGTGCTCGCCCGCACCGGCAAGCTCAACCGTGAGGTCGTGGACCTCTCCAAGGTGCCCAAGGGCGTCCAGAAGACCTTTGTCGCCGCCGAGAACAAGTCCTTCTACAGCGACGCCGGCGTCGACCTCAAGGGCACGGCCCGCGGTCTGATCAACACCCTGTCCGGCAAGGGCAAGCAGGGTGGTTCGA
Source organism: Streptomyces sp. NPDC029292 (assembly GCF_055569295.1). Classification (NCBI taxonomy): domain Bacteria; kingdom Bacillati; phylum Actinomycetota; class Actinomycetes; order Kitasatosporales; family Streptomycetaceae; genus Streptomyces; species Streptomyces sp. NPDC029292. Next base: position 405,146 of record NZ_JBVHXR010000002.1, read on the forward strand.
CGATCACCCAGCAGTACGTCAAGAACTACTACCTGAACCAGGACCAGACCGTCACGCGCAAGCTGAAGGAACTGGTCATCTCGCTGAAGGTGGACCGCCAGCAGTCCAAGGACGACATCCTCGCGGGCTACATCAACACCAGCTACTACGGCGAGGGCGCGTACGGCATCCAGGCCGCGGCGCAGGCGTACTACCGCGTCGACGCGAGCGACCTGACGGTCGGGCAGGGCGCGTACCTCGCGTCGCTGCTGCAGGCTCCGAGTCAGTACGACTGGGCGGTCGCCACGGACACCGGGAAGAAGCTCGTCAAGGCCCGCTGGAACTACACCCTCGACAACATGGTCGAGCAGGGCTGGCTGGACTCCGCCAAGCGCCAGGCCATGAAGTTCCCGACACCCAAGGACCCCCAGGGCGCCCCCGGCATGGAGGGCCAGACCGGCTATCTGGTGAAGGCGGCCGACAGCGCGCTGGCGAAGCAGCTCGTCGCCAAGGGCTCGGCCGCCGACCTCGACACCGCCCAGGCGATGGTCGACGCGGGCGGCTGGACCGTCACGCTCAACATCGACAAGAAGAAGCAGGCGCAGCTGGAGAAGGCCGTCAAGACGCAGCTGACCAGCAAGCTGAACTCCAAGAAGCGCAAGGTCGACGCCGTCGTCCAGGCCGGAGCCGCGTCCGTCGATCCCAAGACCGGCAAGGTCGTGGCGATGTACGGCGGACAGGACTACTTCAAGCACTACTACAACAACGCGACCCGCCGTGACTACCAGCCCGCGTCCACCTTCAAGCCGCTGATCTTCGCGGCGGCCCTGGACCAGCAGGCCAAGACGCAGGACGGCAAGGCGATCACGGCGAACACGATCTACGACGGCACCAGCGGCCGGGCCGTCAAGGGCAGCGACATCGCCTTCTCGCCGCCGAACGAGGACGACCACAACTACGGCAACGTCACCGTCCAGACCGCGATGAACAAGTCCATCAACTCCGTCTTCGCGCAGATGGGCGTCGACGTCGGCATGGACAACGTGCTGGCGGTCGCGAAGAAGCTCGGCATGGACACCGAGGGCCTGGAGGCGGTGCCCGCGCAGACGCTGGGCAGCATGGGCGCGAGCCCGCTGGAGATGGCCGGTATCTACGCGACGCTCGACAACCACGGCAGGAAGGTCACCCCGGCCATCGTGGCGTCGGCCGAGCACAAGGACCGTTCGGTCGACTTCCCGGACCCGATCGGCGAGCAGGTCATCAGCAAGGAGGCGGCCGACACGGTCACCTCGGTGCTGACCGGCGTGGTCGACGACGGTACGGCCAAGGTCTCGGTGGCCCAGTCGGCCGACCGCAACGGGCAGCAGGTCGCGGGCAAGACGGGTACGTCCGACAACAACAAGTCGGCCTGGTTCACCGGCTACACGCCGAACCTGGTCACCTCGGTCGGCATGTTCGGCGAGGGCGCGGTCGGCACCGCCAACGCGGGCAAGCAGGTGTCCCTGACGGGCGCCACGGGCCTCATCCCGGGCACCGGCCGCATCAACGGTGGTGGCTACCCCGCCCAGATCTGGGCGGCGTACACCTTCAAGGCGATGGGCAAGGTCAGCAAGTTCGAGCTGGACACCACACAGGGCGCGGCGGTCCAGCCCACCGAGACCGCCACGGTCTCGCAGACGCCGAGCAGCACGCCCTCGTCGTCGCCGACCACCCAGGAGCCGACGACCGAGCCGCCGACGAGTACGTCGCCCTCGACCTCGCCGAGCGAGCCCTCGACCACTCCGTCGACGACGCAGCCGACCACTTCTTCGCCGACCCCGTCCGGCTGGCTGACCCAGAATCCGGTGAGTCCGAACAACGGTCAGTGAGCGCACGACGAGGGCGCCCGGTGATGCACCGGGCGCCCTCGTCGTGCGTACTCAGCCTCCGTTGACGTTCTGGGAGATCCGGTCGCCGATCTCCTTGTCGATGTTGCGCCAGTACTGCACCGCACGGTCCAGGACCGGGCGGGACACACCGGCCTTCAGGTGTCCGCTGACGTTCGACACCAGCCGGTCGCGGGCCGCGTCGTCGAGGACCTGGCGGACCATCGTGCCCGGCTGGCCCCAGTCGTCGTCCTCGCGGTGCAGCTTGGTGGCCTCGCGCACCAGTTCACCGGCGGTCTCCCAGCTCGCGGGGTCGCCGAAGCGTCCGTAGTCGGCCGCGGGGCCGCCGTAGGAGTTGGGCGCGTACGGCATCGCCGCGTTCGACTTCTCGTAGCGCATCGGGCCGTCCTTGGCGTACGAGTTCACCGGGGAGCGTGGCCGGTTGGGCGGCAGCTGGGTGTAGTTCGGGCCGATCCGGTACCGGTGGGTGTCCGGGTACGAGAACAGCCGGCCGAGCAGCATCTTGTCGGGCGAGGGGCCGACGCCCGGCACCAGGTTCGAGGGCTCGAAGGCGGCCTGCTCGATGTGGATGAAGTAGTCCTCGGGGTTCTTGTCGAGGGTCATCCGGCCGACGTCGATCAGCGGGTAGTCCCCGTGCGGCCAGACCTTGGTCAGGTCGAAGGGGTTGAAGCGGTAGTCCGCCGCGTCCTCGAACGGCATGATCTGGACCTTCAGGCTCCAGCTCGGCGCGTTCCCGGACTCGATCGACTTGTACAGGTCGTTGCGGTGCAGATCCGGGTCCGTACCGGCCAGCTCGTCGGCCTCCGCCTGGGTGAGGAAGTCGATGCCCTGGTCGGTCTTGAAGTGGTACTTCACCCAGAACCGCTCACCGGCGCCGTTGATCCACATATAGGTGTGGGAGCCGTAGCCGTTCATGTGTCGGTACGACTTCGGAACACCCCGGTCGCCCATCAGATAGGTCACCTGGTGAGCCGACTCGGGCGAGAGCGTCCAGAAGTCCCACTGCATGTCGTTGTCGCGCAGTCCGTTGTCGGGGCGGCGCTTCTGCGAGCGGATGAAGTCCTGGAACTTGATCGTGTCACGGACGAAGAAGATCGGGGTGTTGTTGCCCACCAGGTCGTAGTTGCCGTGTTCGGTGTAGAACTTGAGCGCGAAGCCGCGTGGATCGCGCCAGGTGTCGGGCGAACCCTGTTCGCCGGCCACCGTCGAGAAGCGGGCCAGCATCTCGGTGCGCTTGCCCGGCTGGAAGAGGTCGGCCTTGGTGAACTGGCTGACATCGTTGGTGACTTCGAAGAATCCGTACGCGCCACTGCCCTTGGCGTGCACCACCCGCTCGGGGACCCGCTCCCGGTTGAACTGGGCCATCTTCTCGATGAGGTAGTGGTCCTGGAGCAGGATCGGGCCGTCGGGGCCGACGGTGAGCGAGTGTTCGTCGCTCTCCACCGGAATTCCGACGTTGTTCGTGGTGTACGGAGCCTTCTGGGGTGCCTGGGTCACGAGAGCGTCCTCCCGTCATGGAAGAGGGTGGTCAGGTCGCTTCGCTCACCCGAGCAGTCAACTCCGCCGACGGGATGTCGGCAACATGAACCGGCGGCCGGGGGGCTTCCCCCCTGGGTACCCCTCAGCCGCGGTTCAACTCGAACCAGACCACCTTTCCGGTGCTCAGCCGGGTCGCGCCCCACCGTCTGGCCAGTCTGTTCACCAGGTAGAGCCCGCGTCCGCCCTCGTCCGTGGCGCGTGCCTGCCGCAGCCGGGGCAGCTGCGGCACGTCGTCGCCGACCTCGCAGCGCAGTACGTCGGTCCGCAGCAGCCGCAGCGTCACCGGCCGTGACGCATAGCGCACGGCATTGGTCACCACCTCGCTGACCAGCAGCTCCACGGAGTCGCTCATGTCCTCCAGGCCCCAGCGGGACAGCGCACGCCGGGCGAGCCGGCGGGCCTTGCCCGGGGCCGCGTCCTCCGGCTCCAGGAACCAGTACGCGACATCGCTCGGCGCGATCCCGTCGAAGCGGGCGGCGAGCAGCGCGATGTCGTCGTCCCGGTCGCCGGGACCGAGCATGTCGAGCACCTCGTCGCAGAGCGCTTCGAGCGGCGGCGGATGGTCGGGCCCGGTCAGCTGCGCGGTGGCGGCGAGCTTCTCGCGCAGTTGCTCTATGCCGGTCCACACGTCCCTGAGGCGCGACTCGACCAGGCCGTCGGTGTACAGCAGCAGCGTCGCCCCCGCGGGCGCGTCCAGCTCCACGGCCTCGAAGTCCACCCCGCCCACGCCGATGGGGGCACCCGGCGGCACCCGCAGCACCTCGGCCCGCCCGCCCAGGTGCAGCAGGACCGGCGGCGGATGGCCCGCGTTGGCGATGGTGATGCGATGCGAGACCGGGTCGTAGACGGCGTACAGGCAGGTCGCCATGCGGTCGGTGCCCAGCCGCTGCGCCTGCTCGTCGAGGTGGTGCAGCACCTCCTGCGGCGGCAGATCGAGCCCGGCCAGGGTCTGCGCGGTGGTGCGCAGCTGGCCCATGATGGCCGCCGAGGTCATGGAGTGGCCCATGACGTCACCGACGACGAGGGCGACGCGGCTGCCGGGCAGCGGGATCGCGTCGTACCAGTCGCCGCCGACGCGCGCGGTCTCCGCGGCCGGGAGATAGCGGGACGCCAGCCGTACGCCGGTGGGCCGCGGCAGCGTCTCCGGCAGCATCGTGCGCTGCAGCTCGTCGGCGATGTACGCCTCGCGCCCGTACAGCACCGCCTTGTCGATGCCGAGCGCGCTGTGCGTGGCGAGCTGGGCGGCGACCAGCAGATCGTCGGCCTCGAAGGCGAGGCGCTCCGGGCGGCGCAGGAACAGCGCCGCGCCGATCACCCGGCGGCGGCCGCGCAGCGGGGCCAGGATCGCCCGCTGGCCGTCCGGCACGACCAGCTCGTCGCCGAGCAGCTCGGGCAGCGCGGCGCGGGCGGCGGGCGCGTCCGCGAAGACGGGGCGTACGCCGCGCAGCACCTCGGCGAGGGCGCCGCCGGGGCGCACCTCGCACAGCTCGGCGGTCATCGCCTGCAGCTCGCTGGGCTCGGGCCGCAGCGCGGGCATGAAACCGCCGTCGGTGTCCCGCTCCTCGGGGATCCGGTCGGTGCGCCGCAGCCGCAGCACGAGGGGCCCGGTGGGCCGCTCGTCGCCGACCGGCAGTGGGTCGCGCAGATAGACGAGGATCGCGTCCGAGAAGGTCGGCACGGTGGCCCGGCACAGGCCCATCACGATCTCGTCGAGGTCGATGCCGCGGGCGATCCGGCGGGTCGCGGCGCCCACGAAGCGCAGCCGGTCCCCGTCGCGCCGCATCGGCATCGGACCGCTCTGCGGCAGCCCCTGCCCGGTGCGCCGTTCCTTGCCGCCGGGCTTCCCCGACGGCCGGTCCTGGCCGGCGGGCTGGGCCGGGATGCCCTCGGGAGCGGGGCGCGGGCGGTGCGGATCGGGCTCGGCGGCCGAGGGCTGGGAGTGCTCGGCGCCGGGGGAGGCGGGCGGCGGAGTGGGCGCGCCGGTGCCGGAGGACGAGGGCAGGTCGGTACCGGCGGACGCCTGAGTGCCGGAGGGTCCGTGCTTGCCGCAGGGCGCGCCGGCACCGGGTCCGGCCGGGGCGTCGCCCGCGCGGGCCTGACCGGGTAACGCGGTGGCTCCCGGAATCTGGGACGGCTGCTCCGGGGTACGCAGAAGCGCCCCGCGAGGGTCCGCGGGGGCGGGCGTCCGGCCGGCGCCGGTCGTGCGGCGCTCGTGCGAGGTGGGGTGCTCCGTCACGCGTGTCGAATCCATCCGTCCGGGGCTGCACGCCGTGCGCGCAGTTCGTCCCGCAGCCCCGATACCCGGAATGTGTGCCCCAGGAACGGAATCTGCGCGTCGTCAGGACCGGGCCGCACGGCAGACGCGTGCGCCGCCGGGCCGGGTCCGGCCGTCGCCGGCCTCAACGCCGTCGTCGACCGGGACGCCGTAGCGGTCCCGTGCGGACCGTCCGGCCGTCTGCGGACCGTGCTGCCGTGGCTCTCGTACCCCTCGCTCACGTCCTGCCGCCCCTCGGTGACGTATGGTCAAGCCCAGCGCATGCTGCGGTAGTTGCTGCTGTGCGCCCTTGCGGAGGACGATCCTACGGTTGTATCACGGGGGCGCATCAAGGGTCTCATGAGGACACATGCGCCGACGTGCGGTCCCAGTCGTCCGGCAGGGCGGGAACCGGCCACGCCGGATCCGGGCGCCAGTGCTGCCAGCCGTCCGAGAACGGCGCGCCCCAGGAACGGATCACCTCCACCGCGGACCACCCCGCTTCCCTTACCCGCGCGGCCAGTTGAGCGTCCATCAGACCGGCCCGCTGGGCCTGCGCGAACTCGTCCTCGTCGAGCCAGCGCCAACTCCGGTCCGGGTGCACGGAGATGTCCAGGAAGTGGTCCTCCGAGTCGACGCCGCCCTCCCAACGGGCCAGCGGCGTCTCAAGGTTCACGTACCAGTTCTTGAAACGCCAGCCCGGCTCCCAGAACAGCCACACCGACCAGGGCTCGCCGGGCCGCGCCAGCTTGAGCACCCCGGTGCCGAACCAGCGGTCGAGGCGCACCGTGCGCGGCTTGGTGTAGCGGGACTCGAGCGGCTCCCCGTGCACCGGCGTACCGTCGGCGAGCACCGGCCGCACACACTGGGTGCCGGGCGCCATCCACACCGCGAGCAGCTCGCCGTCGTCCCGTACGACGGTCACGGGGCGGCAGATGTGGAAGCGCTCGCCGGCGTTCTCCCGGTACCGCCACAGGATCTGACTCCCGGGGGCCCAGTGCGCCGTCGACCCGTCCGCTTCCACCCGTCTCACCGCTCCACCGTCTGTCATGGCCAGATATTAGGTGTCCCAGGCATACGACGCTGCGGCGCGCGTCACGGTTCGCGCCACGGGACGAATGACGTAACGGAGGTGTCACCGGCGGGACGATCGCCGTTACGGGTGTGTCATCCGCAGGACATCCAGTGCCTCGTCCAGTTGTTCCAGAGTCAGGTCGCCGCGCTCCACGTACCCGGATTCCAGGACGACTTGGCGGATGGTCTTCCGCTCCGCCAGCGCCTTCTTGGCGACCTTGGCGGCCTCCTCGTACCCGATGTACTTGTTGAGCGGTGTGACGACGGACGGCGACGACTCGGCGTACTCGCGGGCCCGTTCGCGGTGCGCGACGATCCCGTCGACGGTCCGGTCGGCGAGCAGCCGCGAGACGTTGGCGAGCAGCCGGATGGACTCCAGCGCGTTCTTCGCGATGACGGGCAGCATCACGTTCAGCTCGAAGTTGCCCGCGGCCCCGGCGACGGCGACCGTCGCGTCATTGCCCATCACCTGGGCCGCGACCATCAGCACGGCCTCCGGAATGACGGGATTCACCTTGCCCGGCATGATCGAGGATCCGGGTTGCAGATCGGGCAGACTGATCTCGGCGAGCCCGGTGCGCGGGCCGGACGCCATCCACCGCAGGTCGTTGGCGATCTTCGTCAGCCCGACCGCGATGGTGCGCAGCTGCCCGCTCGTCTCGACGATCCCGTCCCGCGCGCCCTGCGCCTCGAAGTGATCCCGCGCTTCGGTGAGCGGCAGCCCCGTGTTCCGGGCCACCTCCGCGATGACGGCGGCGGAGAACCCGGGCGGGGTGTTGATCCCGGTCCCCACGGCCGTGCCCCCGAGCGGCAGTTCGGCGAGCCGGGGGAGGGAGGCCCGGAGCCGCTCGACCCCGTACCGCACCTGGGCCGCGTACCCCCCGAACTCCTGCCCGAGCGTCACGGGCGTGGCGTCCATGAGGTGCGTACGCCCGGACTTCACGACGTCGGCGAACTCCTCGGACTTCCGCTGGAGGGAGGCGGCGAGGTGGTCGAGTGCGGGGATGAGGTCCCGGGTCACGGCGGCGGTGGCCGCGATGTGGAGGGAGGACGGAAACACGTCATTGCTGGACTGGGACGCGTTCACATGGTCGTTGGGATGGACGTCCCTGCCGAGCCGCTCGGTGGCGAGGGTGGCGATGACCTCGTTGGTGTTCATGTTGGAGGACGTCCCGGACCCCGTCTGAAAGACATCGACGGGAAAGTGCTCGTCCCAACGCCCTTCGGCCACCTCGCCTGCGGCCTCCTGGATCGCCTCCGCGACGTCCTTGTCGATCACGCCCAGCTCACCGTTGACCTTCGCGGCGGCCGCCTTGATCCGGGCGAGGGCCTCGATGTGCGCGCGCTCGAGGTGCTGCCCGGAGATGGGGAAGTTCTCCACGGCGCGCTGGGTCTGGGCCCGCCATTTCGCGGCCGCGGGTACCCGGACCTCACCCATGGAGTCGTGCTCGATCCGGTACGCGCCTTCTGCCTGCTCATCGGCCATTGCCGATCACCTCCAGTGGGGACAGCATCGCGGACGTGTCCCGTGTTCCCGTGGCAGGGCGACGGGAACGGAGTGTCCTGCGTGCGTGCGTGCGTGCGTGCTTGCGCGCGTGCGGGAGGCGGTGGCGGTGGCGGTGGCGAAGTCAGCGTCGTGGGGCGGCGTCCGGGCCGGTGCAGGCCGGCTTCCCTGCGACCTTGGCGCACGCCTGCGCTCCTCGCGGGCTCGACGCGGCCAGCATCGGGCTGCTGTAGCCGTCCCACCGGTCGCCCGGGTAGGTGGCGGACAGCTCGTTCTGGCCGGACCTGATCGAGATCTCCCGGGCGCCGCCGGTCCGGGTGCGTACCTCGGACCAGACCGTGGCACAGGACGGCGAGAAACGCAGCAGCACGACCTGGGCGGCCCGGGTGACGGAGCTCTCGGTACGCGCGTCCCGGACGCAGGTCTCGGAGGTCGGGAACTGCCCCTGGCAGCTTTCGCCGTGGCAGGAGGCGGCCGTGCTGGGTGCCGCGGGCAGGTCGGCGTCGAGGACGTCCGCCGCGCCGGCCGTGACTGCCACCGTGGCGGCCATCGCCGCGAGGGTGACCATGGCCCGGTTCGGGTGCCGGAAGCGCCGTCGGACGCGGGTGTCCGGGGCCGGCGACTGCTGCGGCGGACCCGCCGCCCTGGACTGGGCCCGGGACGCGGCGTCCCACAGGGAGAGGAGCGGACCGGGATCGGCGTCCGCGAGGCGGCCGAGCGATTCGACCGCGGCGCGCGGTGGGAACTGGTCGCCGTTCAGATAGCGGTGCCAGGTCGACTTGCTGAACGGGGTGGCGGTGGCCAGCGCGGCCAGACTCAGCCCCGTCCGCTGCTTGAGGTCCCGGAGTTGTTCCACCAGGAGCTGCCCGTCGTCCGACGAGTCGGGCGGCGGCTGCCTCTTGACCGTCACGTGGCTCTCCATCTCGCTCCCTCGCCGTGCCGGGGGTGACCGTCATGAGTGATTTCCGGTGCGACGCCGGGCCACACCCTGATTACCGTAAGAGGGAGGGGAGTTGACCTGCGGTTACGCCACTTGGCGGTGGTGTCGTCGGTTGATCGACTTGTCGTACGGCGAGGGTTCCGGCCGGCCGGTGTCACCGGTGCCCCGGACACCGGGCATCCGGCCGGCCGGAAGGGGTCAGCACCAGGGAACGGTGCGGCGGTTCACTACGTAGTGGGCGGAGACGTAGCCCTTGTGGTGGGCGAGCTTGTACCAGCGCTTGTTGCCCAGGACGTTGGAGCCGCGCTTCTTGCAGGTGATGGCCACCGTTCGGCCGGCGTGCCGCGAGCCGATGACCCGGTAGCCGGTTCCCGGTCCGTACCGGACGTTCAGCCGCATGTGGTGGGTCGCCACGCGGCCCAGGACGTGGGTGGTGACGTGGCGCCGGGCGTGGGTGGTCACCACGTGGCGCCGGGCGTGGCTCTTCGCGCAGTGCCGGGAGCGGGTGGTCACGTGGCGCTTCGCGTGGTGCTTCGGCGCCTTCGGCTTGGGGAGACCGGTGCCGGGGAGGCCCGCAACCGAGGGCTGCGGGATCGTCGGCGGCAGGCTCGGCATCGAGATCTGCGGGGGCGTGGTGTGGGCGGAAGTGTGCGTGCCCGGGCAGGCGACGGCCGTCACCGGGAAGACGGCGACAGCCGCGATCGCGGCCACCAGGCCGTTGCGCAGTGTGCGTCGAATCATGGAATGTCCCTCCGAGTTGACCTTCGGATCACAGGTGGTGACCCGGTCATTACGGAGTGTTTCCGGCAAAACTCGCAAGGATGCTGTCCCACTCGTTCCTGGGACGAAGTGGGACAGCATCCCTGTGCGGGACCAGTGGTGATTCGGCATGACGAGAGGTCACGCGGCGACGTGAGCGGGTCTGTGCCGCATCCCGGAACCGTTCCGGGACGCGGCGTCGCGTCCCGGGCTGCGCCTGTCCGGCGGATCAGGCCGGCCGCCCGGCGATCGCGTCACCGTCGGGGGCATCGCGAAGGGGCGGATCCGCCAATCAACTCCGGCCCTTGCGTATGAGCAGGGCGACGGTGATTCCTGTGACACTTCCGGTCCCGTACGCCACGTACCGGGACCGGAGTGCGCTTGTCCTCACCTGATGGCAAGGAGAGAGCCCCTGGCGGACTCGCCAGGGGCTCTCTGCGGGACCTCTACGGGTGGGTCGGCTTCCGGCGCGAACCGGGATGAAGACCTATGCCAGCCCGGGGCCTCGAACCGGGATCGACGTGAACGTCGGCTGCGGGGCCGGATTCTGGAAGAAGTCGTTGCCCTTGTCGTCGACCACGATGAACGCCGGGAAGTCCTCGACCTCGATCTTCCAGACGGCCTCCATGCCGAGCTCCTCGTACTCGACGACCTCGACCTTCTTGATGCAGTCCTGGGCGAGCCGCGCGGCGGGCCCGCCGATGGAGCCGAGGTAGAAGCCGCCGTGCGTGTCGCAGGCGTTGGTGACCTGGGCGGAGCGGTTGCCCTTCGCCAGCATCACCTTGGACCCGCCCGCCGCCTGGAACTGCTCGACGTAGGAGTCCATGCGCCCGGCGGTCGTCGGGCCGAAGGAGCCGGACGCGTACCCCTCAGGGGTCTTGGCCGGGCCCGCGTAGTACACCGGGTGGTCCTTCAGGTACTGCGGCATCTCCTCGCCCGCGTCGAGCCGCTCCTTGATCTTTGCGTGCGCGATGTCGCGGGCCACGACGAGCGGGCCGGAGAGCGAGAGCCGGGTCTTCACCGGGTACTTGGTGAGCTCGGCGAGGATGTCGTCCATCGGCTGGTTCAGGTCGATCTTGACCACGTCGGAGGACTCGTCGAGGTGCTCGTCCGTCGTCTCCGGGAGGAACCGCGCCGGGTCCGTCTCCAGCTGCTCCAGGAAGACGCCCTCGGCGGTGATCTTCGCGACGGCCTGCCGGTCGGCGGAGCAGGACACGGCGATGGCGACCGGGCAGGACGCGCCGTGGCGGGGGAGGCGGACCACACGGACGTCGTGGCAGAAGTACTTGCCGCCGAACTGCGCGCCGATCCCGATCTTCTGGGTCAGCTCGAAGACCTTCTCCTCCAGCTCCTTGTCCCGGAAGCCGTGCCCGAGCTCGGAGCCCTCGGCCGGGATCTCGTCCAGGTAGTGCGCGGAGGCGTACTTGGCGGTCTTCAGGGCGTACTCGGCGCTCGTACCGCCGACGACGATCGCCAGGTGGTACGGCGGACAGGCGGCCGTACCGAGCGAACGGATCTTCTCCTCCAGGAACTTCATCATGGAGGCCTCGTTCAGAACGGCCTTCGTCTCCTGGTACAGGAAGCTCTTGTTGGCCGAGCCACCGCCCTTGGCCATGAAGAGGAACTTGTAGGCGCCGCCGTCGGTCGCGTACAGCTCGATCTGCGCCGGCAGGTTCGAGCCGGTGTTCTTCTCCTCCCACATGGTGAGCGGAGCCATCTGCGAGTAGCGCAGGTTCAGGTTCTTGTACGCGTCGTAGATGCCGCGGCTCAGGGCCGCCTCGTCGCCGCCCTCGGTGAGGACGTGCTGGCCGCGCTTGCCCATGACGATGGCCGTGCCGGTGTCCTGGCACATGGGCAGCACGCCCGCGGCGGCGATGTTCGCGTTCTTCAGGAGGTCCAGCGCGACGAACTTGTCGTTGTTGGACGCCTCGGGGTCGTCGATGATGCGCCGCAGCTGCGCCAGGTGGGCCGGGCGCAGGTAGTGCTGGATGTCGTGGATGGCCTCCGTGGCGAGCTTGCGCAGCGCCTCCGGCTCGACCTTGAGGAACGTGCGCCCGTCGGCCTCGAAGGTGGAAACACCCTCGGAGGTCACCAGCCGGTACGGGGTGGTGTCCTCTCCCTGGGGGAGCAGATCGGTGTACGCGAACTCAGGCATCTCGCCCATTCCTCACTCGACAGACAGCAGCGTGCCTCCATTGGCAGCGTCCACCAGCGTAGAACCTGGCACGGACACCGAGCTTGTGAGGTAAGGCTCAGTTCCCTGTCCACATCTCTGTCCACACCCCTAGTCGCGATCTATCGCGATTGGGTACGCTGCTGCCGTGGACCTTCAGAAGCGCCCCGACCCGACCGCGCCCACGTCGGCGAAGCCGACCGAGCTCCGTGCCTCCGACGCCGACCGTGACCGGATTGCCGACATCCTGCGCGAGGCCCTCGCCGAGGGGCGCCTCACCGCCGAGGAGCACGCCGAGCGGGTCGAGGGGGTGCTGGTCACGAAGACCGTGGGTGAGCTGGACCAGTTCGTACGGGACCTGCCCGCCGCCCACCAGGGCCGCGCGATCCCCGCGTACACCTCCGCGCCCAACCGCCCCACCGCGGGCGCGATCCCGGTCGAGCCCGACGAGAACGTGACGGCGGTCTTCAGCGCCGCCGTCCGCAAGGGCCGCTGGCGCGCGGGACGCCGCATCCACGCGTACGCCGTCTTCGGCAGCGTCGAAATAGACCTCAGCGAGGCCATCTTCGAGTACCAGCAGGTCGTGATCAGGGCGATCGCGGTCTTCGGCAACGTGGAGGTCCGCGTCCCGGAGAACGTGTCGCTGCGCGGCAATGGCGCGGGAGTCCTCGGCAACTTCGAGGTGGACACACGGGATTCGGGCGATCCCGACGCCCCCGTGGTCTATGTGGACGGAACGGCCGTACTGGGAAATGTCGAGGCAAAGCCCAAGCGGGGCAAGCTGGTCGCCGACATTCTCGACCGCGTGAGCGACCGGGTGGACAAGAGTTTGCGCAAGCACCTGGATCGTTGACGCTTGTGAATTCGACGGCGTCGGCGGCGCATTGGTCCAGTCGTACGAGTCCTGCCGCGGACGAGAATTCCCGGGCTTCGGAACTCAGTGCATAGGCGCGCGCACAGCGGGTAGGCCTTGCTGCATCGTCTCTTGGAGGGCGCTGTGGAATTTTCCGCGGTGCCCGGCACGCTCGCGAAGCCGTCGTCAGGAGTAGACCGTGCTGCAACCGCCGCATCAGTCCCTGCAGGTAGCTGCCGTTCCGGCCCCGCGGGCGCCAGTGCGGGACAGGGATCAGGAAGCCCCATGGCACACGGAGGCGGTGTGCCGACGAGACGAAGCCGGCCTGTTCTTCGCCCCCTCCAAGGAACCCACCGCGGCCCGGCTGTCCCGTGAGGAGGCGGCGAAGCGCGTGTGCGCACGCTGTCCGGTGATGGTCGAGTGCCGCGAACACGCGCTGCTGCAACCCGAGCCGTACGGAGTGTGGGGCGGCCTCACCGCCGCCGAGCGCCGCGTCGTGCTCGCCCGGCGCCGCCGCCGCGATCTGGAACTCAAGAAGACCGCGCGGGGGCCGATAGCGGCAGCCGGCTGACCGCCACGAACGGGAAAGGGGCGCCCCCTCCGCACAGGGGGCGCCCCTTTTCCGCTGCTGTACCGCGCCTCGTAAGGACGCACCTCGTAAGGGGCGCGGGGCGGTGACATCATGCGGCTCCGCCGCGTGGGCGCGACCAGCCACGAGGGACCCGCAGCCGGCCACGGCCCGCAGTTGTCCGGCGAAACCGGCGGAGCTACTTCGCGCGGTCGAAGTCAATCGCGCTGTAAGCCCGCAGCTTGCTCAACCGGTGCTCCGACGTGATCTGGCGAACCGTGCCGGACTTGGAGCGCATCACGATCGAGTCGGTCGTCGCGGTCTCCGCGCGGTACCGCACCCCGCGCAGCAGCTCGCCGTCCGTGATGCCGGTCGCGACGAAGAAGACGTTCTCGCCGGAGACCAGGTCGTTCGTGAACAGGACGCGGTCCAGGTCGTGGCCGGCGTCGATCGCCCGCTGCCGCTCCTCGTCGTCCTTGGGCCACAGCTTGCCCTGGATGGTGCCGCCCAGGCACTTCACGGCGCAGGCCGAGATGATGCCCTCGGGCGTGCCACCGATGCCGAGGAGCAGGTCGATGCCGGTGCCCTCGCGCAGCGCCAGGATCGAACCCGCGACATCGCCGTCGGAGATCAGCTTGATCCGGGCGCCGGTCTCGCGGATCTCCTTGATGATCCCGTCGTGGCGCGGCCGGTCCAGGATGACGACCGTGACGTCCTCGGGCGTGGAGCGCTTGGCCTTGGCGACCCGGCGGATGTTCACGGACACCGGCGCGTTGATGTCGACGAAGTCGGCGGCCTCCGGGCCGGTGACCAGCTTGTCCATGTAGAAGACCGCGGACGGGTCGAACATGGTGCCGCGGTCGGCGGCGGCGAGCACGGCGATCGCGTTCGACATGCCCTTGGCGGTGAGCGTGGTTCCGTCGATCGGGTCGACGGCGATGTCGCACTCGGGGCCGGTCCCGTCACCGACGCGCTCTCCGTTGAAGAGCATCGGGGCCTCGTCCTTCTCACCTTCACCGATGACGACGACGCCGTTCATCGAGACGGTGGAGACGAGGGTCCGCATGGCCCGCACGGCGGCGCCGTCGGCACCGTTCTTGTCGCCACGGCCGACCCAGCGGCCCGCCGCCATCGCGGCGGCCTCGGTGACGCGGACCAGTTCCAGGGCGAGATTTCGGTCGGGGGCCTCGGAGGGGACCTCGAGTTCGGACGGCAGCTGATGATTCTCGGTCATCGAGACGCACCTTTCTGATACGACGACGGCCGGATGAGGGTGATGCCCCGACTCTATCGTCAGGCTGACAAAATGAGCAGGGGGCCCCACGGATGAGCAGGCCAGGGCACCTGCGACGATAGGGGCGTGGCAGGTACGAAAGGCAAGCAGACGGTCCGGGACATGCTTCTCTCCCTGGGTCTGATCGGGCTCATGGCAGGCGTGATCTACATCTTCATCCCGCATGACGACACCGCGCCTCCGCTCAAGCGTGTCGACTATCGCGTCGAGCTGCTCACGGCCCGCCGCGCGGCGAGTTATCCCGTGGCGGCGCCCGAGGGTCTGCCCAAGACGTGGAAGGCGACGTCGGTGAGGTATGACGGCGCGGAGTTCGACGCCTGGCATCTGGGATTCCATGCCCCCGACGGTCAGTACGTGGCGATCGAGCAGTCCACTCAGCGGGCGGCCGTCTTCATCGACTCGGCCAGCCAGGGCGCCGAGGAGACGAAGGTCACCCAGCGGATCGGCGACCAGACGTGGCAGCGGTACAAGGGGAGCAAGTACGACGCCCTCGTACTCAAGAGCAAGGGCTCCACGACGGTGGTGGCCGGGACGGCGTCGTTCGGTGAGCTGACGAAGATGGCCCAGGCACTGAAGACGTCGTGACCTGTGCGGACAGGTGACTCGTGACCTGTGCGGCCGCGTGACTCGTGACCTGTGCGGACATGCGAGAAGGGCCCCCGGCGCGTTGCCGGGGGCCCTTCTCGTACGTGCGGCGGGATCAGACGGTCGTGATGACCTGGTCGATCTCCAGGCGCGGGGAGCGCGGGAACCAGGCGTCCTCGCCCGGCTTGCCGATGTTGACGATCATCAGCGGGGTGTGGTCGTCGTCCAGGAACTCCTTCTGGATGCCGGCGAAGTCGAAGCCGGTCATCGGGCCGGCGGAGAGGCCGGCGGCGCGGACGCCGATGATGAAGTACGCGGCCTGCAGCGCGGCGTTCAGGGCGGCGGCACCCTCACGGGCCGGGCGCTCGGAGAAGAAGACGTCCTTGGCCTGCGGGAAGTGCGGGAAGAGCTCCGGGAGCTCCTCGTGGAACTCGTTGTCCGCGGAGAGGATCGCGACCAGCGGGGCGGTGGCCGTCTTCGGCTGGTTGCCCTCGGCCATGTGCTGCACGAGGCGCTCGCGGGCCTCGTCGGAGCGGACCAGGGTGATGCGCAGCGGCGACTGGTTGAAGGCGGTCGGGCCGTACTTGACCAGGTCGTAGATCGCCTGCACCTGCTCCTCGGTCACCGGCTCGTCGGTGAACGTGTTCGCGGTGCGGGCCTCGCGGAACAGCAGGTCCTGGGCGGCGGGGTCAAGAACGAGAGACATGAGAGAACCTTCTTGAGACGTGCGTCGGATCCGGGGGGATCAGCTGGCAACGTCGACAGTACGGCGATGAGGTTTAAGGTTCAACCAAAACCGGCGCATCGTGATCCGCTTCACAGATGCTCACGTTTTCCGCGTGCGACGGGCGCTCGTGCTCCGTGCGGGAGCCTGTCGGGCCTGTTCGGATTCGTGGGGCCGCCGGGTCGCTCGGCCTAGTGCGGCAGCCGGGTCGCTACGGGCTCCTGTGGCCGCCTGGTCACTCGGACTCGGCGTCGTCCCCGGCTTCCGCCTCTTCCTCCTCCGCCAGCGCCGCGTCCAGCCGCGCCCGTGCGCCCTCGAGCCAGCGTCGGCACACCTTCGCCAGCTCCTCGCCGCGCTCCCAGAGTGCGAGGGACTCCTCCAGGCTCGTACCGCCCGCCTCCAGACGGCGTACGACCTCGATGAGCTCGTCCCGCGCCTGCTCGTACCCGAGCGCCTCGTCCACCTTGCTGGTCATGCGCCCACCCTATGCATCGACTCGAACCGTGAATTCACCTTCGGCGACCCGCGCCCGCAGCGGCTCGTCCGCCGCCACCTCGCCGGGGTCCCGGACCACATGACCGTCGGCCTTCTGGAGCACCGCGTAACCCCGCTGAAGGGTCGCGGCGGGGGAGAGGGCCACCACGCGCGCGTGGGTGTGCGTCAGCTCCGAGTCGGCGCGGTCGAGGAGGTGGCCGACGGTGCGCCGGCCACGGTCCAGGAGCGCGGCGACCTGGTCCGCCCGCTCGTCGACCATCCGGTGCGGATCCTCTATCGATGGCCGGGCCAGCGCGTGCGCCAGGCCGCGCTCCTCGCGCTCGATGAAGGACTGGACGCTGCGCCGGGCCCGGTCTCGCAGGAACCGCACCCGCTCGTACTCCTCGCCGACGTCCGGCACGACCTTCTTGGCGGCGTCGGTCGGTGTGGAGGCACGCAGGTCGGCCACGTAGTCGAGCAGCGGGTTGTCGGGTTCGTGTCCGATGGCCGAGACGACGGGCGTACGGCAGGACGCGACCGCCCGTACGAGCTGCTCGTCCGAGAACGGCAGCAGGTCCTCCACGCTGCCGCCGCCCCGCGCCACGATGATCACGTCTACCTCGTCGAGTGCGTCCAGGTCCTTCACGGCCTGCACGACCTGCGGAACCGCGTGCACACCCTGCACGGGGACGTTGCGCACCTCGAAGCGGACGGCGGGCCAGCGGTGCCGCGCGTTCTCCAGCACGTCCCGCTCGGCGGCGGACGCGCGTCCACAGACCAGCCCGATGAGCTGCGGCAGGAAGGGGAGCGCCTTCTTGCGCTCGGCCGCGAACAGCCCCTCACTCGCCAGTGACTTCTTCAACTGCTCCAGCCGGGCGAGGAGTTCACCCACTCCCACCGGCTTGATCTCGGCGGCCCGCAGCGACAGCTGCCCCCGTGGCGCGTACCACTCGGGCTTCGCGTGGACGACGACACGGGCGCCCTCGCTCACCACGTCGGCGACGGCGTCGAACACCTGCCGGTAGCAGGTCACGCTCACCGAGATGTCGTACGACGGGTCGCGCAGCGTCAGGAAGACGACGCCCGCGCCCGGGCGCCGCGACAACTGGGTGATCTGCCCCTCGACCCACACCGCGCCGAGCCGGTCGATCCACCCTCCGATGAGCCGCGACACCTCGCCGACGGGCAGCGGAGCGTCCGCGGACGTGTTGAGAGCCATGCGCCCGAGCGTAACGGCCGCCACCGACAGCGCCCGCACGCCTGAGGCGCGGGTTACGGCGGCGGGCGGCGCGCTACGGCAGCCCCGCCTCCCGCGCGAGGACGCCCATCGCGCGGGCGAGCGCGGTCCGTTCCGCCGCGTTCAGTCCCGCTGTGAGCTCCTCGTCGAGGGCACGCGCGCGTGCCGTGCACTCGGCGAGCAGGGCGTGCCCCTTGTCCGTCAGCCCGAGCCGGTGCCTGCGCCGGTCGTCCGGATCGCGTACGCGCTGGATGGCGCCCAGGCCTTCGAGCTGGTCGGCGAGCGTCACCACCAGGCTCGGTACGACGCCCATCGTCCGGGCGACGTCCTGCTGCGACGCGGGCGCCCCGCGGCTGAGCACGGAGAGCAGCCCCACGTGCTTGGGCTTCAGGCCGAGCTCTTCGACGGCGGCGGCGAAGCGTGCGGTGACCAGCGTGCCGACGGTGCCGAGCCGGAAGGCGAGCGTTCCGGTCAGCCCGTCGGGTTCCTGGGAAGCCTTGACATCGTTCACGTCGACAATGCTAACGTCATTGCATCGTTCTTGGCTCGAACGATTCGAGGAGTGAGTGAAAATGGGCAAGGTAGAGACGCGGGAGAAGTGGGTTCTCATCGCCAACGCCGTGGCCGCGACGGTCTCGGGGGCGTCCTGTGTCGTGGGCATGATCGACCCTGGCCTGTTGCTCCAGGGAGGCACTCCGGGCACTCCGGGGAATGGCATCGAGGTCTACGCGCAGGCCTATGCCGTACGCCAGCTCCCGCTGACGGCGGCCGCCCTGGTGGCTCTGACCAGCAGGTACCGGCAGCACCTGGTGCCCGTACTCGCGGTCAGCGGGATCGCGCAGGCCGGCGACGCGCTCATCGGGGGCACCTCGGGGATCCCCGGCATGGCCGTCGGGGGAGCGGTGGCAGCGGCGCTGCACCTCGCCTCCGCGGTCTGGCTGGGACGGCGCCGGGAACCGATCGCGGTCCTCGCGTAGGGGCTATGCCTCCGGGGCGGCCCGCCCCCGCTGGGCGATCAGCACGGCCAGCCCCACCATCAGCCAGATCGCGCCCACCACCTGGGCGGTGCCGGACGCCTCGACGATCACGGCGATGGTGATCGCGGCGCCGACGACCGGGATCAGCACGTGCCGCCACCACACCACGGGCCCGCCCAGACGGCGTACGGCGAACCAGCCCACCACGCTCGCGTGCAGCAGTGTGAAGGCGGTCAGCGCGCCGATGTCGACCACCGACACCAGCTTGTCGAGCCCGTCGTCGCGCCGCGCCGCCCAGACCGCGGCGACCAGCGTGATGACGGCCGCGCACAGCAGCGCCGCCCGCGGCACCCCGGAGTCGGTCCGCGAAAGGGCCCGGGGCAGCCGCCGGGCGCGGGCCATCGCGAACACGAGACGGCCCGCCGCGGCCTGCCCGGCGAGCGCCGCGAAGGCCGCCCCGATCGCCTTGCTCACGGCCACCAGGTTGTGCAGCCAGGAGCCGACGGAGGAGTCCACCGCGTCGTAGAAGGCCGATCCCTGCTTGCCGGGGTCGGCGGCCAGCTGCGCGGACGACAGCGGCTCGAGCAGCGCCACCAGATACGTCTGCGCCACGAACAGCACACCCGCCAGCGCCAGACAGAACAGCACCGCCCGGGCCACCTTCTCCGAGCCGCCCGTCACCTCCTCCGCGAACGAGGCGATCGCGTCGAAGCCGAGATACGACAGCACGGCGATCGAGACCGCGCCGATGACCGCCGACAGGGCGAACGCGCCCTGGGTGCCGTCACCGGACAGCGGCGACAGCCAGCCGCGGTGGGCCCCGTCGCGCGCGAGCATGACGACGGCCGACACGACGAAGACAAGAAGGACCACGATTTCCATCGCGAGCACCAGGAAGCCGACCTGGGCCGCGGTCCGTACGCCCCACAGGTTCAGCAGCGTCGTGATGACCACGGCGAGCGCCGTCCACACCCACCGGGAGACGTCCGGGACCAGGGAGTTCATGGCGATCCCGGAGAAGAGGTACGCCACGGCCGGGATGAGGAGGTAGTCCAGCATCGCCATCCACCCGGCGATGAACCCGGCCTCCTTTCCGAGCCCCGCGCGCGCGTAGGCGAACACCGAACCCGCCTGGGGGACCACACGGACCATCTGGGCGTAGCTGAATGCGGTGAACGCCATCGCCACCGTGGCGACGACGTAGACCAGCGCCACCGCGCCGTGCGACTTGGCGTCCAGGGTTCCGAAGACACCGACCGGCGCCATGGGGGCGATGAACAGGAGCCCGTAGACGACGAGGTCCCGGAAGCCGAGGCTGCGCCGCAGTTCGTGTTCATCGTCCGCAGCGTGGGCCGAGATCTCCGTGTCGGACATTCCTGCCTCCCGAGAGTCGCGCCTGGCCCCACCCCTCCCAGCTGCTCATCAGTCTCTCCAAGGAGGCGATCTTTGACCCGCCGGACGCGGCCTTACGATGGGGTGCATGACTGCTTCGCCTGGCCGCCGTGTCCTGCTCGCCGCCCCCCGGGGCTACTGCGCGGGCGTGGACCGCGCCGTGATCGCCGTCGAGAAGGCTCTCGAGCAGTACGGGGCCCCCATCTATGTCCGCCACGAGATCGTCCACAACAAGTACGTGGTGCAGACCCTGGAAAAGAAGGGCGCGATTTTCGTCGAGAGGACGGCCGAGGTCCCCGAGGGGGCCATCGTCATGTTCTCGGCGCACGGCGTCGCCCCGGTCGTCCACGACGAGGCCGCGGCCGGCAAGCTCGCCACCATCGACGCGACCTGCCCGCTGGTCACCAAGGTCCACAAGGAAGCCGTTCGCTTCGCGAACGAGGACTTCGACATCCTCCTCATTGGTCACGAGGGCCACGAGGAGGTCATCGGCACGTCCGGTGAGGCGCCCGACCACATCACCCTGGTCGACGGCCCCGAGGACGTCGCCAAGGTCGAGGTCCGTGACCCCTCCAAGGTCGTCTGGCTCTCCCAGACCACGCTCTCGGTCGACGAGACCATGGAGACGGTCGATGCCCTCAAGGAGAAGTTCCCGCAGCTCATCTCTCCGCCGAGCGACGACATCTGCTACGCCACGCAGAACCGTCAGCTGGCGGTGAAGCAGATGGGCGAGGAAGCCGACCTGGTGATCGTGGTCGGCTCGCGCAACTCCTCCAACTCCGTGCGCCTCGTCGAGGTCGCCAAGCTCGCGGGCGCGCGCGACGCGTACCTCGTGGACTTCGCCGACGAGATCGAGGAGGGCTGGCTGGAGGGCGTGACCACGGTCGGTGTCACCTCGGGCGCCTCCGTCCCGGAGGTCCTGGTCGAGCAGGTCCTGGAGTGGCTGTCGCAGCGCGGCTTCGAGGACGTCGAGATCGTCAAGGCGGCCGAGGAGTCCATCACCTTCTCGCTGCCCAAGGAGCTGCGCCGCGATCTGCGTGCGGAGGCGGCGGCGCTGGTGGCGGAGCGCACCGGCGAGAAGTGAAGGTTCCGGGGCGGTCCGGAGTCCGGTGGGCCGCCCGGGAAGTGACTGTCAGTCGTACGACGTAACGTAGGGCCATGCAGATCTTCGGCGTGGACATCGGCGGATCCGGGATCAAGGGCGCCCCTGTGGACCTGGACCGCGGCGATCTCGTGGAGGAGCGCTACAAAGTGCTCACTCCGCATCCGGCGACACCCGATGCGGTGGCCGACGGCGTGAAAGAGGTCGTCGGTCACTTCGACTGGACGGGCCCGGTCGGCATCACGTTCCCCGGCGTGGTCACCGGCGGCGCCACCATCCGTACGGCCGCCAATGTCGACAAGAAGTGGATCGACACCGACGCCCGCGCCCTGCTGGGCGAACGGCTGGGCGGCCTTCCGGTGACGGTGCTGAACGACGCGGACGCGGCGGGCGTCGCCGAGATGCAGTTCGGCGTCGGCCGCGACCGTCAGGGCACGGTCATCGTCCTCACCTTCGGCACGGGCATCGGCAGCGCGCTCTTCATCGACGGCCTGCTGGTCCCGAACACGGAGCTGGGCCACCTCGAGCTGCACGGCCACGACGCGGAGAAGCGCGCCTCCACCAAGGTCAAGGAGGACAACAACCTCACGTGGGAGCACTGGGCGCGCCGCGTCACCAAGTACCTCGCCCACGTCGAGATGCTCTTCTCGCCCGAGCTCTTCATCATCGGCGGCGGCGTCAGCCGCAAGGCCGACAAGTTCCTGCACCTGATCGAGGGCATCAAGGCGGAGATCGTCCCGGCGCAGCTGCAGAACAACGCGGGGATCGTAGGGGCGGCGATGAGGGCGGCGAAGGCGGCGTAGGCGCGGCGCTGCTGCGGGGGCCCGGGGCGCGGGGGAGTTTCGAGCCGGGCTATCCAGCTGACCGGGACCGCGGGCCGGGTGGGAAGCTCCGGCGCGAAGCGGCGGCCTGCGCCCGGCGCTGGGCGGCCCTGCGGCTCATGAGGCGAACCTTGCGGACGGTCACGATGAGGCCGGTGATCAGTGTGCCGCCGTACAGCCACCCCGCCTGCAGGGCGAGCGTGGTCACCAGCCCCATCAAACGGCCCCCGATCCCGCCCCCGCTGTCGTCGGCGACCGGCAGCAGCCCGAAGGCGAACGCGATCGGCACGACGACGGGCCCGGTCACGAGGTCACCCCGGCGCACCCACACCGCGGTCAGCGCGCACACCGGCAGGAACAGCACCCCGTACACCACCGGCGACGCCCCGAACAGCAACTGGTCGAGGCAGCCGAGCGCGAACATGACCGCCCCGCAGAACAACCCGCTGCCCAGCCCGGTGAGCCGGGGATTCGGCATCCGCCGCACCGCCTGCACCAGCGGCGAGGCGGGCCGCCGCGTCACAGGGGCACCCCGCCGGACACCGACGGCCGCGCCCCGCCCGGCCTGCGCCGGAACGGGCGTGCCGCGTCGCGGTCTGTACTGAGGGGGACGCGTCCTGTGTTGCTCCACTGGACCAACTTAGGTCGGTTTATGTGTGGAATAGCCCTTCAGACACGCCGATGAGCAGACCTTGGCCATGCGTTCGATACGTCGCCGGTGCGGGCCCGGGCACGCCGTAGACTGGTGGATCGGCCCGCGCACTCAGGGGGCCCTTCGCCCATCCTCACGTACGGGAAGTCGCAACGTGTCGCTCACGATCGGAATCGTCGGTCTGCCCAATGTCGGCAAGTCGACCATGTTCAACGCCCTGACCAAGAACGACGTGCTCGCGGCCAACTACCCGTTCGCCACGATCGAGCCCAACGTGGGCGTGGTCGGCGTCCCCGACGCCCGGCTGACCAAGCTGGCCGAGGTCTTCGGTTCGCAGAAGATCCTCCCGGCGACCGTCGACTTCGTCGACATCGCGGGCATCGTGAAGGGTGCCTCGGAGGGTGAGGGCCTGGGCAACAAGTTCCTCGCGAACATCCGCGAGTCGGACGCGATCTGCCAGGTCATCCGCGCCTTCAAGGACGAGAACGTCGTGCACGTCGACGGCAAGATCTCGCCCAAGGACGACATCGAGACGATCAACACCGAGCTGATCCTCGCGGACCTCCAGACGATCGAGAAGGTCCTGCCGCGCCTCCAGAGGGAGTCGCGCATCAAGAAGGACATCGGCCCGAAGGTCGCGGCGGTCGAGGCGGCCCAGGCGATCCTGGAGAAGGGCGAGACCCTCTTCTCCGCGGGCATCGTCCAGGGCTCCGGCAACGAGGAACTGCTGCACGACCTGCACCTGCTCACCACCAAGCCGTTCCTGTACGTCTTCAACGTCGACGAGGACGAGCTGGTCGACGACGCCTTCAAGGCCGAGCAGAGCGCCCTCGTCGCTCCGGCCGAGGCGATCTTCCTCAACGCCAAGCTGGAGGCGGACCTCGCCGAGCTCGACGAGGAGGACGCGAAGGAGCTCCTGGAGTCGGTCGGCGTCGAGGAGCCCGGCATGGCGACCCTGGCCCGCGTCGGCTTCAACACCCTCGGCCTGCAGACCTATCTGACGGCCGGCCCGAAGGAATCCCGCGCCTGGACCATCAAGAAGGGCGCCACCGCCCCCGAGGCCGCCGGTGTCATCCACACCGACTTCCAGAAGGGCTTCATCAAGGCCGAGGTCATCTCCTTCGCCGACCTCGTCGAGACGGGCTCGGTCGCCGAGGCCCGCGCCAAGGGCAAGGCCCGCATGGAGGGCAAGGACTACGTCATGCAGGACGGCGATGTGGTGGAGTTCCGCTTCAACGTGTGAGCGGGTGAAATAACACCACGTTGGGGGCCTGGCAAACATGCAGGTCAGATGGGGCCCGACTCTTCGGAGTCGGGCCCTTGGCTTTTGCCCGTGCTGGCGGCCGCAGCTCCACAGGCGGCATTTGTATCCGCCTCTGCATTCGATCCACTAGGCCGCTTGAGGTGAAGTGAGATTCAATCTACGTAAGAATCTATCTACGTTAAGTCACGACTGGTCCAGGAGTTCTGCGACCGCTCGGGAGCGCCGTACGTGGTGTTCCAGGCCACCCGGGGGCGTAACCCTGTGACGGAGCGCGCCGACTTTGCCGCTACCCTCGCGCAGTCACTACTGCCGGGGGCGGAGCTGGTCGCCGGCCTCCAGGCGCAGGACTGGAACCAGGCCCTGCGCTCGCTGGCGCTCGCGGTACCCGATGACTCACCCAGCATCGCGGTGATCGACGAGGTGCCCTGGCTGGTCGAGCAGGATCAGGAATTCGAGGGCGCACTCCAGACTGTCTGGGACCGTCACCTGTCTTCCAAGCCCGTGCTTCTGCTGCTGGTTGGCAGCGATACATCGGTGATGGAGGCACTGCAGTCGTACGGACGCCCCTTCTTCGGCCGGGCGGCGAAAATGACCGTCCACCCCCTGAACCTGGCCGACGTGCAGGCCATGACCGAGCTCGACGCCGCAGGGGCCGTCGACGCCCAGTTGATCACTGGAGGATTCCCCGAGATCGTGCAGTCCTGGCGGCCGGGAATGGGGCGTACGGCCTTCTTGCAGGCTTCCGTCGCCAATCCTCTCTCGCCCCTGTTGGTCGCCGGCGAGCTGTCCCTGCTGGGCGAATTCCCCGAGGCTTCGCACTCACGGGCCGTACTGGAAGCGGTTGGCAGCGGTGAGCGCACGTTCAGCGCAATCGCAGCCCAGGCCGGCGGTGCTAGCCCGCTGCCGTCCGGCACGCTCTCCCCGCTGCTGGCCATGCTGCAGGCCAAGCGAGTCCTGGCCGCCGATCTCCCCCTGTCCGTCAAGCCGGACAGCAAGAACAAGCGCTACCGGATCGCCGACCCGTATCTGCGGTTCTGGCTGGCGTTCCTGGCACGCGCCATCCCACTCATCGAGCGAGGCCGCGGCGACTTGGCACTGGAACGCATCGAGCGGTCATGGACCACTTGGCGCGGGCGAGCGGTCGAGCCACTGATCCGCGAGTCCTTGCTGCGTCTGATGCCCAATGATGGGTGGCCCGAGACTGAGGCCATCGGCGGTTGGTGGAACCGTCAGAACAACCCCGAGATCGACGTCATCGGTGCAGACCGCGAGCCGGTGGCCCGCCAGGTGCACTTCGTCGGGTCGGTCAAGTGGCTGGAGACCCAGCCCTTCGGCCGTCATGAGTACGACGCCTTGGTACGCGACATGCTCGCCGTCCCCGGTACCGCCCCGGACACTCCACTGGTCGCGGTCTCCCGCTGCGGGGTGGCCGATGATCTGCCGCTGACCGCGCACTGGGGGCCGGAGGACCTCGTACGGGCGTGGCAGCCCCGATAGCCGCGGAGCCCGAGGTCTCTCGCATGGCGAGTGCCCCTGGAACCACGGAGCTGCCGGAGGTTCACGCTGTGAACGGAGATGGGAGGCGTCTGAGCCCACGTAGGTTTCCGCATTCGGCAGCAGGCGCCCTTTTCCGGTGATTCCGTGGGGGCGTCGGACCGGAATGTACAAGGGAGCCCCGCGCAAGAGCATCGTCAGCAATGTGCTCCCGCTCAGATCCTGGGACGCGGCCGCCCTCGGCCCGGACATCCGGGCCGAGGCGACGTGCGCTACTTGCTCACGGCGAAGCGCATCAGGGCGTGTTCGTCCCCCTGCTTGATCTTCCCGGTCTCGTTGATCACCTGGAGCTTCCAGACCGCGCCGTCCCTTATCGCCTTGGCCACGGCGCAGCCGTTGTCGGTGCTGAGCAGGCTCGGCCAGATGTCGGCGACCTGCTGGGAGCTGCCGCCCGTCGCGTCGTACACCTTGAAACTGATGTTGCGTGCCTTCTGGAAGCTGCTGCCCTTCTTGTACGCGGCAGCGACGAACACGATGGAAGTGACGTTGGGCGGAACCCGGGAGAACTCGACGGTCACCGTTTCGTCGTCGCCCTCCCCCTTCCCGGTCTGGTTGTCCCCGCTGTGCACCAACGCGCCGTTGCCCAGCGGATCCCCGGAGTCGAGGCCGGCCAGCCGCACCGGATCCGCCCCCTGCATCGCGATGGCGACCAGGTCGAGGTCGGTACCGGTCGTCCGGCGGAGCTTCCCCACCAGACCGCCACTGCTCCCGGAGGTGGGGTCCCAGGACACCCCGATGGACAGATGGGTCACCCCGTCCAGATCCGCGGGGCCGTCTTCCTTCTTCAGCGTGATCATGCGTGATCCTCTTGGTGATGTGACTGCGACACGTGAAGTGTGCCTGGAACTCCCGGAACTCAGCCCACCAGGTCGGGAAATGCCGGGATGGATCCCGCGGAAGTCGCACTGCCGTCGACTGTCAGTGGCGCGTGGAAGGATGCGCGCATCGGGGCGGACGGCACGTGAGGGGTGTCATGGTGATGGAGAGGGAGCAGCCCCCTGCCGGCCGCAAGGCGCGGCAGCTGCTCACCGAGGGCACCCGGCTGTACGAGGCCGCACGCACCGTGCTCGACGACCACGCCCGCGCGCTCGAAGCGGTGCGCACGGCACTGGCCCCGCTGCTGGCCGAACTCGTGGCCAAGGAGCTGGAGTCCATCCCCGTCTCCCGGCTGAAGGACGTCACCGAGGGGCGGTTGCGGCTGGCCGCCGTCGAGGCGGCGGGGCTCGGCTCGGTGCGTGCCGTGCACGAGGCGAGCCGCTACGAACTGCGGCAGATCCCGGGGGTCGGCGCGCAGACCGCCGACCAGGCGCTCAGCGCCGCGCGCCAGATCGCGCGGGCGGTCGAGGAGACCGTTTCCGTTCGGATCGACGTGGACCGTCCCGAGACCGGGACCACCGCCCTGGTCGTCGCGCTGCGCAAGCTCGTTGAGGCGGGGCCCGAGCTGCGGCGGGCCGTGGATGCCGCCCGGCGGCTCGACGAGCGGCTCGGCGTGCTGCTGCCCGTGGCCCGCCCGGCCGGCGGACGGCTGCGCATGGCGTTCACGGGCCGGCGCCGACGGGAGAGCGCGCTCGCCGCGGTCGCCGGGATCCGCGAGCTGACGGCCGACGCGGCCGCCCGCGACGTACGGCTGTTGCTCGTCCAGGCCGCCACGGACCTGCTGCGCGAACCGGCCTCCGACATCGAGGCCTGGGTCGACTTCGAGCTGCGCTCCGCGGAGTACTACAGCCAGCTCGCCGAGATCTCCGAGCACACCTCGGACGAGGCGGCCGTCGAGGGCTTCCTGCCGTCGGAGGTCGCCGCCCGCGTGCACGGACAGCCCCTCGACGACACCCACCGCCGGGTCTCGCTGCGCGGCTACCAGTCCTTCGGCGCCCGTTTCGCGCTCGCCCAGCGCCGGGTCGTCCTCGGCGACGAGATGGGGCTCGGCAAGACGGTCCAGGCCATCGCCGTGCTCGCCCACCTCGCGGCGGAGGGGCACAGCCACTTCCTGGTGGTCTGCCCGGCCAGTGTGCTGATCAACTGGACCCGCGAGATCCGCTCGCGCAGCACCCTGCGCGCTCTGCCGGTGCACGGCGCCGACCGGCAGGACGCGTACGCCGAGTGGCGGGAGCGCGGCGGCGTCGCGATCACCACCTTCGACGTCCTGCACAGCCTCCCGAAGTCCGAGACCGCGCGCGGTACGAAGTCCGGGGCGCCCGGGACGACTGGGACGCCCGGCGCCGCGGAGCCGGGGGTGCTCGTCGTCGACGAGGCCCACTACGTGAAGAACCCGGACGCCCGCCGCTCCAAGGCGGTCGCGGCCTGGACCGACCGCTGCGACCGCGTCCTGTTCCTCACGGGTACGCCGATGGAGAACCGCGTCGAGGAGTTCCGCAGCCTCGTCCGCTACCTCCGCCCCGAGCTGCTGCCGCAGATCCACAACAGCAGCGCCGCCGCGGGGCCGCACGCCTTCCGCAAGTCCGTGGCCCCCGCCTATCTGCGCCGCAACCAGCAGGACGTCCTCACCGAACTCCCCGCGCTCCTCCAGGTCGACGAGTGGGAGGAGCTGAGCGCCGCCGACCAGGAGGCCTACCGCAAGGCGGTCGAGGCCGGGAACTTCATGGCGATGCGCCGCGCCGCGTACGCCGACCCCGAGAAGTCCGCGAAGCTCCAGCGGCTGCGCGAGCTGGTGTCCGAGGCGGCCGAGAACGGGCTGAAGGTGGTCGTGTTCTCGTACTTCAAGGACGTCCTGGGCACGGCCCAACAGGCCCTCGGGAAAGGGGTGTTCGGCCCGGTCTCCGGCGCCGTGCCCGCCGCGCGCAGACAATGCCTGGTGGACGACTTCACCGCCGCCCCGGGGCACGCGGTCCTGCTCTGCCAGATCGAGGCCGGCGGCATCGGCCTCAACCTTCAGGCCGCGTCGGTCGTCATTCTCTGCGAGCCGCAGGTCAAGCCCACGATGGAACACCAGGCCGTGGCCCGCGCCCACCGCATGGGCCAGGTCCGCCCTGTCCAGGTCCACCGCCTCCTCGCCACCGACGGCGTGGACCAGCGCCTGCTGCGCATCCTGCGGAACAAGGACCGGCTCTTCGACGCCTACGCCCGGCGCAGCGACATGGCCGAGGCGACCCCGGACGCCATCGACATCTCCGACACCACCCTCGCCCGCCGCATCGTCGAGGAGGAACAGCGGCGCCTCGCGATCGAGCGAGGGTGAGCCCCGGCCGCACGGCGGCCCCAGCGGCGCACGTCGAGTTCGGCGAGCGCCGCCGGTCCCCGGACCGTGACGCGGACGAAGCGGGCCGTGCATCTCTCCAAGTCGGTCAACTCCCTCAAGGGCGTTTCCTCCCGCTACCCGGGCAAGGAGTACGACACCCACGTCCGCTGCCACCTGTGGGGCGGACGTTTCTGGTCCGGCTCCTACTTCGCCGGAAGCTGCGGCGGAGCACCGCTGATCGCCGTCCGCCAGTACGTCGAGAACCAGCAGCGCTCTGAGTGAGCATTCAGACGCGACACCGCGGCACTTCGCGCCGCACGGCCGATAAACGGAAAGCCCCGTCCCTGTCACCCCCTGCCGCGCGCACGCACAGTTACGGAGGCTGCGACCGCGCCCGGCGAGGCGCCCCCCACAGCTACGCAGCCGTCGCCAACCCCGTCTTCACCCCCGCCCCGCACAACGGCACCACCGCGGTACGCGCCCCCAGGGCCCCCTCGCGTACGGCCGCCCAGCAAGCCACCCCCGTCGACTCCACATACAGCCCCCGCGAGGCCAGGTCGAGCTGAGCGTGCCGGATCTGATCCTCGGTCACCGTCAGGAACGAGCCCCCCGACCCCCGTACCGCCCGCAGGATCTGCCGCGCCCGCGGCGGCCGGGGAATCGCGATGCCCTCCGCGAAGGTGGGCGCCATGGGGGTGACCCCGACGAGATCGTCCGCCCCCGAAGACCAGGCGTCGGCCAGCGGCGCGACCGCGGCGGCCTGGACGGCGTACAGCGCGGGCCGCCGGTCGATCAGCCCCGCGGCGTGCAGCTCGGCGACGGCGAGGGCGGCGCCGAGCAGGAGCGTGCCGTTGCCGACGGGGACGACGATGACGTCGGGGAGGCGTCCGCCGAGGTCCTCCCAGAGTTCGTGGACGTAGGTCTTCGTACCGTGCAGGAAGTACGGGTTGAAGACGTGCGAGGCGTAGAACACGCCCTCCTCGTCCGCCGCTTCCCGCGCGGCCACCGCCGCGGCCTCCCGGTCGCCGTCGACCACGTGCACCCGCGCCCCGTGCGCCTCGATCTGCTCCAGCTTCTTCGGGGAGGTGCCCTCGGGGACGTACACCGTGCACGGCAGCGCGGCCCGCGCGCAGTACGCGGCGATCGCCGTCCCCGCGTTGCCGCTGCTGTCCGCGAGCACCTGCCGGGGCTTCAGCCGCAGTGCCAGCTCGGCCAGCAGCACGGCCCCGCGGTCCTTGAAGGACAGCGTCGGCATGAGGAAGTCGAGCTTCGCGGAGATACCGTCGCGCAGGGGGACCAGAGGGGTGCGCCCTTCTCCCATGCTGACGGAGGAGGTCGCCAGCGGCAGGCACTCCGCGTACCGCCACAGTGAATTCACCCGCCCGACCAGGGACTTGAGGGGCGCGGGAGTCGGGGCGAAGTCCAGATCGAGCGGGCCGCGGCAGACCGGGCAGCACCAGACGAGCGAGCCGGCCGGGACGCGTGTGCCGTCCGTCGGGCAGAAACAATCCGGCAAAGGTGTCATGAGCGCAGGTTAGATGGGCTGTTTGGTGACGTTGTGTCATGACTGGCATATGGCACCCGCGTTACGTCCCCGCAGGGGCCTTTGTGCCATTCCTGCGCAGGTCCCAATCCGCGGCGCTCGTCCTCGGCATCGTCTCCGCGCTCCCCGCGAGCGCCGCGCCGTCCGTCAGGAAGCCGAGCAGGCGGCCACACCCCGGCGGCGGACAACACGGTGTCCTCCGAAGCCGCCGCCGACGCCTGTGCCCAGCGCGCCGTCATCCCGTTGACCGCCCGAACCGTCGCGTCGGCAACCCGCATTCCGCCCCCCACCCCGGCACGCTTACGATGCGCGCATCCGTACGGCAGTCGTACGTGAGTTCTGTACCGCCAGCGTGGACTAGGAGCAAGGTACTCGTGGCCATTCCCCCGCCGCCCGGGCCCCAGCAGCCCGAGGGTCAGTACCCGCCTCCGGGGATGCCACCGGGCGGGTACCCGCCCCCGTACCCCCAAGGCCCGTACCAGCAGCCGTACCAGACCTGGGGCCAGGGCTACTCCCCGTACAACCGCCCGGCGCCCGTCAACGGACTCGCGATCTCCGCGCTCGTGCTCGGCATCCTCTGCTTCCTGCCCGCCGTCGGGCTGGTGCTCGGGATCGTGGGGCTCGCGCAGATCAAGAAGCGGGGCGAGCGCGGCAAGGGGATGGCGATCGGGGGCATGGTCATGTCCTCGATCGGCATCGTGCTGCTCGTGCTCGTCCTGGCCGCGGGCGGCCCGGGCCGTATCTGGGGCGGCATCAGCGACGCGGCGGGCGACGGCACGGGCGCCGCTTTCTCGCTCGACAAGGGGGAGTGCTTCGACGCGCCCGGCGGGGCGCTGGAAGGCATGGCGTACGACGTCGACAAGGTGCCGTGCGCCGGGAAGCACGACGCCGAGGTGTTCGCCGGCTTCAAGCTGAGCGGCGGCAGTTACCCGGGCGACGGCAAGATCACCGCCGCCGCCGACGACAAGTGCTACGCGCTCCAGGACACGTACGCGATGGACGGCTGGGCCGTCCCGGACAACGTCGACGTGTACTACTTCACGCCGACCCGGCAGAGCTGGAGCATGGGCGACCGCGAGATCACCTGCATGTTCGGGAACACGGACGAGAAGGGCAGTCTGACGGGCTCGCTGCGCAAGGACGCGTCCACGCTCGACCCGGACCAGCTGGCCTATCTCCAGGCCGCGAGCGTCATCAACGCGGCGATGAACTCGGCGCCCGACGCGGAGTACGTCGAGGACGACCTGCCGGGCCACAAGAAGTGGGCGACCAGGGTCTCGAAGGCGCTGACGAAGCAGGCGGGCATGCTCCGCGGCCACACCTTCGCCCCGGCCGCCGGGAAGCTGGTCGCCGCTCTCGCGAAGGACCTCGACCTGTCCCAGAAGGAGTGGGCGAAGGCGGCGGCCGCGCAGGACGTGGACACCTTCTATGCGCACTACGAGAAGGGCATCAAGCTCATCGACCCCAAGAAGACGGTCACCACGCGCAAGGCTCTGGGCCTCGCCACCACCGTGCCGTCGTACGACCTGGGCGGCGGCGACCAGGGCGGCGGCGGAGGCGGCACCGGCGCCGAGGTGTGACGGCGGTCATACCGGGGAGAAAGTGCCTGCGTAAAGCCTTCGGGGCGCGCACGTCATCACATCGAGTGATTCTTTGGCCTTTGCTTGCATGGCCCAACCCACGGTTGCCACGCTGTTGCTGTCTGTACAACCTGATGGGAGCGGCCAGTGACTTTCGGTGAGCAGCCGGCGTACTTGCGTGTCGCGGGTGATCTCCGCAAGAAGATCGTCGACGGTTCGCTGCCACCGCACACCCGCCTCCCGTCGCAGGCCAGGATCCGCGAGGAGTACGGCGTCTCGGACACGGTCGCGCTGGAGGCGCGCAAGGTGCTGATGGCCGAAGGGCTGGTCGAGGGCCGCTCCGGGTCGGGCACGTATGTACGGGAGCGGCCGGTGCCGCGCCGGG
The DNA here is from genome assembly GCF_055569295.1 of Streptomyces sp. NPDC029292. Classification (NCBI taxonomy): domain Bacteria; kingdom Bacillati; phylum Actinomycetota; class Actinomycetes; order Kitasatosporales; family Streptomycetaceae; genus Streptomyces; species Streptomyces sp. NPDC029292. Next base: position 437,455 of record NZ_JBVHXR010000002.1, read on the forward strand.
TGGCCCGCTCCGGGTACCGCCCGGACAGCGGCGCCACCCCGTTCCGTCAGGAGCAGGCCGACGTCTCCGCGCGCGGCACCTGGGAGTCGCACAGCCGTCAGGTCGAGGCGAGCGGCGCGATCGCCGAGCGTCTGTCCCTCAAGCCTGGCGACCGCGTGATGTGCACGAACTACGTCTACCGGGACGGCGGCGAGGTGATGATGCTCTCCACGTCCTGGGAGCCCCTCGCCGTCACGGGCCGTACGCCGGTGATGCTCCCCGAGGAGGGCCCGCTCGGCGGCATGGGCGTGGTCGAGCGCATGGCGGCCATCGACGTGATCGTGGACAACGTCACGGAGGAAGTGGGAGCGCGCCCAGGCCTCGCCGAGGAACTCCTCGCCCTGGGCGGTGTCCCCGGGCATGTCGTCGTCGTCGTCCAGCGGACGTTCTTCGCGTCCGGCCGCCCGGTCGAGACGGCCGACGTCGTCGTACCGGCGGACCGGTACCGGATCGCGTATCACCTGCCGGTGAAGTAGTCCCGGTGGAGTAGCCGCGGCAGGCGCGTGCCGAGTGGGAGGCGCGTGCCGGGCGGCAGGCGCGCGCCAAGTGGACGGCGCGCAGCGCCCGGTTGGAATCCGGTCGTTCTCAAGGGCCCTGTCCGGCCCTGGCTTTGCGCTGCTTGGGGGCGCGCGAAGAGCGGTCGACGGCGCGTTCGACGGCGTGCAACCTCTCGTTCGTGCCGCTGTCTTGGCCGGTTGCGTACCTCTTTGTGAAAAGCCGTATTCGCTGCGTGAAGGTTAGGCGTAGGCTCGGGCATATGCGGATTGCGGTTTCCTTAGAGGGCGGGGTACGGCGGGGGCCCGGGGCGGGAAGTGGAGGGGCGCGATGAACGACGGCACGATCACTCTTCCCTGGCTCGTCATACGGCAGGACGACAACGGCAATCGCTACCGCGTGGGCAGGTACGCGACCCGCGCCGAGGCCCAGAAGATCGCGGACAGTCTCGACGACCGCGGGCACAAGCAGCTCTACTGGGTCGAGCGGATCGCGCAGAACGGGAGCAGGTGATCCGCCCTCTCGGGGGCTCGGGTATCCGCCCCTCCAGGGTCTGGTGATCGGTCTCGTCCGGGGCTCGGTCCCGCTCCCGTAGGCTCCGGCGCATGACGGAACGGATCGTGGTGGTCGGAGCCGCCCTGTTGAGCGCCGGGCGCCTGCTCGCCGCCCGCCGCAGCGCGCCCCCCGAGCTGGCCGGGCGCTGGGAGCTGCCGGGCGGAAAGGTCGAGCCGGGCGAGACTCCCGAGCATGCCCTCGTACGGGAGCTGCGCGAAGAACTCGGAGTCGAGGCCGAGCCGGTCGAACGTGTCCCCGGGGAGTGGCCCCTGAAGCCGGGATACGTGCTGCGGGTGTGGACCGCGCGACTGCTCTCCGGCGAACCGCAGCCCTTGGAGGACCACGACGAGCTGCGCTGGCTGACCCCCGACCAGATCTGGGACGTCGACTGGCTGGACCAGGACGTGCCGGCGGTGAAGGGCACGCTCTCCAGGTTGGACGCGGGGGCGTAAGCAGGCCTGGTGGGGCGCGTGTAAGGGGCGGGGTCAACGGCTCGTACGCCGTTCGTGCCACAGTGCGCCTTCGCGTGCGGTAAGGCACCCCGGATATCGGGTATGTGCCCATTAACCCCACGAAACCGGACATGGGTTCCTGGCCTGGGAAGTGATCGGCGTGATCGACACCGAAGGCGACTGCGCCGAGTGGAGCTTTCCCGCGGAGCCAGGTGCCGTCCGCACCGCTCGCGCCGTCGTCCGGGGTCAGCTGCGCACCTGGGAACTGGACTTCCTCGGTGACATCACCGCACTGCTGGTCAGCGAGCTGGTGACGAACTCCCTGCGGCACGCCACGGGCCCCATCGGCGTACGCCTGGTGCGCCCCGCCGGGGTGCCGGGCGCCCTGCTGGTGGAGGTCTCCGATCCGCTGCCCGACCCGCCCCGCAAGCGGTCCGCCGATGCCGACGACGAGAGCGGCCGCGGACTCCAGCTCGTGGCCTCCTCGTCGCGACGCTGGGGCACGCGTCCCGGAGACGACGGAAAGACGGTCTGGTTCGAGCTGGCGGTACCCGGCTGAGGGAGAGTCGGGCGCGCCCGGACTGAGGGCGCGTGGGCGCGCGTGCGGAGCGACCGATTGGTTCAGGCCACTGGCGCCTGCCCAACTCTTTGATTCGATGGGGCGCCACCTGGTTAGAAGACTGGGAGTATGTCGCGGCCGGTCCAAAAATCATCGGGACCGTGCTGTGATCGTGAACACCGTGTTGTGCGGCGCCGTAGTGCTGGATACTGCGGGCAGCCGCCCCCGGTGACCGGTGCCGGACGCGGTGAGCTGGAGGGGACGGTTCGCGTGAGCGAGATACCAGCGAAGGCCACGGAGTCCGAGGACCCGTCGGACGGCGCGAGGGCAGATGCCGCGGGTGATTCCGCGCGCGGTGTGCCCGATGAGGGCGCGGGCGACGCGATGTGGCAGAGCAGTCCGCCCGGTTCGATCTACGACTACATCAAGGTCGCCTCGTTCTCCATCGGCGCCGACGGGCTCGTCGACCAGTGGAGTCTGCGTGCCGAGCAGCTCTTCGGGATATCCGCTGAACGGGCCGTCGGGATGGATCCCATCGAGGCGTTCGTCGCCCCCGACCGGCGTGAGTTCGGGCAGCGCAAGATGGCGGAGATCCTGGACGGCCGGGAGTGGACCGGCGTGGTCCCCTTCCGGATGCCGTCCCCGCAGGAGGGCGGAAGCGGCGCGGAAGGCCTCGCCGAGGTCTATGTGATGCCCACCACGACGGAGGACGGCGAGCGGGCCGCCGTATGCATCGTCGTGGATGTTCGAACCCTGCGCCGGATCGAGACGGACCTCGCCGCCTCGCAGGCGATTTTCAGTCAATCTCCGTTCGGCTTTCTCCTGATCGACACGGACCTCCGGGTCCGGCGCGTCAACCAGCGGTTCGCCTCGACTTTCGGCGGCACCGTCGACGACCACCGCGGGCGCACCGTCCGCGACTATCTGCCGCGCGCGGAGGCCGAGCGCGTCGCCGCGACGCTGCGCCGGGTCCTGGAGACCGGCAACTCCATCACGGACATGCACGTCACGGGCCATGTGCCCGGTTCCGAAGACCGCCGCCACTGGTCCATCAACCTCTACCGCGTGCACAGCGGCACCGGCCGCCCCATCGGCATCGCCTGGCTCGGAACCGACATCACCGCCCGCCGCGCCGCCGCCCGTGAGGCCGCCGCGGCCCGGCGCAATCTCGCCCTTCTGAACGAGGCCGGCGCCCGCATCGGCAACTCCCTCGACCTGGAGACCACCGCACGCGAACTCCTTGATGTCGTCGTGCCCGGATTCTGCGACCTCGCGACCGTCGACCTCTACCAGGGCCTCCTGGCCGGCGACGAGACCCCGCCGGGCCTGGCCGACGGCAGTGCCGAACTCCGCCGGGTCGCCTTCGCGAGCGCGGTCTCCGACGCGCCGTTCGTCGGCGGCCCCGCGCCCGTCGCCGTCGGCGCCGTCCACCACTTTCCCTTCAACTCGCCCTGCGCGGACGCCCTGCGCACGGCGCGTCCCCAGCACATCCCCGCCGAAGAGGGCGGCCTCATCCAGTCCACGCTCGCCGTGCCGATGGTCGCCCACGACACCGTCGTGGGCCTCGCGCAGTTCTCCCGCACGAAGGGCAGCGAGCCCTTCGGCGAACGCGACCGCTCGCTCGCGGTGGAGCTCGCCGCGCGCGCCGCCGTCTGCATCGACAACGCGCGCCTGTACCGCCGCGAGCACGAGCGCGCGTTGATCCTGCAACGGTCCCTGCTGCCCCCCGGCGACCCGGAGGCCTCCGGCCTGGACATCGCCTGCCGGTACCTGCCGGGCAACGCGGCGACGGAGGTGGGCGGCGACTGGTTCGACGTCATCGAACTGCCCGGCCATCGCACCGCGTTGGTCGTCGGTGACGTGATGGGGCGCGGGCTGCGCGCCGCGGTGGCGATGGGCGAACTCCGAACCGCCGTACGCACCCTGGCGCTGCTCGACCTCGAACCCGCTGAAGTCCTCTCGGCGTTGGACGAGATCGCCCGTGGTCTCGGCACCCCCGGCGGCGTCCAGCAGGCCACCCGCACGGCCCGCCAGTCCCGCGACGCCGACCTCTCCGAGGTGTACCTCGCGACGTGCGTCTACGCCGTGTACGACTCCGTCACGCGCCGGTGCACCTTCGCGAACGCCGGTCATCTGCCTCCCGTCCTCGTCGAGCCGGGCGAGAGCGCGCTGATGCTCGACGTGCCGCCGGGCATGCCGTTGGGTGTGGGCGGGGAGCCCTTCGAGGAGGTGGAGGTCGAGCTTCCGGAAGGTGCGCTTTTGGCGCTCTACACGGATGGACTGGTCGAATCCCGCGACCATCCGCTCGACGAGGGCCTGCAGGCTTTCGTCGGCGCCCTCACCGACCCCTCCCGCCCGCTGGAGGACGTGTGCGACCACGTCCTCAACACCCTCGACACGCACCACGGCGAGGACGACATCGCCCTGCTGATGGCACGTGTCCAGGGGCTGCCCGCCGAGTCCGTCGGCGACTGGACGCTGCCGCGCGAGCCGCGCAGTGTGGGCCGGGCCCGGGAGTACGCGCGTGCGCAGCTGCAGTCCTGGGACCTGGAGCCGCTGGTGGACACCGCGGAGCTGCTGGTCAGCGAACTGGTCACCAACGCCCTTCGCTACGGCGAGGGCGAGATCCGGCTCCGGCTGCTTCTCGACCGGACGCTGGTGTGCGAGGTCTGGGACGCGGGGCTTGTGCAGCCGCGGCGGCGGCGGGCGCGGGATACGGATGAGGGGGGGCGGGGGTTGCAGCTTGTCGGGCTGCTGTCCGCGGGCTGGGGTTCGCGTCGCACGCCACGCGGCAAGACGGTCTGGTTCGAACTCCCCCTCCCTGACGGGGAGACGGGGCTGACGGATCCGGCGGAGGCGTTGCTGAGCCTGTTCTGAGGGTGGGGGCGAAAAAACCTCACGACGCCACCCGTCGCCCCCGCGTCCGGCCCCCGCCGAAACGCGCGGGCGCGCCATCGACCCCCAACAGGATCCCGCCCAGCACAGCCCCACCCACCCCCGCACCCTCGCGCCCGCCATACGGATTCCCATACGCCCGCACATCCCGCTCGGCGAGCTGCTGCGCCTGCCGGGCGAGCACATCGGCCCGCAGGACATCGGGCAGAGCGGTGGACGCACGCCGAGGCGCCCCGGCGAGATCCCGCGCGAGGGCCTGGGCGAGGTGCCGTTCCGCCTCGGCCAGCCGCGTGCGCGCCACGCTGCCCACCGCCCCCCGGTGCGTCGTGACGAAGTCGCCCGCGGTGGCGACGGCGCCACGAGCCGGGAGGAGGGAGTGCCCGAGGAGGGCGCGGGCGCGTTCGTCGGTGCGTTCGGGGAGCGCATCGGACAGCCCCGTACCGGCCTCGGCGACACGACGAAGGGCGTCGAGGGGGTCGTACGGGCCGGTCGCCGTCTCCCGGTGTACTTCGGCGACGACCGACTCGGCGTGTGCGACACGACCGGGCAGCTCACCGACGCCCACGGTCCCCAGGAGGCCGCGGGCCTCCGCGAGGTCGGCCACCACTCCACTGAGCGCGGCGGGCAACTGCTCGGCAGCCGAGGCAAGTTCACCGGCGAGCCGCTCGACGCCGGCCACCAGGACCGCCGCCTGCCCGATGGCCCCCTCCGCCGCGGGCAGATGAGCCGCCGCCTTCCCGACGTCACCCCGGTCGAGCGACTGCCGAGCCTGGTTGAGGTGGATCGTGGCGAACACGAGCCGGTCCTTCGCCTGCTCGGCATGGCCCGCGACGGGCAGGGACGCGGAAGGGGCGTACCGCTTGTGGAGTTCGCCGATCGTCGCCTCCGCGCCGGGCGTGCGGGCGGCGAGCTCCCGGAAACGGGTCTCCGCGTACTCCAGCGCGGTCGGCGCGTTCCGCTCCAGGGCGCGCAGCTGGTCGAATCCGGGGGCCTCCGCGTCCAGCCGCCCGCCCGCCTCCGTGCAGTGGGTGGCGATCTCCTCCAGCAGGCGCCGGCTGTCCTGCTGGGCGGTGTCGTCGATCCGCTGCCGCAGCCGGAAGGCCGCCGCCAGCTCGGACCGCGCGTACGCCAGCGACTCCGCGTACGGCCTGACCGCCTCGACCCCGAACTGGGCCGTGGTGAAGCCGAGTTCCTCGGCGCTGGTGCGGACGCAGTCGTCCGTCTCTACCAGCAACTGCCGTATCTGCCGGTCGAGTTCGCGGATCGGTACGACTTGTGGGGTGCCCCCGCCCGGTGTCGTACGCGTCCTCGCTCGCCGCCTGCGCCGCGCGTACCCGTACGCCGCCAGCACGCCCGCGGCGCCCACCGCGACGAGGGGGAGTACGAGGTCCCCGGTGGCCGTCCGGTTCCCATCGGGCGCGGCCTCGCCCTCCCGGTCCCCCGCCTCCTCGGCGACCCGCACGTTCCCCGCGACGGTCACCGGATCCCCGGCGTTCACCCTCGCGAGCGGCAGCACCAGCCACCCCACCGCCGCCAGCCCCCCGACCACGGTATGCGCTATGCGCACGGCTATGTGCGACGTCGCTCGGCGCGACCGGTTTCGACTCAGGGGCGACGTCACATTTGGGAGCGTATGACCGCTTGCGCGCCGACGCGACCGGGCGTACGCCGAGGTGAGGGCGCCTAAGGTACGGGGGGATACGGGGGCGTACGGGAGGGGCGCGGGGGATGAATACGGAGCGGGTGGAGTTCGCGGCGGAGGACGGAGAGCGCCGGACGGGCGACTCCGGGGAGTCGGTGGGGGCCGTCAGGAAGTCGGCGGACGGCGTCCGGGAGCCGGCGGTCGGCTCCGAGGTGTCGGCGGGCGGCGACGGGGACCCAGGGCGTGGCTCCGAGGTGTCGGCGGGCGGCGACGGGGACCCAGGGCGTGGCGCCGAGGTGTCGGCGGGCGGCGACGGGGACCCAGGCCGTGGCGCCGAGGGGTCGGCGGGCGGCGACGGGGACCCAGGCCGTGGCGCCGAGGGGTCGGTGAACGGCGACGGGGACCCAGGCCGTGGCCCCGATGAGTCGGCGGACAGCGACAGGGACCCAGCGCGTGGCCCCGATGAGTCGGCCGGTGACCCCGGGGAGTCTTCGCAGCGCACTCCCGCCCCCGCCCGGGCCCGCCTCGCACGGACCTGGCGGCACCCCCGCCTCCGCTGGCCCAAGCGCATCGCGTTCGCGTTGCTCCTCGCCCTCCTCCTGCCGACCCTCGCGGCCGGAATCGCCCTCCGCGTGAACTACGCCGGAGACCCGGCCCCCGGCACCCAGACCAGAAACCGTGACGCTCTCTGGATGGGCCACGCCTGGGTCGACGGGCGGAAGCGGGACGCGGATGTCGAGGCGCTGGCCGAGCGGCTGCGCACCACCGGTATCCGGGATCTGTATGTGCACGCGGGACCGCTGGAGCACGACGGCACGCTGCCCAAGTCCGCCTACTCGTGGGCCCGTTGGCTGATCGCGGCCGTGCATCGTGAGCTGCCCGGCGTGCGAGTCCAGGCCTGGCTCGGCGATGTGCTCGCCACCGAGGGAGAGGTCGGGCTGCACCTGGAACGGGCGGCGACCCGCGCCGCCGTGGTCCGCTCCGCCGGGCAGATCCTCGACACCGGCTTCGACGGCGCCCACTTCGACCTGGAGCCCCTGCACTCCGGCGACTCGAACTACCTCTCCCTCCTCGACGACCTGCGCCGCGTCACCCGCGCCCATGACGCCCAACTCTCCGTCGCCGCCCACCAGATCGACCCGCTCCCGAACCTCCACTCCGTCTGGGGCGTCTTCACGAAACACCCCAAGTGGTGGTCCCAGTCGTTCTTCGGGCAGGTCGCCCGCCGGGTCGACCAGATCGCCGTGATGTCGTACGACACGGCGCAGCCGCTGGAGAGCCTGTACGGCGGTTACGTCGCCGAACAGACCTCCCTCGCCCTCGAAGTCACCCCGAAATCAACCGACTTGCTGATGGGCCTGCCCTTCTACTACGAGGACAACATGGACCACCACGGCAACGCCGAGACGGTCCCGGCAGCCGTGCGCGGCACCCGCCTCGGCCTCTCCCGCACCGACCGCACCCGCGAACACTTCGGCGTCGCCCTGTACGTGGACTTCGCCGCGCGGGAAAAGGACTGGACGGCGTACGAGGAGGGATGGGTCCGATGACCGTCAAGGAAGGGCGTCTACCGCCTCTTCAACATTCAACAGACGGTCATGTTCCTTGAGGACCCGGATCGGATCTGATCCCGGCGTGCCATGATCTGGGTGCGTGCCGCGTCCGGCACGCACCGGGATGGGGAAATGATGCACTGGATTCTGGTGTCGGTGTGCGCGCTCTCCGTGGCCCTTCTGGCGGGGCTCGGGATCGCGGCGGTGACGACTGGCTGGCTGCCGTCGTGGGGCGGCCGCGTTCTGCGGCCGAGGCTGTGGGGATCCGGCGCTGTGGTGGGCGCCGTCGGCATGTCCCTGTTCATGTTCCTCGGGCCGTTGCGCGGGCCCGACCTCGACATGGCGCCCTACGCGATGAGCGGATTGGTCCTGTTCTTCGTGGGCGGGACGCTCCAGTGGGCGGGGAAGCGCCCCGGCCGCCCGGCACAGCCGATGACGACAGACCCGGGATGATGGGGGGCCCGCGGTGATCGCGGACTGGCACTTCGCGCTGGGGCTTGCCATGGGCGTAGCCCTGGGACTCGCGGCCGCCGTCGGGATCGCCGCCATACACACCGGCTGGCTGCCGAGGCGGGCGCGCGGCAGCGTCGTCCGGCGACGGCTGTGGGGCCAGGCGACGCTGGTGTTGACGGCGTCCCTCGCACTTCAGCCCCTGGCCCTGGCCCTGTTCGGTCCCGGCCCCGTCCAGTTCGCCGCCTCCCTCATGACCGGCGCCGGGATCATCACCGGCGTCGTCATGCGGAATCGTGCGATGCGCGACCGCCGCCGCGGCCCCGCTACGACTCCCGCCTCCTGATCTTCGACCCCAGCCACACCAGCGGGTCGTACTTGCGGTCAACTGCCCGTTCCTTCAAGGGAATCAGGGCATTGTCCGTGATCTTGATGCCCTCGGGGCAGACCTCCGTGCAGCACTTGGTGATGTTGCAGTAGCCGAGGCCGTGTTCGTCCTGGGCCGTCCGCTTGCGGTCCAGGCCCGACTCCGCCGCCGCGTCCAGCGGGTGCATGTCCAGCTCGGCGACCCGCATGAGGAAGCGCGGCCCGGCGAACGCCGGCTTGTTCTCCTCGTGGTCGCGGACGACATGGCAGGTGTCCTGGCACAGGAAGCACTCGATGCACTTGCGGAACTCCTGCGAGCGGTCCACGTCCTCCTGCTGCATGCGGTACTCGCCGGGGCCGAGGTCGGCGGGGGGTACGAAGGCGGGCACCTCGCGCGCCTTGTGGTAGTTGAAGCCGACGTCCGTGACGAGATCCCGTACGACGGGAAACGCGCGCAACGGCGTGACGGTGATCGTCTCCTCCCGCGTGAACACCGACATCCGCGTCATGCACATCAGCCGCGGGCGCCCGTTGATCTCCGCCGAACACGAACCGCACTTGCCCGCCTTGCAGTTCCAGCGCACGGCCAGGTCCGGGGTCTGGGTGGCCTGGAGGCGGTGGATGATGTCCAGCACCACCTCACCGTCGTTCACCTCGACCTTGAAGTCCTCCAGGCCGCCGCCCTTCACATCCCCGCGCCACACCTTGAAGCGGGCCTCGTAGCTGCTCACTCGTACAGCTCCTCTTCGGCGAGGTACTTGACCAGCTCCTCCTTCTCGAAGAGGGCGAGCAGGTCGGGACGGATGGGTTCGGTGGTTTCGCGTACGAGGTCGATCTGGCCGCCTACGGCGTCGGTCGCCGCCAGTCCGCCCGTGGGATCGGCGAGTTGGCACAGGAGGTTGATGCGCCGCCAGGCCCGCTCCATCGTCGGATGGTCCTCGCGGGTGTGGCCGCCGCGCGACTCCGTACGCTCCAGGGCGGCGCGTGCCACGCACTCACTGACGAGCAGCATGTTGCGCAGGTCGAGGGCGAGGTGCCAGCCGGGGTTGAACTGCCGGTGCCCCTCCACGCCCGCCCTGCGCGCCCGTACCCGCAGATCCGCGAGCTTCTCCAGGGCCTGCGCCATCTCTCCCTCGCGGCGGATGATGCCGACCAGGTCGTTCATGGTCTGCTGGAGTTCCTGGTGGAGGGTGTACGGGTTCTCGGGCGGGCGGCCGTTCTCCTGGCCGGGCTCGGGACCCTCCGCAGAGAAGGGCCGCAGCGCCTCCGCGGCGGCCGTGTCGACCTGGATCTCGTCCACGGCGGGGCGCCCGTCGGGGAGCCCCGCGGCATACTCGGCCGCGTGCAGCCCCGCCCGGCGCCCGAACACCAGCAGGTCGGAGAGCGAGTTGCCGCCGAGCCGGTTGGAGCCGTGCATGCCGCCCGCGACCTCCCCGGCCGCGAACAGTCCGGGCACGCCGCGGGCCGCCGCGGTGTCCGACTCGACCGCGATGCCGCCCATCACGTAGTGACAGGTCGGCCCGACCTCCATCGCCTCGGCGGTGATGTCGACGTCCGCCAGCTCCTTGAACTGGTGGTACATGGAGGGAAGCCGGCGCCGGATCACTTCGGCGGGCATCCGGGTGGAGACGTCCAGGAAGACGCCGCCGTGCGGCGATCCGCGTCCGGCCTTCACCTCGGAGTTGATGGCGCGCGCGACCTCGTCGCGGGGGAGCAGCTCAGGGGGACGGCGGTTGTGGTCCGGGTCGTCGTACCAGCGGTCGCCCTCCTCCTCGGACTGCGCGTACTTCTCCTTGAAGACGTCCGGGATGTAGTCGAACATGAACCGCTTGCCGTCGGAGTTCTTGAGCACCCCGCCGTCACCGCGCACCGACTCGGTGACGAGGATGCCCTTCACCGACGGCGGCCAGACCATGCCCGTCGGATGGAACTGCACGAACTCCATGTTCAGCAGGGGCGCCCCGGCCAGCAGTGCGAGCGCGTGTCCGTCGCCCGTGTACTCCCACGAGTTCGACGTCACCTTGAAGGACTTGCCGATACCGCCGGTGGAGATCACGACCGAGGGCGCTTCGAGGACGAAGAAACGGCCGGACTCGCGCTCGTAGCAGAAGGCCCCGGAGACGCGGTTCCCGTCCTTCAGGACCCGGGTGACCGTGCACTCCTGGTAGACCTTCAGGCGGCTCTCGTAGTCACCCGTCTCCTTCTTGTCCTCCTGCTGGAGGGACACGATCTTCTGCTGGAGGGTGCGGATCAGCTCGAGCCCGGTCCGGTCGCCGACATGCGCGAGCCGCGGATATTCATGCCCCCCGAAGTTGCGCTGCGAGATCCGCCCGTCCTTCGTACGGTCGAAGAGGGCGCCCCACGTCTCCAGCTCCCATACGCGGTCGGGTGCTTCCTGCGCGTGCAGCTCGGCCATCCGCCACTGGTTGAGGAACTTCCCGCCCCGCATGGTGTCGCGGAAGTGGACCTGCCAGTTGTCACCGGAGTTGACGTTGCCCATGGCGGCCGCGATGCCGCCCTCGGCCATCACGGTGTGCGCCTTGCCGAACAGGGACTTGCAGATCACCGCCGTACGGGCGCCGCGCTCCCGCGCCTCGATGGCGGCGCGCAGTCCGGCGCCCCCGGCGCCGACCACGACAACGTCCCACTCCTGCCGGTCGACCACGGACATCAAAAGGCCCCACTCATCTAGAAGAAGCGCGGATCGTCAAAGGCGCCGGACGCGACCAGGAAGACGTAGAAGTCGGCGAGTGCCACGCTCACCAACGAAGCCCAGGCGAGCAGCATGTGACGGGCATTCAGTTTCCCGACCCACTGCCACATCCGGTAGCGCACGGGGTGCTTGGAGAAGTGCTTCAGCTTCCCGCCGACGATGTGCCGGCAGGAGTGGCAGGAGACGGTGTACGCCCAGATCAGCGTGATGTTGATCAGGAACACCACGGTGCCCAGGCCCATGTGGCCCCAGCGATAGTGCTCGTCGCGGAAGGAGAGCACGGTGTCGTACGTCAGAATCCCCGCGACGACGATGGCGGCGTAGAAGAAGTACCGGTGGATGTTCTGCAGGATCAGCGGGAAGCGGGTCTCGCCGGTGTACTTCTTGTGCGGCTCGGGGACCGCGCAGGCCGGGGGCGACGCCCAGAAGCCGCGGTAGTAGGCCTTGCGGTAGTAGTAGCAGGTCAGCCGGAAGCCGAGCGGGAAGATCAGGATGATGATGGCGGGGGAGATGCCCCACCAGCTCCCGAAGAGGTCCGCGTTGGGCCCGGCGTGCATGGTCCGGCACCGCTCCGCCAGACAGGGCGAGTAGAACGGCGAGACGTACGGGGCCGAGTAGTAGTGCGTGTCCGCGAAGGCCCGCCAGGTCGAGTAGACGACGAAGGCCAGCAGGCCGGCCGCCGTCGCGGCGGGCGCCAGCCACCAGCGGTCGGTCCGCAGATGCGGGGCGGCGATCGCGGCGCGCGTACCGGTGCGTACGCCGCCTTGTCGGCTACCGACGTCGGACGTCCCCTGATCGAGTGATGTTCGCATCATCGGCTTGTGGGTCCTCCGGCGATCTCGGCTAGCGTTCGGGGTGCGATTCGGGACATCTGCCTGTGGGTCGGCTTCGTCGCCCCTGCCCCACCAGAGAGATGGGCCAGGGCCTCTTCGAAGTCGGTTGCCTCACCAGGTGATCCGGGTCGTGAGGGACCCCGCCCTCCCGTACTCGGACCGCATGCAGGACATGCGTCGCCGCCCGGGGGCGAAAGCGGGCGACCAGTGCGCCCAAGACCGTTCGGGGCGTGCCGCCGGACAGGCCTGTGCTACTCCGGTGCCGAGGAACGGTTCCGTACCAGTGGTCAATCGGTCCACTCCTTGAAGTAGCAGTAGAGGCGTGGTCGGCCGGTCCTTGAAGCGAGGAGCGTGCCGACCGCGGGTGCTCAATGCTCAGGGGGCGTGGCGGTCGCGGGCGCCGAGTCCCTCGTCGTCCGAGTCCGTCCACAAGCTGTTGTCGTACGGCGCGTCGGGAATGGCGACGAGATCAGGGCGCCGGGGGTTCGCGAGTCCGGGGAGGGCCTCGCGCAGCAGTGCCACGCTCTCGCGCAGGTGGTCGGCGTCGGTGTGGACGCGGCGCATGTCGAGCCCGCCGCTACCGATCTGTTGCTCCAGCCGCCCCACTGACCGGTTCAGGTCGTCGAGGCAGCGCTGGACTGACGTCAGTTCGTCGTGCACGGACATGACGTGACCTCACTTCCGTGGGTCCGGGACCAAGGCGGCAACGTTCATGCGCCTGCGAGTGTTGCGCGTCACACCTGGCCGTGTGAAGGGATGTGCACCGATTGGCGGATCGCGACCCTCCGAACGCGCCCATGTGCGCTCCGAATGCGCCGGGCTGCGCCCGAAACGGGCGTGCACTCCCCAGTGCGGCCGCGCACACCTCTCCGGCGCAGGCCGGGCACCTTGTGAGTCCAGTCGAGCACCATCCGGAGCCGCAGTCCAGTCGAGCACCGCCCGGCTCTCCGGCGCGGGCCCGCGCCTCTCGGCAGCCCACTCCGTGCCGCGCAGATTGCGCCGCACGGGTGATCTTCGGCCCGCCCACCGTCGTGTCGCCGCCCCCGCCCGACCCTCTCCCCCTTCAGTGGGCGCATAGATCTGATCAGCTCCATATACCGCCAAACGTGATCAGAACCTGACCTGCCCCCACAGCGGAGCGTCCCCCGGAGGTTGCAGTGATGTCCCACGACGGCGTCGGACTGCGCGCGGTGATGCGCTCGGTCGCGTTCCTCACCGCGGGCGCGCTCGCGGTACCCGCCCTCGCCGCGTGCAGCGCCGAGGAGGAGGCGAGCAAGCCCGTCGCCGCGCAGGACATCGCGCCCGCGGCCCGTGATCTGATCGCGGACGGCGGCACCTTGCGCTGGGCCGTGGACGCCGTACCGGAGACCCTGAACACCTTCCAGGCGGACGCCGACGCCGCGACCACCCGGGTCGCCGGAGCCGTACTGCCCTCGATGTACCGGTTCGACGCGATGGGGCGCCCGCAGGTCAACCCCGACTACCTGGAGTCCGCGAAGGTCGTCGAGCGCGAGCCCAAGCAGGTCGTGCTCTACAAGCTCAACCAGCAGGCGGTCTGGAGCGACGGCCGCGAGATCGGCGCCGCCGACTTCGCCGCCCAGTGGCGCGCCCTCTCCGGCAAGGACACCGCGTACTGGACGGCCCGCAACGCCGGTTACGACCGCATCGAGAAGATCGAGCGCGGCAAGAACAACCTGGAGGTCCGTGTCACCTTCAGCCGGCCGTACGCCGACTGGAAGTCGCTGTTCTCGCCGCTGTACCCGAAGGACGTCATGGGCACCCCGGACACCTTCAACGACGGTGCGCGCCGCAAGCTGAAGGTCACCGCCGGTCCCTTCGCGCTGAAGACGGACGACCGCCAGGACGGCGAGGTCCGCCTCACCCGCAACCCGCGCTGGTGGGGCCGCCCCACCAAGCTCGCCGAGATCGATCTGGTCGCCGTCGCCCGCGACAAGCGGGCCGCCGCGCTCGCCGCCGGCCAACTCGACCTGGCCGAGATCGACCCCGCCGAGGCCCAGCGGATCACGCTTGCCGGCGCCAAGAGCAGCACCCCCTTGGACGGGCCCGGAGCCACCGTCACCCCCTCGAAGGCGCTGCGCTCCTGGGCCGTCGCGCACGGCACCGACGAGGACGCCGCCGGCAAGGAGACCCGCGCCCGCAAGGAGCAGCGCAAGGCGATCGCGAAGTACGCGGGCCAGCAGTCCGCCCTGAGCGGTTTCGTGGTCCGCAAGTCCCTCGAACCCGCCTTCACCCAGCTCGCCCTCAACGGCTCCGAGGGCCCGCTTGCCGACGAGCGCGTCCGCCGCGCCGTGGCCCGCGCCCTCGACCGCCAGGAGCTCGCCCGGGTGGTGCTCCAGCCGCTGGGACTGCCCGCCGTGCCGGTCGGCAGCCACCTCGCCCTCTCGGGCCAGCAGGCGTACGCCGACAACAGCGGCGCTCTCGGCGGCCAGGACACCGGCGAGGCGCAGGCGCTGCTCTCCGATGCCGGATGGGTGCCCGGCGGGCCGGTCAAGGAGCAGAAGAAGCCGGAGAAGGCGGCCGGAGCCGAGGGCAAGAAGGCGGACTCCGAGGACGACTCGGACGGCACCGGCGACGACGGGACGTACATCGTCGGCGAGGACGACAAGCCCGCCGAGGCCGACCGGGAGAAGAAGGACCCCAAGGACCACCCCAAGGACCACTCCGAGAAGCACAAGCACACGGACGAGCAGGCCGGGAAGCACTTCGACGGCAAGCAGTACGAGCACAACGACGTCAAGCAGGGCGGGGCGCCGGGGGCGTACGCGCCCAAGGGCACGGCCGCCCCCAAGGGCACGGCCGCCCCCAAGGGCACGGCCGCCCCCGCGGGAGCCGCGGCCGGTGCGCTCGCCAAGGACGGCAAGCCGCTGACGCTCCGCTTCGTACTGCCCTCCGGTCCCGGCTCGGAGCCCCTGCACGTCGTCGCCGACCGCATCTCGCAGATGCTGGAGCGCATCGGCATCCGTACGGAGACGACCAAGGTCTCGGACAACAGCTACTTCAAGGACCACATCGCCTCCGGCCAGTACGACCTGGCGCTGTACTCCTGGCCCGCCTCCGCCTTCCCGGCCACCGACGCCCGCCCGATCTACGCGAAGCCGGTGCCGGCCGCCGACGGCTCCCTGACCATCGAGCAGAACTACACCCGCGTCGGCACCGACCAGGTCGACCAGCTCTTCGACCAGGCCATCGCCACACTCGACGAGGACGAGGAGCGCTCCCTGGTCCGCAAGGCCGACGCCCGCATCTGGGCCGCCGCCGGCTCCATCCCCCTCTACCAGCGCCCCCAGCTCACCGCCGCCCGCGCCGACCTCGCCAACACCGGCGCCTTCGGCTTCCAGACCCCGGTCTACGAGGACATGGGCTTCCTGAAGAAGGGTGTGCGGCGGGCGGAGCAGACGCCTGGGGCGGCGCGGACGGACAAGTAGGGTGTCCCCCGTATCCAGTGATCATCACTGGATACGGGGGACACAACGGGGGACGACCATGCGCCGGCGCGCGCTCACGAACACGGTGGCGGGCCTCGCCGCGGGGGCACTGCTCTTCGGCGCCACGGCCTGCACCGGCGGCGGGGACGGCCAGGACGAGAAGGGCGACAAGGGCGCCGCGGCGTGTGCGCGCGGCACGTACGTCTGGTCCGGCATCGTGCGCGAGCAGAAGCTGACCGGGCTCGCCGACCCGATCACGCTGAAGAAGAAGACGGACTCCGTATCGGTGCTGATCAAGCCGGTGCAGGGCGTCAGCTACAAGCCCCACATGACGTCCACGGGGGCCGGAGTCCGCGCGGCGGACGCCATCAAGGCCCTGGGCCGGCATCTCAAGACGGAGGAACCGCTCGCGGACCCCTCGGAGTCGGCCGTGCCGGAGAAGACCGGGGAGTACTTCCGGATGAACACGGGGGACCTCAAGGGGTCGTACTACGCGTGGGGGTCCGTCGCTCTGGTCGAGGCCGACTTCACGTACACCTGCCCGGGCGGCGGCGCCGAGCCGGTCAGGGGCCATGTGATGAGCTGGGAGACGCTCGGCGGCGGGTTCCTGACCTGCGGTGACCCCATGATCGACGAAGGCCCCTCGAAGTCGGACGCCGCCGCGCGCACCGCCGCCCGCGAGACCTGCCCGGCCGGTTCACCGGCAGCGAAGAGCGCCTGATCACGAGGCCGGGATCGCGGTCCCGGGCCCTCGCGCTCGGGCCCGCGGAGGCCGCCTCCGTCAAGGCCACGTACCATGGGGTAAGGCCGTGGCGTGTTCAGCCCGGCAGGCCCCGCGCAGCGGCGGCCGTCCACTCACCCCGGGAGAAGCGCCTCAATATGGCCACGCGCCACGACATCCGCAACGTTGCCATCGTCGCCCACGTCGACCACGGCAAGACCACCCTGGTCGACGCCATGCTCAAGCAGGCCGGTGCCTTCGCCGCGCACGCCGCCGAGTCGCTCGACGACCGCATGATGGACAGCAACGACCTGGAGCGTGAGAAGGGCATCACGATCCTGGCCAAGAACACGGCCGTGAAGTACCACCCCAAGGATGGCGGCGAGGCCATCACGATCAACATCATCGACACCCCCGGCCACGCCGACTTCGGCGGCGAGGTCGAGCGCGGTCTGTCGATGGTGGACGCGGTCGTCCTCCTCGTCGACGCCTCCGAGGGCCCGCTGCCCCAGACCCGCTTCGTGCTGCGCAAGGCGCTGCAGGCCCGCCTGCCCGTCATCCTGTGCATCAACAAGACGGACCGCCCCGACTCGCGCATCGACGAGGTCGTGAACGAGGCGTACGACCTCTTCCTCGACCTCGACGCCGACGAGGACCAGATCGAGTTCCCCATCGTCTACGCGTGTGCGCGTGACGGCGTGGCCTCGCTGACCAAGCCGGAGGACGGCACCGTCCCGGCCGACAGCGACAGCCTGGAGCCGTTCTTCTCCACGATCCTGGAGTCCGTGCCGGCCCCGTCCTACGACGAGACCGCCCCGCTCCAGGCGCACGTCACCAACCTCGACGCGGACAACTTCCTCGGCCGTATCGCGCTGCTCCGCGTCGAGCAGGGCGAGCTGCGCAAGGGCCAGACCGTCACGTGGATCAAGCGCGACGGCACGATGTCCAACGTGCGCATCACCGAGCTGCTGATGACCGAGGCGCTCACCCGCAAGCCCGCCGAGGTGGCCGGCCCCGGTGACATCTGCGCCGTCGCCGGTATCCCGGACATCATGATCGGCGAGACCCTGGCCGACCCCGAGAACCCGATCGCGCTGCCGCTGATCACGGTCGACGAGCCGGCGATCTCGATGACGATCGGTACGAACACCTCGCCGCTGGTCGGCCGTGGTGGCACCGGCAAGGGCGCGGACGCCAAGGCCGCGGTCAAGGACCGCAAGGTCACCGCCCGCCAGGTCAAGGACCGCCTCGACCGCGAGCTGGTCGGTAACGTCTCCCTCCGTGTGCTCGACACCGAGCGCCCGGACGCGTGGGAGGTCCAGGGCCGTGGTGAGCTCGCGCTCGCCATCCTGGTCGAGCAGATGCGCCGCGAGGGCTTCGAGCTGACCATCGGCAAGCCGCAGGTCGTCACCCAGGTGATCGACGGCAAGGTCCACGAGCCGGTCGAGCGCATGACGATCGACGTCCCCGAGGAGCACATGGGCGCGGTCACGCAGCTCATGGGCGTCCGCAAGGGCCGGATGGACAACATGTCCAACCACGGTTCGGGATGGGTGCGTCTGGAGTTCGTCGTGCCGTCCCGCGGTCTGATCGGGTTCCGGACCGAGTTCCTCACCGGCACCCGCGGCACCGGCATCGCGCACTCGATCCACGAGGGCCACGAGCCCTGGTTCGGCGTGCTGACGACCCGTAACAACGGCTCGCTGGTCGCCGACCGCTCCGGCTCCGTCACCGCGTTCGCGATGACGAACCTCCAGGAGCGCGGCGTGCTGTTCACCGACCCGGGCACCGAGGTGTACGAGGGCATGATCGTCGGCGAGAACTCGCGCGCTGACGACATGGACGTGAACATCACCAAGGAGAAGAAGCTCACCAACATGCGGTCGGCCGCGGCCGACTCGTTCGAGGCGATCGTGCCGCCGCGCAAGCTCTCCCTGGAGCAGTCGCTGGAGTTCTGCCGCGACGACGAGTGTGTCGAGGTGACCCCGGAGGCCGTTCGCATCCGCAAGGTCAACCTGGACGCCCGCGAGCGTGGCCGCGCCGCGAGCCGCGCCAAGCACGGCTGATCGGCTGTCCGGTACGGCTGGTCCGTACCGACTGAGCCCGGGTGTCCCCATGCTGGGGGCACCCGGGCTTTTTGCAACCGGTTTTTTCCGCTCGCCGCGTCCGAAATGCGGAACCTCCCGCCCGATACGCATGTAACACGTCCGTTTCGCGGGCTTCTCCCTCGGATCAGTTTGTCCAGATTTTGGAAGATGTACGCGTCAGCTGTGATGGAACCGAGACCTAAAGGCGGTGGTCGGTATCTGACTCATGTCAGATAGTTAGCCGCGTAACGCTCGGGTCAATGGGTCATGCGCTGTGGGGACAGCGCCGACTCACGAGCACAGTGGGGTGTTTGACCCTCCGTCAGGGGTGTCGGAGGTCAGTCAGGGACCCCTCCTGTCCGTGCACCGGTTGAGTCATGAGGAGGCATCAGATGCCAACTACGCGTGTTCATCTGCGAGTTGTCGCACGCCGCGCCCCGGCGCCCAGCGACCGATAGGCATACGTCTCTCCTGATCCGCATGGTCCGATTCGTGGCCGCCCACACCCTGTGGCGGCCGCGGACTCGGCGTACCCATGAAATGGACGAATCATGACGAGTCCGATCGAGATCCAGGGCGCGGAAGCCTCCACCGAGGTCGACGAGCAGGTCAAGCAGAAGCGTTCCGGCACGCCGGAGAAGCTGGCGGGCCGATCGCCCGGCCAGCTGATGTGGCGCCGGTTCAAGCGCGACCGCAGCGGTGTCGTCTCCGCGTACATCGTGATCTTCTTCTTCCTGGTCGCCGCCCTCGCTCCGCTGATCTCGAAGCTGTACGGCAAGAACCCGTACACGCTCTACGGGCAGGACAACCCGCTGCTCCTGAACGACTTCAACATGCCCTCCGGACCCAACGGAGGCATCACCTCGGAGTACTGGTTCGGGATCGAACCGACCCTGGGGCGCGATGTGTTCATGCAGCTCCTGTACGGCATGCGCACCTCGCTGTTCACGGCGCTCGCGGCGACGGTCGCGATGGTGCTGATGGGGGTGCTGATCGGCCTGGCCGGCGGCTACTTCGGCGGCAAGGTCGACTACTGGCTCGGCCGGCTCACGGACTTCCTGCTCGCCTTTCCGCAGCAGCTGTTCATGATCGCGTCGATGCCGGTGATCACCGCGGTGTTCGTCGCCCCCGACGAGGAGACGCCCACCTACATCCACGCGCTCGCGATCATCGGCGTGCTGTGGTTCCTCGGCTGGATGGGCCTCGCCCGGCTGCTCCGGGCGGTCACCCTCTCGCTGCGCGAGCGGGAGTTCGTGGAGGCGGCGAAGGTCGCGGGCGCCTCCCCCTGGCGGATCATCCGCAAGGAACTGCTGCCCAACCTCGTCACACCGATCCTGGTGCAGGGCACCTACATGCTGCCCAACACCATTCTCTCGGTCGCCTTTCTCTCCTTCGTCGGCGTCGGCTACTCCGAACCGACCCCCGACTGGGGCCGGATGTTCGCCATCGGGTCGGACATCTACGAACAGGACCCCGTCTACATGTTCTTCCCGGGTGTCGCCATGGTCGTTTTCGTCGTGGCGTTCAACCTCCTCGGTGACTCGGTCCGGGATGCCTTCGATCCCAAGACGGGCCGCTGATTTCGAGAGCGGGAGACCGCTGTCACCCGGGAGCCGGCGACGACCGGCCGTGCACTGCCAGGCAGTACCAGTGGATCACTGATCACAACTCACAGGCAGGTGGACTCGACTCGATGAGCATCCTCAGTTCCCGCAGAGCGCGGACCGCCGTCGTCGCGGTAGCGGCCGGCGCCCTCGCGCTGGCCGGCTGCAGCAGCAGCGACAACGGCAACGGCCAGAACAAGAGCAAAGACAAGAAGCAGGCGGCCGCACAGTCCGCGGCGGTGAAGATGGGCACCGCGCAGGACTCGACGGGCCCCGCCGAAGAGGTCACGGGAGCCAAGCCCGGCGGCACGGTCCAGGTGTACGAGGAGGACGACTTCTCGCACCTCGACCCGGGCCAGATCTACGTCAGTGACGGCGGCCTGCTCTCGAAGCTCATCTACCGCGGCCTCACCACGTACAAGGAGGACGCCAAGGGCGGTCTCACCGTCGTCGGTGACCTCGCCACGGACGCCGGCAAGATTTCGGACGGCGGCAAGACCTGGACGTACACGCTGAAGGACGGGGTCAAGGACGAGACCGGTCATGTGATCGACTCGGCCGACATCCGCCATACCTTCGAGCGGCTCTACGACCCGTTCATCACCGACGGCCCGTCCTACATCCAGCAGTGGCTGTCGGGTTCCGGTACCGCCTACCGCAAGGCGTACGCCGGTCCGTTCAAGGGCAAGCACCTGCCGGACACGGTCCTCGCGACCCCCGACGACAAGACGGTCGTCTTCCACTTCGCGGCCGCGCAGCCCGACCTGCCGCAGGCGCTGGCCATGGCCGGCTACTCCGTCGTCCCCGAGAAGACGGACACCAAGGCGAAGTACGACACCAAGCCGGTCGCCGTCGGCCCCTACAAGATCTCGGAGTTCAAGGCCGGCAAGAGCGTCAAGCTGGTCAAGAACACCAACTGGGACCCGAAGACGGACCCGATGCGTCACCAGTATGTCGACGGCTTCAACATCGACATCAACCACGACGACGAGGACCAGACCAAGACGATCCTCGCCGACCGCGGTGACGCCAAGAACGCCATCATGATGACCGGTCAGGTCGCCACCACCCAGGTGCAGAAGGTCGTCTCCGACCCCGCGGCGATGAAGCGCACGATCCAGGGCTACGCCCCGTACGTGTGGCAGATGAACTTCAACATGGACCGCCTCAAGGACAAGAAGATCCGCGACGCGATCACCTACGCCATGCCGTCCACCGCGGTGTACAAGGCAGACGGTGGCGCGTACGGCGGTGAGGTCGCCAACAGCCTGATGTCGCCCACGACTCCGGGCTACCAGAAGGACTACGACCCGTTCGACCGGGCCAAGCACCCGAACGGTGACATCGCGAAGGCCAAGAAGCTGATCGACGAGGCCGGCGCCAAGGGCATGAAGATCGTCTACGCCTACGCCAACATCCCGGTCCGCCAGCAGCAGGCCGTCCTCGTCGAGAACGCCCTCACGAAGATCGGTCTGGACGTCCAGAAGAAGGAGATCGACGCCGCCACCTGGTACGAGCAGGTCGGCAAGGTCAAGAACGGCTTCGACATCTACATGACCGGCTGGGGCCAGGACTGGCCGTCCGCCAACACCGTCTTCCCGCCGCTGTACGACGGCACGCAGATCCAGGACGGTGCGTCGAACTACGCGCACATCAACGACGACCACGTGAACTCGGAGATCGTCCGCATCCAGAAGATCACGGACACCGCCGAGGCCACCAAGGCCTGGACCGCCCTCAACCAGTACATCAGCGAGAAGGTCAACCCGGCGTCGCCGATCTACTACACCAAGGTGTTCCAGATCGCCGGCTCCAACGTGGGTGGCCTGCGCTACTCCACGGTGACCAGCTACACCGACCCGACCCGGATCTTCCTCAAGAGCTGACCACGGTCCCGGGGCGCACTCCGGTGCGCCCCGGGCGCTCCTGTCCCTGGCCGCCGTCCTGAGAGCAGCGTTCCGCCATGCTTCGATTCCTCCTTCGCCGGACGTTCGGCGCTGTGCTCATCCTCCTGCTGATCAGCGCGTTCACGTTCTGGATGTACTACGCGATCCCCCAGGACCCGGCGACCCTCGCGTGCGGCAAGAACTGCACCCCGGACGCGCTGGCGATCATCCACAAGAACCTGGGCCTCGATGATCCGGTGCCGGTGCAGTACTGGAAGTTCCTCGTCGGCATCTTCGCCGGGCGCGACTTCGCCGTGGGTCACTGCCCGGCCCCCTGCTTCGGTGTCTCCTTCCGCGACCAGCAGATGGTCTGGTCCACGATGATGGACCGCTTCCCGCTGACGCTGTCCCTCACGGTCGGCGGTCTCCTCGTCTTCCTCGTCGTCGGCCTCGGCACCGGCCTCATCGCCGCGCGCTTCCGGGGGACCTGGCTCGACAAGACGTTCAGCAGCATCTCGCTGGTGCTCAGCTCCATGCAGATCTACTTCCTCGGCCCGGTCGTCCTCGGCATCTTCGTGTACAGCACCGGCTGGCTGGACAAACCCAAATACGTGCCCCTCACGGAGAATCCGGCCCAGTGGTTCATGGGCCTGCTGATCCCCTGGCTCGTCATGTCCGTCATCTTCACCGCCAACTACACGCGCATGGCGCGCTCGACGATGATCGAGCAGCTCCAGGAGGAGCATGTGCGCGCGGCCCGCGCGAAGGGCATGACCGGCAGATACGTCTTCTTCCGCTATGCCTGGCGCGGCTCGCTCATCCCCATCCTGACCATCCTCGGCATGGACCTCTCGGCGCTGCTCGGCGGTGCCGTCGTCACCGAGTTCACCTTCGGTCTCGCGGGTCTCGGCCGGCTCGCCGTGGATTCCGTGGTCGGCAAGGACCTGCCGAAACTCATGGGCGTGATGATCTTCAGCGCCGCGTTCATCCTGCTGCTCAACGTCATCGTGGACGCCCTGTACGCGGTGATCGACCCACGCGTCCGTCTGTCGTAGCCCTGCTCGTCGTCATGTCGTAGTCGTCCCGCTCGTAGTCCTGCTCCTGGGAGAAACCGCAGTGACCACACTCACCAAGCCGGAGGACTCCCCGGCGCCCACCGGATCCGACGCGTTCCTCTCGGTCCGCGACCTGCATGTGCGGTTCTCCACGGAGGACGGCGTCGTCAAGGCGGTCGACGGCATCTCCTTCGACCTGGAGCGCGGTACGACACTCGGCATCGTCGGTGAGTCCGGGTCCGGGAAGTCCGTCACCAACCTGACCGTCCTCGGCCTGCACAACCCGATGACGACCACGATCGACGGCGAGATCATCCTCGACGGCAAGGAGCTGATCACCGCCACGGAGGCCGAGCTGGAGAAGCTCCGCGGCAACAAGATGGCGATGATCTTCCAGGACGCGCTGACCGCGCTGTCGCCGTACCACACCGTGGGCCGGCAGATCGGCGAGCCGTTCCGCAAGCACACCGGGGCCTCCAAGAAGGAGGCGCGGGACCGGGCGATCGAGATGCTGGCGAAGGTCGGCATCCCGCACCCCAAACAGCGCGTGGACGACTACCCGCACCAGTTCTCCGGCGGTATGCGCCAGCGCGCGATGATCGCGATGTCCCTGGTCTGCAACCCGGACCTGCTGATCGCCGACGAGCCCACGACGGCCCTCGACGTGACCGTGCAGGCGCAGATCCTGGACCTCCTGAAGGATCTCCAGCAGGAGTTCGGCTCCGCGATCATCATGATCACTCACGATCTCGGGGTGGTCGCGAACATGGCGGACAACCTCCTCGTGATGTACGCGGGACGGGCGGTGGAGCGCGGCACCGTCCGTGAGGTGCTCAAATCTCCCGGGCACCCGTACACCTGGGGCCTGCTGACCTCCATGCCGCGCCTTTCGGCGGACGTGGACGAGCCGCTGACGCCCATTCCGGGCGCGCCCCCGTCGTTGTTGAACCCGCCCTCGGGGTGCCCGTTCCATCCGCGGTGCGCCTTCCGGAGCGAGGTCGAGGGCTCCGACCGGTGTGTGGACGTACGGCCCGAACTGCCGGTGGGGCGTGGCGCGGCCTGCCATCTGACGCCGGATCAAAAAAACCGCATCTTCACCGAGACGATTCGGCCCAGGCTGGGCTGAGGGGACTGACTGTGAGCGACGAGAAGACCGCGGTGGTGACCGACGCGATCCCCGGGCAGCGGGACGCGGACCCGGCCGAACCGCTGATGCGGGTACGCGACTTGACGAAGTACTTCCCGGTGAAGGGAGGCTTCCCGATCCGCCGTACGGTCGGCGCGGTGCAGGCCGTGGACGGCGTCTCCTTCGACGTCTTCCCCGGCGAGAGCCTGGGCCTGGTGGGCGAGTCGGGCTGCGGCAAGTCCACCACGGGACGGCTGCTGACCCGGCTGCTCGAGCCGACGCAGGGCACGATCTCCTACCGCGGAAAGGACATCAGCCGCTCCACCCGGCGCCAGCTGTCCCCGATCCGCTCCGAGATCCAGATGATCTTCCAGGATCCGTACGCGTCCCTGAACCCCCGTCAGACGGTCGGCACGATCATCAACTCCCCGATGGAGATCAACGGCATCCATCCGCCCGGCGGCCGCGAGGCCCGTGTACGCGAACTCCTGGAGACCGTCGGCCTCAACCCCGAGCACTACAACCGCTTCCCGCACGAGTTCTCCGGCGGCCAGCGGCAGCGCATCGGGGTGGCCCGTGCGCTGGCGCTGTCGCCGAAGCTGATCGTGGCGGACGAACCGGTCTCCGCCCTCGATGTCTCCATCCAGGCGCAGGTCGTGAACCTGCTCCAGGAGGTCCAGCGGGAGATGGGCATCGCGTTCGTCTTCATCGCCCACGACCTGGCGATCGTGCGGCACTTCTCGCAGCGTGTCGCGGTCATGTACCTCGGCAAGATCGTGGAGATCGCCGACCGTGCGTCGCTGTACACCGGACCCCGCCACCCCTACACCCACGCGCTGATGTCGGCCGTACCGGAAGCGGACATCGACGCCGAGAAGAAGGAACGCATCCGCCTCCAGGGCGACGTCCCGTCCCCCATCTCCCCGCCGTCCGGCTGCCGCTTCCGTACACGCTGCTGGAAGGCGCAGGACAAGTGTGCGCAGGAGGAACCGCCGCTGATCCGTCTTTCGGGCAACGCCGAGGGTCATTTGACGGCCTGTCACTTCCCGGAGGATCCGACGATCGAGGCCCGTGCCGAGGACATCGTGCTGGACCCGGCGCTGGCGGCGCTGGAGGAGGGCATCGCGGACAGCTAGGACCTGTCCGGGGCCGCGTGTCCGGCCTGATCCGCTGATCCGCCGGACAGGCCTCAGGCCCTGTTGGGCCGGGCCACCGTGACGATCTCGGAGGAGGCGGGGGTGAACGGCCCCCGCCCCCAGCCCCCGTACCGCTCGTGCACGCAGAGCCCGGCCTCGCCGAGGAACCGCGACAGGGCGTCCGGGCCCAGGAACCGCAGCGTGCTGCGACTGACCCGGGGCCGGTCCCACGCCGGGTGTTCGAACGTCTCGGTGAACGTCACGCGGTCCCCGGCGACGGGTGTCTCGACCTCGTGCCAGACACGTACAAGAGCGCCGTCGGAGCCGGTGACCTCGCGCACGTGCTCCGGGGTCCAGCTCTCCCAGGCGCGGGCGGCCGGGTTCCGCGTCTCGAAGACGAACCGCCCGCCGTCGCTGAGCGCGTCGCGTATCGCGCCCAGCGACGCCCGTAACTCCTCGTCCCCGAGCAGTACTTGAAAGGCGTGCCCGGTCATCACGACGAGGTCGAACTCCCGCTCCCAGCGCGCCGAGGCGAGATCTCCGAGCACCCACTCGACGGCGGCCCGCCGCCGCGCCTGCACGAGCATGGCCGCGGCGGGATCGAGCCCGCACAACCGCCCCGCGTGCCCCGCCTCCCGGGCTCGCGCCAACAGCCGCCCCGTCCCGCACCCGACATCGAGCACGGACCGCGCGGACATCACCAGGTCCAGGTAGAAGTCGTCACTCGGACCCCATGGATTGAGGGCGTCGTACAGGGCGGCGAGCGAGACATCACTGAACGAATGATCAGCCATCGCAGCAGTGTCTCAGCCCGTAGGCTCCGCCGAACCAGTGATCGGGAAGGAATCCGGTGTGCCTTAATCGCTCGACACCGAACGGGCGGACGGGGATGCTTCCCCCGATGACTCGAACTGACACGCCTCCCGCCTGGGACGAGCGCACCCAGCTGACCACCTTCCTCGACTACGTCCGCGACACGGCTCGTGCCAAGTGCGACGGTGTCTCGGCGGAGGACGCCCGCAAGGCCCCGCTGCCCGGCTCCCCGCTGATGACCCTGTGCGGACTGATCAGCCATCTGCGCTGGGTCGAGTACTCCTGGTTCCAGGTGGTGTTCCTCGGCGAGGAGGACGAAGGGCCCTGGACGGACGAGGATCCCGACCGCGAGATGCGCATCGCCGTCGACGTGCCGCTGGCGGACCTGCTGTCCCAGTACGAGGAACAGAGCGCCCGCTACGGGAAGTTGATCGCCGAGCACTCGCTGGACGACAAGGCCGAGCGGCCCATCCGTGACGGCCGCCACGTCGACCTCCGCTGGATCATCCTCCACCTCATCGAGGAGACGGCCCGCCACAACGGCCACCTCGACATCCTGCGCGAACTGGCCGACGGCCGGACGGGCGCCTAGACCATGGCAGAGGCAGGGCCGTTGAATCCCACCATCCGCACCATCACCTTCGACTGCACCGGTGACCCGTACGACCTCGGGCTGTTCTGGAGCGAGTTGCTCGGGCGGCCACTGGACGAGGACGACAAGCCCGGGGATCCTGAGGCGGTTCTGCGGGACCCGGGCGGCGGCCCGACGCTGCTCTTCGTGCACGTCCCGGAGGGCAAGTCGGCCAAGAACCGCATCCACCTCGACCTTCAGCCCCAGGGACGCACCCGCGCGGCGGAGGTCGAGCGCGCGCTCGGGCTCGGCGCCCGCCAGATCGCGGACCACACCCGCCCGGACGGCGGCGGCTGGGTCATCCTGGCGGACCTCGAGGGGAACGAATTCTGTGTGGAGCGCGGCGAGTTGGGCTGAGCGACGGTGCTGAGCCCGGAGAAGGTGACGCCGGGCGGCGTCGACGCGGCGACTCCCGCCTCACGGTGACCTGGGTCGAGGGGGAGGGCGGACCCGAGGAGTTCTATCTGCGGCTCGGGTTCCGCCGTGCGGGAGAGACGAGCGGGGACCAGGTCGTGGGGGAACTGGACCTGTCCGCGGTCTGATCCCGAGCAGGAGAGAGTCTGAGCCCACGCAGGAGAGAGAAGGCCCGCGCACCCTTGAAGGGTGCACGGGCCTTCGTGCTGTCTGCTGTCTGCTGTCGCACGAAAGTCACCTGTAACATCCTCGGCCCCTCAGGCGTGTTCAAGTCAGCGGGAACGACGGGGAGAGTGATCGCACCCGCCGGGAAGCGATGACGAGAAGTGCTGACGAGAAGCATGACGAACGGGGAGAGATGGCGACGCAGTCGGAGGATTTCGACGCGTTCTACACCGCCACGGCCAAGCGCCTGGTCGCCACGGTCTATGCGATGACCGGCGACGTGGCGGAGGCCGAGGACGCCGTGCAGGAGGCGTACATACGCGCGTGGCAGAGATGGGACCGGCTGACCCGGGACGACGAGGACCCGCTGCCGTGGGTGCGGACCGTCGCGATGCGGCTGGCGATCAGCACCTGGCGCAGGACGCGCGGTCGGCTGCGCGCCCAGTTCCGACACGGCCCGCAGGCCGACGTGCCCGAACTGTCCGCGGACCGCGTGGCGTTGATGAACGCCCTGCGTGAGCTGAACCCGGAGCAGCGCCAGGTGGTCGTCCTGCACCATCTCCTGGACCTGCCCGTGGAGCAGGTCGCGCGCGAGACCGGTGCGTCCAGCGGCGCGGTCCGCACCCGGCTGAGCCGGGCCCGCAAGACCCTGGGCGCACGGCTCGCCGAGCCCACCGTTTTCACCACCGAGGGGGTGGCCCAGCATGGCTGAGGTCGAGGAACTGCTGGATGACGTGGTGCTGAACCTGCCCCCGGCCACAACACTGCGCGCCCGGGGAAACCAGCGGCGCAACCGGCGGCGCGCAGGCGCGGTGGCAGCCGTCGTCGCGGCGATCGTGGCGGGGACGTCGTGGGCGGCGCTGCCCGGGGACGGATCGCGTCCCGCTCGCCCTGAGAAGACACCGACGGCCTCCCCCTCGATCGAGGGGGACTACAGCCCGTACAAGAAGGGCGACACCCTCGAGTTGCGGAGGGCCGAGCAACTGCCGTGGAACGGGACGTGGCACTGGCAGACGCAGGACGTGCCGTCGAACGACACCGACGCTTCGCTGTCGAGGGTGATGGTCTGCGACGGGTGGGCCGGGTCCGACAAGTACTCCGGCTGGCGGTACACCTTTGAGTACAAGGGCAGCCGGGACGCCGTGGCCTGGCAGCGTTACGCGGACCTCGACGGCACGGGCACAGTCGACGCCCTGCTCAAGGACCTGCACGAAACCCTGTCCACCTGTGGTCTCAAGCCCACGGGCACAGCGCCGAACACCTACGTGGGCACGGGCGAGGACGGCCGGGACCGCCGTGTCTCGATCGAGCACGGCAAACAATGGATCCTGGTGGTCGAGGTACGCGCGGGCCGGCCCGCCCGGGGCTGAACATTTCCTCGAAGAATTCCACGGGGCCAAGAAGAAGTACTGCTGACGCGCACCGGCAGGGCGAAGGCCCGTGTCCTCCTCAGGAGGGCACGGGCCTTCTGTTCCCCGGGAACCGGACGTTCGGGCTCGGGTCAATGGGCCGGCGAAAGTCGGGTCCCGCCGGTCACGGGCTGACGGTAAAGGGGTGTGTCAGGCCGTGACCTCGGGGTCTTTGGAGAGGCGGGGAGCCGGAACGGTCTCCTTGACCTCCGGGTAGTGGCACGCCGTCAGGTGACCCTCGGTGTTGCCCTCGACGTGCACCAGCGGCGGGGCCTCCGTCGCGCACTTCTCCGTCGCCTTCCAGCAGCGGGTGCGGAAGCGGCAGCCGGACGGCGGGTTGATGGGTGAGGGCACGTCGCCGGTGAGGCGGATGCGGTCGCGGGCCGGGGTGTCGTCCGCGGTCGCCTCGGGGACGGCGGAGAGCAGGGCGCGCGTGTAGGGGTGGCGCGGGTTCGCGTACAGGTCCTCGCGGTCGGCGATCTCGACGATCTTGCCGAGGTACATGACCGCGACGCGCTGCGAGAAGTGCCGCACGATCGCCAGGTCGTGGGCGATGAAGACGAAGGCGATGCCCAGGTCCCGCTGGAGCTCCTGGAGCAGGTTGACGACCTGCGCCTGGATCGAGACGTCCAGCGCGGAGACCGGCTCGTCCGCCACGATCAGCTTCGGCTCCAGGGCCAGCGCGCGGGCCACCCCGATGCGCTGGCGCTGGCCGCCGGAGAACTCGTGCGGGAAGCGGTTGTAGTGCTCGGGGTTGAGACCGACGGTCTCCAGCAGCTCGCGCACGCGGTTCTCGCGCCCGCCCGCCGGGTTGATGTTGTTGACCTCCATCGGACCCGAGATGATCTTTCCGACCGTGTGCCTCGGGTTCAGCGAGGCGTACGGGTCCTGGAAGATCATCTGGATCTCGGAGCGGACCGGCGCCAGCTGCCTGCGGTCCGCGTGCGTGATGTCCTTGCCGCGGTACAGGATCTGGCCCGCCGTCGGCTCCAGGAGCCGGGTGATCAGCCGGCCTGTCGTCGACTTGCCACAGCCGGACTCACCGACGAGACCCAGGCTCTCGCCCTCGGCGACCTGGAAGTCCAGACCGTCGACGGCCTGGACCGCGCCGACCGTACGCCGGATGGGGAAGCCGCCCTTGATCGGGAAGTGTTTGGTGAGCCCGGAGACGTCCAGGAGGGGAGTGGTGATGCCCATGGTGGTGAATTCCCGTCTTGTGTACGTCAGTTGGCCCGGCTGCCGGCGAAGTCGGCGAAGAAGTCGCGGCGCTGGTCGGCGGTCAGGTGGCAGGCGGAGCCGCGTCCGTCCGTGAGCTGGAGCAGGGGGCGCTCGGAGGAGCAGAGCCCGTCCTTGACCTTCTCGGTGAAGCTGCACCGGGGGTGGAACCGGCAGCCGGACGGCGGGTTCAGCAGCGAGGGCGGCGAGCCCGGGATCGGCGACAGCGGTACGTCGACCGGCCCCTCCAGGCTCGGCATCGAGCCGAGCAGACCCCAGGTGTACGGGTGCTGCGGCGCGCGCAGCACCTCCTTCTTCGTCCCGCGCTCCACGCACCGGCCGCCGTACATCACCAGCACCTCGTCCGCGATGTCGGCGATGACACCGAGGTCGTGGGTGATGAAGATGATCGCCGTGCCGAACTCCTGCTGGAGGTCCTTGAGCAGGTCCATGATCTGCGCCTGCACGGTGACGTCCAGGGCGGTCGTCGGCTCGTCCGCGATCAGCAGCTCGGGGTCGCAGACCAGCGCCATGGCGATCATCGCGCGCTGGCGCATACCGCCGGAGAACTGGTGCGGGTAGTCGTCGACGCGCACGTCCGGCTGCGGGATGCCGACGCGGGTCAGCATCTCGATGGCCCGCTCCCGGGCCTCCTTCTTGGAGCAGCCGGTGTGCTTGCGGTAGGTCTCGCCGATCTGCTTGCCGATGGTGTGGTACGGCGACAGGGAGGTCAGCGCGTCCTGGAAGATCATCGACATCTTGTTGCCGCGCAGCTTCTCCAGAGTCTTCTCCGAAGCGCCGTTCAGCTCCTGGCCGTCGAGGGTGATGGAGCCCTCGACGGTCGTGCTGTCCGGGTTGTGCAGCCCCAGGATGGTCAGGTTGGTGACCGACTTGCCGGACCCCGACTCACCCACGATGCCCAGCGTCTTGCCGCGTACGAGGTCGAACGAGAGACCGTCGACGGCCTTGACGGTGCCGTCCTCGGTCGAGAAGTGCACCTTCAAGTCCTTGACGGACAGGAAGGGCTGCTGGTCGGTGCTCGTCACGGGGACGCTCCTGAGGGGGTGATGCGGGGTAGCTGGTGGGGGCGGCGGATCAGGCGAGCCGGATACGCGGGTCGATCAGGGCGTACAGGGCATCCACGATGATGTTGGCGATCACCACGAAGGATGCGGTGATCACCATGATGCCGAGCAGCATGGGCAGGTCGTTCGTCAGCACGGACTTGACGGAGAGCATGCCGATGCCCTGAAGACTGAAGGTCTTCTCGGTGATCATCGCGCCGCCGAGCAGGACGCCGAGGTCGATGCCGAAGATGGTGACGATCGGTCCCATCGCGCCGCGCCAGGCGAAGCGGAAGAAGACGTTTCTGCTGGAGAGCCCCTTGGCGCGGGCGGTGCGGACGTAGTCCTCGCTGAGCGTCTCGACCAGTTGGGAGCGCGTCATGCGGGTGTAGTTCGCGGTCCAGATCAGCGCCAGGACCAGCCAGGGAAGCAGCAGTCCGTTGGCCCACTCGGCCGGGTTCTTGGTGAAGTCCGTGTACGAGGGCTGGTCCAGGATGTGCCACTGGTACACGAAGAAGTACAGGGCCAGCGTGCCCACGAAGTAGATCTGCATCGACGAGGCGATCAGCGAGGCGCTGCTGGCGATCTTGTCGAGCGCCTTTCCCTGCTTGACGGCGGCGATCATGCCGGCGCCGATACCGCCGATGAGGAACACCACGGACGAGCCGAGGGCGAGCGAGATGGTCGTCGGGAACCGGTCCATGATCGTGGCGAGGACCGGCTCGCGGTTGACGAACGAGTAGCCCAGGCACGGCGCGTTGCAGTGGCCGTAGGACGTGAAGTCCCGGCCGAGGAAGATGCCCGTCAGCCAGTGCCAGTACTGCAGGGGCAGCGGGTCCGTGATCCCCATGTTGTGGCGGATCAGCTCGAGCGTCTCCGGGGTGCAGAGCTTGCCGCAGGCCATCCGGGCCGGATCGCGCGGCACCGCGTAGAAGAGCATGAACGTGACGGCGCTGATGATCACCAGCGTTATCACGGCGCCGAGGATGCGGCGGACGAGGAAGCGAAGCATGGGAGTGGCTTTCCTGGGATGGGCCGTCGTGCGGAGCGAGTTCGGACCGGGTGTGACGAGAGGCCACGGAAGGCGGGGCCGAGGGTGGGGCGGCTCGCGCCGCCCCACCCATCAGGTGTGGATCAGGACTTGACGTACATCTTGTAGAGCATGCAACCGTCGAAGTTCGGGTCCATCTTCACGTTGCCGAGCTTGGAACCGTGCAGGTAGATACGGCGCATGTAGACGTCGGGGATGAACGACGCCGTCTCCGTGACCTGCTTGTCCAGGGCCGCCCACATCTTGTTGGCCTTGGTCTGGTCCGTCTCGGCCGTGGCGGCCTTGATGGCGGCGTCGACGGCCGGGTCCTTGAGGTGCGAGTAGTTCGAACCGCCGTCGGTGATGCCCTTGCTGTCGAACAGCGGCTGGAAGACCGAGTAACCGGTCGGCCAGTCGGCGGACCAGCCACCCCAGTACACGTCGTACGGGTTGGCGACCTTGCCGGTCTGGTCGTACCAGGTCGTCGAGTCGATGCCCTTGGTGACCACGTCGAAGCCGGCCGCCTTGAGGGCCTGCTCGATGACGACCTTGATCTTCGACTGGGTGTCGTCCTGCTGGTAGGCGTAGACGATCTTCTGACCGGTCTTGCCGGCCTTCGCGAGGATCTTCTTCGCGGCAGCCGGGTCGCCCGCCGGGGTCTTCAGCTTGCCCCAGACGTCCTGCGACTCGTAGCCGGCGACGAGCGGGCTCATGATGCCGGTGGCGTAGTCACCACGCACCGAGCCGCCCTGCAGCTGGCGGATCGCGGCGGTCGGCCAGGCCTTGATGATGGCCTCGCGGACGGACTTGTCCGTGATCCGGGTCGTGTTGATCCAGTAGACGCTGACGCCGCTGCCGAGCTCCTCGAAGATGCGGTCCTTGGCCGTCGACTGCGCCTTGGCGATGCGCTCCTGGGGGATCGTGCGCCAGGACACGGCGTACTGGTCCTTGCCGGAGTCGGCCAGCAGGCGGTCGATGGCGGTGAGCTGCTCGATGCCGAAGCTGAAGTCGAACTCGTCCGGGTAGGCGTTGCGGATCGGGTCGGTGGCCGCGTCCCAGTGCTCGTTGCGGACCAGGACCATCGACTTGTCGGTGACGTGCGACTTCACCCGGTAAGGACCGTTGGAGAGCGGCTTCTTGTCGTAGTCCTCCTTGGTGTCCTTCTTCACCGTGGTCGGCGCGTACGTGCTCATCGCGACGACGTAGTTGAAGTCGGGGCGCGCCTCGGAGAGGTGGAACGTGACCGTCTTGCCGCTGGTCTCGATCGACTTCAGGTGCTTGCCCTTGTACGGGCCCGAGTAGGACTTGCGGTAGTCCTGCGAGCCTGTCAGCCACTGCTGGACGTACATGGCGCCCTCAGTGATGTAGCTGGCGAAGGCGCGCTCGATGCCGTGCCGGACGTCGTCGACGGTGACGTCGGTGCCGTCCTCCCACTTGACGCCGTCCTTCAGGGTGAAGGCCCAGGTCTTGCCGCCGTCCGACATGGTGCCCGTGTCGGTGGCGAGGTCGCCGACCAGGGTCATGGTGCCGTCGTCGGCGACCTTGTAGCCGGTCAGGGCGCGGTTGAGCACGATCGACGCGAGCGAGTTCCACGCGTAGTAGATGCGCTGCGGGTCGAGGTGCGACTCGTCGTCGTCGTTCAGCAGGTAGACGGTGCCGCCCTTGGTGGCGCCGGAAACCTCGGGGGCCGGACCGGTGGAGTCGGCCTTGGTGCCGATCTTGACCACCGTGGTGTCTGCCTTGGCGGCGCCCTGCTTGCCGCCGGTGCCACCGCTGCTGCCGGAGTTGCCGCTGCTGCACGCGGTCAGCACCGAGCCCGCCGCGGCCGCAACACCGGTGGCGATCAGGAAGTTTCTACGCGAAAACGACATCGCATCCTGCCTTGAGTGAGTGTGATGAGAGAAGCCGGCACCCGGCATCGTTGCCGTGGTCCTGAAGAGCCGGAGTCAGCGCTTGGTCTTCGGGTCGAGCGCGTCGCGCATCGAGTCGCCGAGGAGGTTGAACGCCAGGACGAAGATCACCATGGTCAGACCGGGGAAGAGCAGGAAGGTGATGTCGTCCTGGTAGATCGAGGCGGCGCGTCCGATCATGACGCCCCAGTCGGGGGTCGGGTCCTGGATGCCGACACCGAGGAAGGCGAGACCCGCCTCCGTGGTGACCATCAGCGGCAGGTTGAGCGTTGCCTGGATCAGGATCGGGGTCCAGAGGTTGGGCAGCAGCTCCTTGAAGATGATGCGTGCCGGAGACGCGCCCGTGACCTTGGCGGCCTCGACGAACTCCCGCTCGCGCAGGGCCAGTACCTGGCCGCGCAGCAGTCGGGCGATGGAGGCCCAGCCGAAGACGGTGAGGATGCCGATGAGGCAGACCACGGTGAGCCAGACCGGCGTGTTCTCGTCGGCGGAGACGAACAGCGCCAGCACCACGGGGGTGAACGCGACGAAGAACAGCTGGGAGGGGAAGGCGAGCAGGATGTCGATGACCCGGCCGATGAACCAGTCGGTCTTGCCGCCCAGATAGCCCGCGGTGATGCCCACCGCCACACCGATGATCACGACGAGGACCGTGACCGCCGCGGCGATCAGCAGCGAGTTGCGGATCCCGTAGAGCAGGAAGGTGAAGACGTCCCGGCCGAGCTGGGGCTCGATGCCGAACCAGTAGTCGCTGCTGATGCCGCCGTTGGGGGCCACCGGCAGGCTGTTGTCGGCGAGCAGGCCGGGGATGTTGATGCCATATGTCGTGTACGGGTCCTTGCCGTACAGCTTGGCTATGAGCGGAGCGGCGATCGCGATCACGAAGAAGAAGATCACGATGCACGCCGATATGACGCCCGTGCGATCCCGTTTGAAGCGGAGCCATGCGAGCTGTCCCGGGGACCGGCTCTCGTTGGCCTTGGTGGCGGGAGAGGGCGCCGATTTCTCGACGCTCTCGTCGGTCACCTCAAGCGGGGCGGCCGCGGAAGGAGTAGGGGGGGTCATGGTGCTCCAGGCCCGAAGGACGTCAAGGGCTCCGCAGGGCGCTCCCTACGGGCTACGCCGGACTTTTTCAACGCAATTCATTCAAGGTCAATAAATTCTCGGTCGCCTTGGGTTTCTCTTTACCTTCTTTGCCTGGACTTGACCTTAGCGTAACTACGCGTGTAGCGCACTGTGGCCGTTCTGTGTCCGGAATCGGACCAACTGCGCTAATCGGGCAAGGAGTTCGATAAGCGGACGCCAGAGTCTCGGAATGCGTACATCCGGTGCACTCAATCCAACGGTTGCGCATCGAACGGCAAAGATCCATTGCGTCCGGGATCCGGAGTGTCCGCATCCGAATCATCTGGATGACATTGGCACCCGGAAGGGTGGAGTGAATGTGCGATGCGCCCTGTATGCCCCGATATTGGGCGCTAAAGGTACAGCGCACCGGAGCCGGAGTCCGACGCCCCGGCGCCGGCGGCACAGCGCACTCTTGAGGAGGCACTCCATGCGTGGAGCCACGCACGCCAAATGGGCCGCATGCGCGGCGGTGGTAGCCCTCGCGGCAACCGCCTGCGGGGGCGGAGGGAGCAGCGGCGGTGGCGGCAACGGCTCCGGGATCGTCTCCTCCTCCTGGGGGGACCCGCAGAACCCGCTGGAACCGGCCAACACCAACGAGGTGCAGGGCGGCAAGGTCCTCGACATGCTCTTCCGCGGCCTGAAGCGCTACGACGCCAAGACCGGCGCGGCCGAGGACATGCTCGCCGACAAGATCGATACGTCCGACTCGCAGAACTTCACGATCACGATCAAGGACGGCTGGAAATTCAGCAATGGCGAGGCCGTCACCGCGAAGTCCTTCGTCGACGCGTGGAACTACGGGGCCAGCCTCAAGAACAACCAGAAGAACGCGTACTTCTTCGGATACATCGAGGGATACGACAAGGTCCACCCCGACGCCGGGACGCAGAGCGCCGACACTCTCTCCGGGCTCAAGGTGACGGGCACGGACACCTTCACCGTCAAGCTCAACCAGAAGTTCTCGACGTTCCCCGACACCCTCGGCTATGTGGCGTACGCGCCGCTGCCCACGGCGTTCTTCGACGACCACGCGGCCTGGGTGAAGAAGCCGGTCGGGAACGGGCCGTACACCATCGACTCCTACACCAAGGGCTCGGTGATGTCCCTGCGGAAGTGGGACGGCTACTCCGGCGACGACAAGGCGCAGAACGATGGCGTGGACCTCAAGGTCTACACCGACAACAACACGGCCTACACCGACCTGCTGGCCGGCAACCTCGACCTTGTCGACGACGTGCCCGCCTCTCAGCTCAAGAACGTGAAGAGCGACCTCGGTGATCGCTACATCAATACACCGGCCGGCATCATCCAGACGCTCGCTTTCCCGTTCTATGACAAGAACTGGGACACGAGCGGGGCGGTGAAGGTCCGCCAGGGCCTGTCCATGGCGATCAACCGCGACCAGATCACCAACACGATCTTCCAGAAGACCCGCACCCCGGCCACCGACTGGACCTCACCGGTGCTCGGCACGGACGGCGGCTTCCAGGACGGGCTGTGCGGCGACTCCTGCACGTACGACCCCGCGCAGGCGAAGAAGCTGATCCAGGAGGGCGGCGGCCTGCCCGGCGGGCAGATCAAGCTCTCGTACAACGCGGACACCGGCTCGCACAAGGAGTGGATCGACGCCGTCTGCAACTCCATCAACAACGCGCTCGGCAACGACAAGGCCTGCGTCGGCAACCCGATCGGCACCTTCGCCGACTTCCGCAACCAGATCGGCCGGCACAAGATGCCGGGTCCGTTCCGGGCCGGCTGGCAGATGGACTACCCGCTGATCCAGAACTTCCTCCAGCCGCTGTACTACACCAACGCCTCCTCCAACGACGGCAAGTGGTCCAACAAGGACTTCGACAAGCTCGTCGACCAGGCGAACGCCGAGACCGACCGGGCCAAGGCCGTCAAGCTCTTCCAGCAGGCCGAGGGCGTCGTACGGGACAACATGGCCGCCATCCCCCTCTGGTACCAGAACGGCAGCGCAGGCTACTCGGACAAGATCTCCAACGTGGCGCTCAACCAGTTCAGCGTCCCCGTCTACAACGAGATCACGGTCAGCTGAGCCGCGGGGACAGCCGTTCACCACGGCTGTCCCACTACCTCCGGAGCCCTCATGGGACGGTACGTAATCCGGCGTCTGCTGCAGATGATCCCGGTCTTCATCGGCGCCACACTGCTGATCTTCCTGATGGTGAACGTGATGGGCGACCCCATCGCGGGCCTGTGCGGCGACAAGCAGTGCGACCCCGCCACGGCCGCCCAGCTGCGCAAGGAGTTCGGCCTCGACAAGCCCGTGTGGCAGCAATACCTGACCTACATGGGCAACGTCTTCACCGGCGACTTCGGCACCGCCTTCAACGGGCAGGAGGTCACCGAACTGATGAAGACCGCCTTCCCGGTCACCATCCGGCTGACGATCGTCGCGATCCTCTTCGAGATCGTCATCGGCATCGTGCTCGGCGTCATCACCGGCCTGCGCCGCGGGCGGCCCGTCGACACCGGCGTCCTGCTGCTCACCCTCGTCGTCATCTCGGTGCCGACCTTCGTCACCGGTCTGCTGCTCCAGCTGCTGCTCGGCGTCGAGTGGGGCTGGATCAAACCGTCCGTCTCCACGGACGCCACGATCGGCGAACTGATCGTGCCGGGCCTGGTCCTGGCCTCCATCTCCCTCGCCTACGTGACCCGGCTGACCCGGACCTCCATCGCGGAGAACAAACGGTCCGACTACGTCCGTACGGCCATCGCCAAGGGCCTGCCCCGGCACCGGGTGATCACCAAGCACCTGCTGCGCAACTCGCTGATCCCCGTGGTCACCTTCATCGGCACCGACATCGGTGCGCTGATGGGCGGCGCGATCGTCACCGAGCGGATCTTCAACATCCACGGCGTCGGCTATCAGCTCTATCAGGGCATCGTGCACCAGAACACCCAGACGGTCGTCGGGTTCGTGACCGTCCTCGTCCTCGTCTTCCTGGTCGCCAACCTGCTCGTCGACCTCCTCTACGCCGTACTCGACCCCAGGATCCGCTATGCCTGAGCAGCCGCCGTACGAGCCAGAGGCCATCGGGGGGCAGGGACCTGGGGGGCAGGCAGGTCCTCCCCCGGAGGACCTCGCCATCGCCCCGACCGGCATGGGGGGAACCATGGACCTCGGCACCAGCGAGGCGGAGACTCTGGAGCAGCATCCATCAGCCGCCTCCGGCGGACGGGCTCCGGGCGGACCGGAAGGCACGGGGCCGCAGGAGAAGCCCAGAAGCCTCTGGTCCGACGCCTGGCGCGACCTGCGGCGCAACCCCGTCTTCATCATCTCCGCGCTCGTCATCCTCTTCCTGGTCGTCATCTCCCTGTGGCCCTCGCTGATCGCCTCCCAGAACCCCCTCAAGTGCGACCTCGCCAAGGCTCAGGAGGGCTCCCAGCCCGGACACCCCTTCGGGTTCGACGGCCAGGGCTGCGACGTCTACACGCGGGTGGTGTACGGGACCCGCGTCTCGATCAGCGTCGGCGTCTGCGCCACCCTCGGCGTCGCGATCCTCGGCTCGGTGCTCGGCGGGCTCGCCGGGTTCTTCGGCAAGGCGGGGGACGCGGTTCTGTCCCGGATCACCGACATCTTCTTCGCCATCCCCGTCGTGCTCGGCGGTCTGGTCCTCCTCTCCGTGGTGACCAGCAATACGATCTGGCCGGTCATCGGGTTCATGGTGCTGCTCGGCTGGCCGCAGGTCTCCCGGATCGCCCGCGGCTCCGTCATCACCACCAAGCAGAACGACTACGTGCAGGCGGCCCGCGCGCTCGGTGCCTCCAACTCGCGGCTGATGCTGCGGCACATCACGCCCAACGCCGTCGCGCCGGTGATCGTCGTGTCGACGATCGCGCTCGGTACGTACATCTCCCTGGAGGCGACGCTCTCCTACCTCGGCGTCGGGCTGAAGCCGCCGACGGTCAGCTGGGGCATCGACATCTCCTCGGCCTCCGCCTACATCCGCAACGCCCCGCACATGCTGCTGTGGCCCGCCGGTGCCCTCGCGATCACCGTGCTCGCGTTCATCATGCTCGGCGACGCGGTGCGCGACGCCCTCGACCCGAAGCTGAGGTGACGGCCGTGCTGCTCGAAGTGCGCGATCTGCACGTGGAGTTCCGGACCAGGGACGGGGTCGCCAAGGCCGTCAACGGGGTCACCTACAGCGTGGACGAGGGCGAGACGCTCGCCGTGCTCGGCGAGTCCGGCTCCGGCAAGTCGGTGACCGCGCAGGCCGTGATGGGCATCCTCGACATGCCGCCCGGGAAGATCACCGCTGGCGAAGTCCTCTTCCAGGGCAAGGACTTGCTCAAGCTCAAGGAGGACGAGCGGCGCAAGGTGCGCGGCGCCGAGATGGCGATGATCTTCCAGGACGCGCTGTCCTCCCTGAACCCGGTGCTCAGCGTCGGCGACCAGCTCGGCGAGATGTTCACCGTGCACCGCGGGATGTCCCGCAAGGACGCCCGCGCCAAGTCGATCGAGCTGATGGACCGGGTACGGATCCCGGCCGCCGCCGACCGGGTGCGCGACTATCCGCACCAGTTCTCCGGCGGGATGCGCCAGCGCATCATGATCGCCATGGCGCTGGCCCTCGAACCCGCGCTGATCATCGCCGACGAACCCACCACCGCGCTCGACGTCACCGTCCAGGCCCAGGTCATGGACCTGCTCGCCGAGCTCCAGCGCGAGCTCAACATGGGGCTCATCCTCATCACCCATGACCTCGGCGTGGTCGCGGACGTCGCCGACAAGATCGCCGTGATGTACGCGGGCCGGATCGTCGAGTCGGCGCCGGTCCACGACATCTACAAAGCCCCGGCGCACCCCTATACGAAGGGGCTCCTGGAGTCGATCCCGCGGCTCGACCAGAAGGGCCAGGAGCTCTACGCCATCAAGGGCCTGCCGCCCAACCTGATGCACATCCCGCCGGGCTGCGCCTTCAACCCGCGCTGCCCGATGGCCCAGGACATCTGCCGGACCGACGTGCCGCCGCTGTTCGAGGTGGACGAGGAGCGCAGGAGCGCCTGCTTCTTCTGGAGGGAGTGCCGCGATGGCCGGGACAGCGACTGAGGCGAGTCGGGAGGGCTCGGTGCCTGAGGCGCTCCTGGAGGTCAGCGGGCTCGTCAAGCACTACCCGCTCACCCAGGGCATCCTCTTCAAGAAGCAGGTCGGCGCGGTCAAGGCCGTCGACGGCGTCGACTTCGTGCTGGGCCGGGGCGAGACCCTCGGCATCGTCGGCGAGTCCGGCTGCGGCAAGTCGACGGTCGCCAAGATGCTGGTCAACCTGGAGAAGCCGACGGCCGGGACGATCAAGTACAAGGGCGAGGACATCACCAAACTGTCGGGGCGTGCGCTGAAGGCAGTACGCCGCAACATCCAGATGGTCTTCCAGGACCCGTACACCTCGCTCAACCCCCGGATGACCGTCGGCGACATCATCGGGGAGCCGTACGAGATCCATCCCGAGGTCGCGCCGAAGGGCGACCGCCGGCGGAAGGTCCAGGACCTGCTGGACGTGGTCGGGCTCAACCCCGAGTACATCAACCGCTACCCGCACCAGTTCTCCGGCGGCCAGCG
This sequence comes from Streptomyces sp. NPDC029292, assembly GCF_055569295.1. Classification (NCBI taxonomy): domain Bacteria; kingdom Bacillati; phylum Actinomycetota; class Actinomycetes; order Kitasatosporales; family Streptomycetaceae; genus Streptomyces; species Streptomyces sp. NPDC029292. The sequence goes on from NZ_JBVHXR010000002.1 coordinate 478,434, forward strand.
CCAGCGCATCGGCATCGCGCGGGGGCTGGCGCTGCGCCCCGAGATCATCGTCGCGGACGAGCCGGTCTCCGCGCTCGACGTCTCCGTGCAGGCCCAGGTGATCAACCTGCTGGACAGGCTCCAGGACGAGTTCGACCTGAGCTACGTCTTCATCGCGCACGACCTGTCGATCGTGCGGCACATCTCCGACCGGGTCGGTGTGATGTACCTCGGGCGGATCGTGGAGACCGGCAAGGACGCCGAGATCTACGACCACCCGACGCATCCTTATACACAGGCGCTGCTGTCCGCCGTGCCCGTCCCCGACCCCGAGGCCCGTGAGCACCGGGAGCGGATCATCCTCACCGGAGACGTGCCGTCCCCGGCGAACATCCCCTCCGGCTGCCGCTTCCGCACCCGCTGCTGGAAGGCGCAGGAGCGGTGCACGCTGGAGGTGCCGCTGCTCGCGGTGCCCGCGGAATTCCGCCTCACCGAGGGTCCGGCCGCGCACGACTCGGCCTGTCATTTCGCGGAGGAGAAGCGGGTCGTGCCGCAGGAGAAAGCGCCGGACGATCATGGTGACGAGCCAAAATAACCGCACAAATGCGCATCAACTGCGTTAACAAGCAGGCAACTTAGCTGACGCCATCCCGATATACGGACGCGTCAATCTGAACAACGTACGGCCGTGCGGGTGCCGTAAACGGGCCGGGGCGCGCCATGTCTCCCCGGCCCGTTGCCCCGCCTACGCCAGTCCCAGCGAGCGCTTCAGGAAGTCCACCTGGAGCAGCAGCAGGTTCTCGGCGACCTGCTCCTGCGGGGTCATGTGCGTGACACCGGAGAGGGGCAGCACCTCGTGCGGGCGGCCCGCGGCCAGCAGCGCCGAGGACAGCCGGAGGGCGTGCGCCACCACCACGTTGTCGTCCGCGAGACCGTGCACGATCATCAGCGGCCGGTGCGGCTCGGCGGGCGCGGAGAGTCCCTCGTCGGTGATCAGTGAACTCTTCGCGTACGTGTCCGGGCTCGCTGCCGGATTGCCCAGGTACCGCTCCGTGTAGTGGGTGTCGTACAGCCGCCAGTCCGTGACCGGAGCGCCCGCGATGCCCGCGTGGAAGACGTCCGGTCGGCGCAGCACGGCCAGCCCCGCGAGCCAGCCGCCGTACGACCAGCCGCGGATCGCCACCCGGGACAGATCCAGCGGGAAGGTCTCCGCGAGACCGTGCAGCGCGTCGATCTGGTCGTCGAGGGAGAGCGTGAAGTCGTCGCGGACCGCCTTCTCCCAGGCGGGGGAGCGGCCGGGGGTGCCGCGGCCGTCGGCGACCACCACCGCGAAACCCTGGTCGGCGAACCACTGCGAGGTGAGGTGCGCGTTGTGCGCGGCCAGCACGCGCGGGCCGTGCGGGCCGCCGTAGGGATCCATGAGGACCGGCAGGGGGGTGTCACCGTGGTAGTCCGTTGGCATAAGCACGGCGCATGGGATTTTCCGTGCGCCCCCCTGGGTGAGGGTTACGCGCGGGGACAAACCGGGATGTTCTGCGTACGAGGCCACGGTCGCCGTCTTCCCCCAGCCTCCGGCCGGGGAGACCCCCGTCGCGCTTCGCTTGCCCTCGCGCAGCACCTGCACCTGGGCGCCCGGCTGGTCGAGCGCCGCCGACACGAGCACGGTCACGCCCCCGGCGCGCACCGCGGAGTGCACGCCGGGCTCCTGCGAAAGGCGTTCCATACCGAGCTCGTTGACGCGGTACACATGCACTTCGCCTGTTTCGGGCGCGGTCGCCGCCTTGCCCGCAGACGCCGAGATCAGCACGTCGTCGTCGGACACGTCGAGCACCGCGCGCACATGCAACTGCGGTCCGGTCAGCGGGCGTTCGCCGAACGCGAGCACCCGGGCGCCGCCCTCGTCGGCGATCCGCACGAGCTGACCGCCGGGGCTCCAGCACGGCACACCGGGGAAAAGATCAAGCCATTGTGGATCTTCGTCCGCGTGCACCATCCGGGTCGCCCCGGTGTCCGGCGACACGGCCAGGAACAGCTGGCTGCGCTGGTCCCGCGCCTGCACCAGAATCAGTGGGGCACCCGCCGCTGACCAGTGCACATGTGCCAGATACGGGTAGCGGCGCCGGTCCCACACGACCTCCGTGCGCACCCCGTCGAGACCGATGACGAAGAGCCGTACGTCCGCGTTGTCGCTTCCCGCCACCGGATACGCGACGCGCTGCGGATCGCGCTCGGGATGCGCCGGATCGGAGATCCACCAGCGGCGTACGGGCGTGTCGTCGACCCGCGCGACGAGCAGCCGGTCCCCTTCCGGCGACCACCAGAAGCCGCGCGAACGCCCCATCTCCTCGGCCGCGATGAACTCGGCCAACCCATAGGAAACCGACGCCGATCCCGCCGCCGGCTCCGGCTCCGCGAGCGCCCGGTCGTCCTCGCCCTCGGCGCCGACCACCCTGAGGGCGCCCCCGGCGACGTATGCGACGAGCCGTCCGTCGGGCGAGGGGCGCGGGTCGATCACCGGTCCCGGTACGCGCAGTTCACGTGCCGTGCCGGCCTGCAGCTCCGCTGTGAAAAGCCGCCCCGACAACGCGAAAGAGGCCAACTCGACCGCCGTGTCGGTGGCGTAGGCGACGACCCCGGCACCGCCCTCGCGGCTGCGTTCGCGGCGTGCCCGCTCCTCGGCCGACAGGCGTTCCGTGGCACCCCCGAGCAGTGCCGCCGGATCGGCCGCGATCCTCCCCCAGCCTCCGGCCGGGGGGACCCCCATCGCTCCGTCCGCCACGTCGAGAACCCACAGCTGATTCGCCCGGTCCGTACCGGAGCTGGACCGCAGGAACACGACCCGGGAACCGTCGGGCGACACGGTGAACGCGTGTGGCGCGCCGAGGGTGAACCGCTGGGTGCGGGCGTACCGGCGCGGGAAGGAGAGAGGCTCGGTCGTCATGCCCCGACCATATTGGCCATGCGCCCCCTTGTGCGGCCGTGCGCCGATCGATGCGCGCGTACGGATAGTTATGATCACTAGCGCTGTGTGGGTATGAACCTGCTGGCCGCTGTATGGATGTACTAATTTCTCTGCTCTGTTTGTGATCTTTGGAGGTGAACTGCCGTGGCACTCTCGATTTCGGCGGTGGTGCTGCTGGCGATCATTGTCTTCATCCTGGTCAAGAAGTCAGGGTTGAAGGCCGCGCACGCCATCGTGTGTGTCCTGCTCGGGTTCTACCTCGCCTCCTCCACCGTCGCTCCCACGATCAACGAGGTGACGACGAACATCGCGGGCATGATCGGCAGCATCAAGTTCTGACGGGTGCTGGGTGAGTGCCAGGAGCCGGGGACCGAATCCCCGCGGCGGGCCCGTGAAGAGGCCGAGGCCCTCATGCCAGTGCCCAGCAGACCAAGACCGCGTACGCCGAACAGATCGAGGAGCTGCGGACGCAGGTCGCGGAGCTGCGGGCAACCCACCGAGTAGCGGGGCCGGTCAGTCTTCGGACGCGTACGGCACGAAGTCGGCCCAGGCGGCGGGGGAGAAGGCCAGGCGGGGGCCGTCCACGTTCTTGGAGTCGCGGACGTGGACGGTGCCGGGGGTGGTGGCGAGTTCGACGCAGGAGTCGCCTTCGGAGCTACTGCTGTAACTGCTCTTGAACCACGCCAGCGCGACTTCAACACAGGACTCGCCGTCAGTGCCGCCGCTGTAGCTGCTCTTGAACCACGCCAGTTCGGAGGCGTCCCCTGCGGAGGCCTTGCGGATCATGTTTCTCCCAGCAGTTGCTCGATGAAGGCCAGCGACTCCCGTGGTGGGAGAGCCTGCGCCCGGATGGTGCCGTATCGCAGCTCAAGGATGCGAAGCTGCTTTGGATCGGTGATCGGCCGACCACTAAAGGCGCCGTCGGAACGCCCTGCCGCCGTCCCGTCCGGGAACTTCAACAACTCGATCCTGCCGTCCAGCCCGGGATGGGGGTCGGTGTTCGTCGGCATGACCTGGAGCGTGACGTGGTGCAACCGCCCCACTTCCAGGAGATGTTCGAGCTGCTGTCGCCAGGCCATTGTGCCCCGAACCTGTCTGCGCAGCGGTGCCTCTTCCAGCACGAAGTGGATCGACGGGGCCGGGTCCCGTTCAAAGACCGACCGCCGGGCCAACCGAGCGGCGACCATGCGTTCCACATCACCCGGTGAGTACGGCGGCTGTGCTGCCTCGATCAGGGCACGCGCATGTTCCGGCGTCTGCAACAGCCCAGGGATGATGTTGCACTCGTACACCCCGATCTCGACCGCCTTCGCCTCCATCTTCGCCAGATCCCGCACCTTCTTCGGGTAACTGACCTTCTTCACGTCCTCCTTCATCGCGGAGATGAGCCCACCCGCCCCCAGCACCTCGTCCGCCTTGTCCAGGTACTCAAGCCGTGGAATCCGCTTCCCGCTCTCGATCTTGTAGACCAAGTCCTCGCCGTACCCGACCGCCACCCCGAAGTCGGCGGCCCGCATCCCCACGGCCTCCCGGCGCAGCCGCAACTGCCGCCCCACGGTCGCGACGACCGCCACACCCCAGTCGTCGTCCGGGTCCACCTCCCAACCCGGCTCGTCCGCCTCGCTCTTGAGCCGCGCCGCGCTGCCGTCCACCTGCCGCATCCCGCACCCCTCCGTCGTACGACCGTGCCGCGACGCCCGTACCCGCACGACCGCTCCCGACAGCCCGGACACGACTGGACAACGTCCGGACAGTCACCGTACGCAACGGAGTTGTCACTGTTCACGGTAGGCACGGACGGCCACGCTGAGTGACGTGATCCAGAAAACCGCCGCCCCCGAGGCTCGACTCGACCACTCCATCCGCGACTTCAGCGTGCGACTGTCACCCACGCCACGCGGCGCCCGCCTCGCCCGCCTGCTCGCCACCGAGCAACTCCGGGCCTGGGAACTCACGTTGGACCCGGCACGCCAAGTCGTCGCCGAACTCGCGGCCAACGCGGCCGCGCACAGTCGCGTCCCTGGCCGGGACTTCAGGCTCACCCTCTACGTCGTCGGTGACACCCTGCGCATCGAGGTGACCGACACCTGTGGCGACCGCCTGCCCCGCCCCCAAGACCCCACCCCTGACGCCGAGTCCGGCCGGGGTCTCGTCCTTGTCGAGGCGCTCGCCGACCGGTGGGGCGTCGCCCAGGGGCCGCACCCGCGCAAGACGGTCTGGGCGGAACTGAACCTCGTACCCCTCCCACCGGAGTCCGCCCGCACGTGCTCCGGTGCCAGGGGCGCTCTTCCCAAAGAACCACGCGGGTGAAAGGACTCCACCAAGCCCCACCCCACCCTCCCGCCCACGTCGGCATGCCCCTCACTCGCGCGAGTGAACATCACCAACTCGGCTGGATTCCGGGCCGGTTGCCTGGCCTACGCTCGGCGCAACACAACCGCAGACATGCGACGGCCCCCGCCGGGACGGCAATCCCAATGCGAGGGCCTGACCACCGAGGAAGATCGGACCTTCCTGATGGATACGCACGACATTAGCGTGCCCCCGCACGCCCAGTCCCGCCTTGCCGCCGACAAACACCCGAACCGGCGGCACCCCCGCTCCGGAGACTCCGGCCACGGCGGCCTCACTCACGACAACGCCCGCCACACCACCCGCTTCACGGTGATCGGCAACCACCTCGCCCAGCACCCGGAGCTGTCGGGCCTCGCCATCGGACTGGCCGTCTACATCCAGTCCCTCCCCGCAGGCGCCCGCGTCGACATCAAGACCCTCGCCGCCCGCTTCCCCGAGGGCGCGACGCGTATCGCCGCCGCCCTGCGCGAGCTGGAGGCCCACGGCTACCTGCGCCGCGAACGTCAACGCACCCCCGGCGGTCGCATCGTCACCCGCACGATCTCCTGCAACCAGCCCGGCCACCACCGCCAGGCAGCCGTCGACCACGGCCCGGTGACCCCGAAGCAGCCGACGCAGCCGAAGCAGCGCGCACCCCGCAAGCCCCTCCCCGCCGTCCCGCGCCCCGCGTACCCCGCCCCCGCCCTCCTCCAGGCCGCCGCCGCCCTCCTCGCGGACCTCCGCCGCCACGACCCCCGCCTCCTCCTCTCCGCCTGCGACACGGCCCACCTCGCCCCCGGCGTCGCCGCCTGGCTGGAACGAGACGTCAGTGCCATCGCCGTACGACAGGCGCTCACCGCCGACCTCCCGCCCGAGGGTTTACGGCGGCCCGCCGCCCTCCTGGCCCACCGCCTCACCACCCAGCTGCCGCCCCCGCCCCCATTCCGCGCACCCACCCCACCGCCGGCCACCCGGCACCCGCTCCAGACCTGCGACGGCTGTGACCGCGCCTTCCGCGCGCCCGAACCCGGCCGCTGCCGTGACTGTCGGGTGGACGTTCCCGCGGCCGCCTGACACACACGCCTGTTCAGATCACCGGCTCCGCGACACGAAAGGCTCCGGGCCCCACCATGGTCAGCTCCCCACCCGTGGACGGAATCTCCGCCGACGCGCTTCCGGCCTCCGCCCGAGGTCGGCTCGGCTGCCGCCCCGGCTCGATACCCTGGCTGGGGCATCCCCAGGAGGACACGATGAGCACCCAGTCTGATCACGGACACGAGCTGATCCCCCGTCCCGAGCACACCCCTGACGCCCTGCGTGCGGCCCTCGCCGTCGTCGACCCGGGCCGCCTGGGCGAGATGCAGGCCAAGAAGGACGAGGCATTCGCCAAGGCGGTCGAGTGGCAGTCCCTCAGCCCCGTGCGGGGCTGGGTCCTGACCTGGGCCAGGGACATCGAAATCGCGCGCCGCCCCGATCTGTCCGCCCGTTACTCCCGTGCGAAGAGCCATCTGGAACACGAAGATCCGGCCACCGCTCAGGAAGCCCTGCGAGAACTGACCTCCGTCCTGGACGAGGCCATGAAGGCAGTCCGCGCGTGAGCTGGAAGTGGGAGTACGCCTTCGGCGCGGAGCAAGCCGCTCGTACCGCTCCGGCCGACTTCCTCGCCAGGGTGGAAAGAAAGGCGGACGAACTGGTCAGGGCGGCCGAAGCCTTCCACGTCCACGGCCGGGCCCACGGAGGGGTCGACCCGAAGGGCGGCGACATCATCGTCCCCGGCGGCATGTTCACGTACCAGGTCGTCGTGCGAAGCGAGCGCGTCTACATCGTCCAGATCACGTATCTGGGTTTCTGAACCGTCGGCTCATCGGCACTGCTGAGACCGTGCCGCGACTACCGATCAGCTGAGCAGGACCTGGAGAGGCCGGGTGACCGGCTGTCCGGAGGGGTGGGATCCGGAAACGGACCGGCCGGAACCGGCGGCTGGGGAGGCGGTGGGGGAGGTCGGTCACCTCGTAGGGTGGCTCCATGACGGAACTGCCCGACCGGCGTCTGCTCCTGGTGCACGCGCACCCGGACGACGAGTCGATCAACAATGGCGCGACCATGGCCAAGTACGCGGCCGAGGGCGCCCATGTGACGCTGGTGACCTGCACCCTCGGCGAGGAGGGCGAGGTCATCCCGCCCGAGCTCGCGCGGCTCGCGCCCGACCGCGAGGGCGGGCTCGGCCCGCACCGGATCGGTGAGCTGGCCGCCGCCATGAAGGAGCTGGGGGTCACGGACCACCGGTTCCTCGGCGGCCCCGGGCGCTTCCGTGACTCCGGAATGATGGGCGTCGAGCAGAACCACCGCACGGGCGCCTTCTGGTCCGCCGCCGTCGACGACGCCGCCGAGAGCCTCGTAGAGGTGATCCGCGAGGTACGTCCCCAGGTGCTCGTCACCTATGACCCCGACGGGGGTTATGGGCACCCGGACCACATCCAGGCCCACCGCGTCGCGATGCGGGCCGCCGAGCTGGCCGCAGAAGCCTCCTTCCGTCCGGATCTCGGCGAACCGTGGCAGATCGCCAAGATCTACTGGAACCGGGTGCCGCGCTCGGTGGCCGAGGAGGGGTTCGGGCGCCTTCGCGACGCGCTCCCGGAGCTGCCCTGGACCACGTCCGCCGCCCTCGACGACGTACCGGGTGTCGTCGACGACTCGGTGGTCACCACCGAGGTCGACGGAACCGCCCACGCCGCCGCCAAGGCCGCCGCGATGCGCGCGCACGCCACACAGATCGAGGTCGCCGAGCCCTGGTTCGTGCTCTCGAACGAGCTCGCGCAGCCGCTGTTCACCACCGAGTACTACGAGTTGGTGCGCGGGGAGCGGCCGAAGGCGCGCGAGAGGGACCTCTTCGAGGGCGTGGCGACCGATCAGCGAGAGGCGGGCGTGTGATGAGTACGACGGGACCGCGGGGGAGCATGCTCGCCCAGCCGCTGAACCGGCCCTCGGGCGGGCGGATCGCCGCCTACGCGGGACTCTTCGTGCTCGGCGCCGTGATCGGGGCCGCCGGGGCGCTGGTGCAATCCGGCTGGTTCCCGGGCGGGTTGCTGCTCGCGCTCGCCGGCGCCGCCGGGCTCTTCCTGGGCGGGGCGCACGCGGTCGGCACCAGAGCCGGGGCCGTCGCGCCCGCGGCCGGCTGGATGGTCGCCGTCGTCCTGCTCACCGCCAGCCGTCCGGAAGGGGACTTCCTCTTCGGTGCGGGACTCGGCTCCTACCTCTTCCTGCTCGGCGGCATGGCTGTCGCTGTGATGTGCGCCACCCTTGGGCAAGGGCGGCAACCGGGCGGCTCCGCCGTCCGACTTGGGAAGTGACGTACCACTTCGCCGTATCGGACAGGTGCGGGTCCCGTGGGGGTTTCCTTCGCGGGCGAGGTTTGCGCGCCGGACACGGCCAGTATGGTGGTGCGCGCCGCCGAGCTGCCCGAGATGAGGTCGAGTAAACGGGCGGCGGAGCCAACCGGGAGAACCTGCCTTGAGTCGTGAAACTGACAGTTCGTCCTCCGGGCCCAACGGGCGCGGTGGAGCCGCGTACCCGTCGGGGACGCCGCCGTACGGGACCCCCACGGCTTCCGAAAGCGGCGTTGACGCGGGCCGTTCGGCCACCGGCAACCCGCCGGAGGAGCGCAAGACCGAGACCACGCTGACGACCCGGATCCGGATCAACATCCCCGGATCGCGGCCCATTCCGCCCGTCGTCGTGCGCACGCCGGTCGGGGACGCGGACGCGTCCGCCGAGGGCGTCGACGGCGTCGGTGGTGCCGCGGAGGCGCCGCGGGGCGTGACGTCGCCCACGGGCGCGTCCACGGCTCCGGCCGCGTCCACCACCGCGTCCATGTCCGTGGACGGTGCCGCCGGGGCTGCCCCCGCGGCCGAGGAGAAGGCGAGCGACTGGTTCGCGCCGCGCAAGTCCGGTGCGCCCAAGGGCGGGCCGGGCGGTGGGTCCACCAACGGAGCGGGCCTGCCGGGCGGTTCGGGTCCCGCGGGTGCCGCGGGCTCGGCGGGGCCGCAGGGCGGTCGCCCTGGAGCTCCCGGAGCTCCTGGTGCTCCCGGCGGTGCGCGGCCGAGTGCCGCGAACGGCTCCGGTCCGCTGGGGGCCCCTGGTGGCGCCCGGCCCGGCGCGGCGAACGGGCCGCGCCCCGGCGGCGGTACGAACGGCGCCGGGCTGCCCGGTGCCACCGGTGCCGGACCCGTGGCGCCCGGCCATGGCGGTGGCACCGGTTCCTTCGACGTCTCGGGAGCGCTGAGCAACACCGGCTCCTTCCCGTCCATCGGACCCGAGGGCGGCGGTGAACCGCGCCGCGACGACCTGCCGTACTTCTCGGAGGGCGGGCAGCGCGGCCCCGTCGGCGCGACCGGCGGTCCGGTCACCGGAGACGGCCCGCTGGCGCCGCCGACCGGTCCCGGCGCGGCTCCCGGCAGCCTGGCCGCGGGTCCTGGCGCGGGCCAGGGATATCCCGGCGGCGGTCCGGGTGGTCCCGGCGGCCTGGGTGGTCCCGGCGGTCCGGGTGGTCCCGGCGGTGGTCCGGGCGTTCCCGGCGGCCCGCGTGGCCCCCTCAGCGGTGGGCTCAGCGACGACACCGCGATCCTCACGCCGCAGAAGCCGGCACCCGAGCCGGGCGCTCAGGGCTACGGCGGCGCCGCGGAGAATGTCTCCGGACACACCCTGACCAGCGGCATCCCCGTTGTATCGCCCGCCCAGAACTCCCCGTTCGGGCCGGGCGCGCACCCCGACGGCCCGCTGCCGCACACCCCGCCGAAGCTGCCTGAGCCGGTCCAGCAGCCCGCACCCGAGGCGAAGCGGCCCAAGAAGAAGGGCCGCAACAAGCCCGCGCTGCTCGGCGTCCTCGTGGTGGTCCTCGCCGGTGGCGCCTACGGCGCCGGGCTCCTGATGAACCACTCGGACGTGCCCAAGGGCACCACCGTGCTCGGCGTCGACATCGGCGGCGGCACCCGCGACGAGGCCGTCAAGAAGCTCGACGACGCCTTCGGGAACCGTACGAACAAGGCCCTCAAGCTGTCGGTCGACGGCGACACGGTCTCGCTGAAGCCGGACCAGGCGGGGCTCCAGTTCGACACCCAGGACACGGTTCGCGCCGCCGCGGGCAGTGACTACAACCCGGTCTCCGTGATCGGCTCGCTGTTCGGCCAGGAACGCGTCGTCGAACCCAGCATGCCGGTCGACGAGGAGAAGCTGCAGGCCGCCCTGGAGCGCGCCGCGGGCGGCTCCGGTTCGGCGAGCGACGGCACGATCAAGTTCGTGTCGGGCAAGGCCGTCGCCGTGTACGGCAAGGCGGGCAAGGGCATCGACGTCGCGTCCTCCACGCAGGCCGTCGAGGACGCCTACCGCGCCCAGGTGGAGACCGACACGGTCACCCCGGTCAAGGTCGCCACCAAGACGCGCCAGCCGACGGTGGCGAACACCGAGGTCGACCGGATGATGACGAAGTTCGCGAAGCCGGCGATGTCCGCGAACGTCACGGTCCGCACGGATGCCACCCACTTCATCTCCTTCAGCCCGCAGAACTCCATCTGGAAGTTCCTGAGTGTCCGCGCGGTCAACGGCAAGCTGGTCGAGCACTACGACCTCGCTGCCCTGAAGGGGCTGTACGGCGGCGCCTTCGACGGCGTCACGATCACCAAGGGCGACGGCAGCAAGAAGGCCGTGAGTCCGGAGGACGTGGCCTCGGCCCTCGGCCTGGCGCTGCGCGCCACGACAACCGCCGGGCGCGACGTCACCATCGACACGAACCCCAGCTAGCCCCGTCGCGTCGGGCATTCGAGAGGGCATCCGGCCATGGCTTCCATGGCCGGATGCCCTCTCGTCGTACGCCAAGACCCGATGCAGCGTTGCCCCGAGGTGTCCGCGAGGCGCAGGGCCGGGGCCGTATGACATCTGTCATCCCGCAGTCGCGACAGGCGGCACTGCCGACGTCACCCCCTCCGTCGCCACGATGGACCACATGACAACGACAGCGGCGACCACCACCTCGGTGGTCGGGTTCGAATCAGTGACCAAGGCCTACGGGAGCGTCCGGGCGGTGGACGGGCTGACGCTCGACCTGCACCCGGGCGAGACCGTCGCCCTGCTGGGTCCGAACGGGGCGGGCAAGTCGACCACGCTGGACCTGCTCCTCGGACTCAAGCAGGCCGACAGCGGCGCGGTGCGGGTGTTCGGCACCGGCCCGCGCGAGGCGATCGTCGGTGGCCGGGTGGGCGCCATGCTGCAGAGCGGCGGCCTGATGGACGAGGTCACCGTCGCCGAGCTGGTGAAGCTCGCCTGCGCTCTGCACCCGAAGCCGTTCCGTGTCACCGACGTCCTGGCCCGCGCGGGCATCTCGCAGATCGCCGACCGCAAGGTCAACAAACTCTCCGGCGGCCAGGCCCAGCGCGTCCGCTTCGCCCTCGCCACGGCCGGCGACAGCGACCTCATCGTCCTCGACGAGCCCACCACCGGCATGGACGTCTCCGCCCGCCAGGCCTTCTGGGCCACCATGCGCGAACAGGCCGACCAGGGGCGTACGGTCCTGTTCGCCACGCACTACCTGGAAGAGGCCGACGCGATCGCCGACCGGGTGCTGGTACTGCACCGCGGACGGCTCCTCGCCGACGGCACCGCCGCCGAGATCAAGGCGAAGGCCGGCGCCCGCCGCGTCGCCTTCGACCTGGAGGGCCCGATCGACGAGGCCTCGCTGCGCGCCCTGCCCTTCCTCACGTCGATAGACGTATCAGGGCAGACCGTCCGCATCCAGTCATCCGACGCCGACGCGACCGTGCACGCCCTGTACGGGCTCGGTGTCTACCCCCGCAATCTCGAAGTGGCCGGGCTCGGCCTGGAGCAGGCCTTCGTAGCCATCACGGCCGCCGAGGAGGCGAAGTCCAAGTGAACGGTCTCATCAAGCTGGAAATCACCCGCGCCCTGCGCAACCGCAAGTTCCTGTTCTTCTCGGTGATCTACCCCTCGGCCCTGTTCCTGCTGATCGCGGGCAGCGCCGACAGCACGACGAAGGTGGAGGGCACGGGCCTCACCCTCCCGACCTTCTTCATGGTCTCGATGGCGTCCTTCGGCGCCCTGACCGCTGTTCTGATGGGCAACAGCGAGCGCATCGCCAAGGAGCGCGAGAGCGGCTGGGTGCGGCAGCTGAGGCTGACCACGCTCCCCGGCCGGGGCTATGTCCTCGCGAAGACCGCCAGTGCCGCCGTGATCAGCCTGCCGTCGATCGTGATCGTCTTCGTGGTCGCGGCGGCCGTGAAGAACGTCCGCCTGGACGCCTGGCAGTGGCTCGCGCTCACCGGCACGATCTGGGTCGGCAGCCTCGTCTTCGCCGCCCTCGGGGTCGCCATCGGCTATCTGGCGACCGGGGACGCGGTCCGCCCGATCACGATGATCGTCTACTTCGGGCTGTCGATGCTCGGCGGCCTGTGGATGCCGACGACGACCTTCCCCGACTGGCTCCAGTCCATCGCGAAGTGGCTCCCCACGCACGCGTACGCTGCCCTCGGACAGGCCATAGAGCTGGGTAACGCCCCGCACGCCAAGGACATCGCCATCCTCGCCGTCTCCTTCGTCCTGTTCGCGGGCGGAGCGGCGTGGCTGTACCGGAAGGACACGCTGAAGGCGTGAGTGCCATGACGGAAGACCCGCTGCCCGACGACTCCCGGGCGCAGTGGCTGGTGCGCACAGGGCAGTCACCGCGCAACGTGCGCGAGGCGCTGCGCAAGGCGATGTGGATCGTCATCTGGCTGGTGTTTCTCAGCTCACCGGTCCACGACCTGGCGTCCGGCCATCACACGCCCGCCGCCACCGCGGCCGGCTGGCTTGGCCTCGCGGCCTTCGTCGGGATCTATCTGACGCTGGTCTTCCGGAACATGGGCAAGGCGTTGAACGGCCCGGTCGTCGCCGTCCTCGTCGTCGCCCTCGGCGTGCTCGCCGTCGTGCTGTGCCTGTCCCTCGGCCCGCCCTGGCTGGGCCTCTTCGTGTACGTCTCCGTCGCCTGCGGGACGACGTTCCCGCTGCGGGTGGCGTACTGGACGATCCCCCTGACCGCCGTCGCGATGCTGCTCGTCGGCCTCCACGGCGGTGAGCAGGACGCGCGCAACCTCGTCCTCCTCGTCGTCCTCATCGGCTTCGCGATGACCGGCGTACGGCAACTGGTCCGTACGACGGTGGAGTTGCGCAAGGCACGGGCGACCGTCGCCCAGCTTGCCGCGAACGAGGAACGGCTGCGGCTGGCCAGGGACCTGCACGACCTGCTGGGCCACTCGCTCTCCCTGATCACGCTCAAGAGCGAGCTGGCCGGGCGGATGCTCCCCGACCACCCCGAGAAGGCGGCCCAGCAGGTCGCCGACATCGAACAGGTCAGCCGCCAGGCCCTCGTCGACGTCCGCGAGGCCGTCACCGGATACCGGCGGCCCCGGCTGGCGGGGGAGCTCGCGGGCATGCAGGTCGCGTTGACCGCGGCGGGCGTCACCGCCGACCTGCCGGCCGAACCGGACCTCGACGGCGTCCCGGAGGAGAGCGAGGCCGCGCTGGCCTGGGCACTGCGCGAGGCGGTCACCAATGTCGTACGGCACAGCGGGGCCCGGCGCTGCGTGGTGGAGCTCGTCCACCGCCAGACGCTGGACGGCCCGGTGCTCGAACTGTCCGTGGAGGACGACGGTTCGGGCGGCTCCGGCAGTACCCCCGGCAACGGCCTGACGGGGCTGGCCGAACGCCTGGAGAAGGCCGGCGGCTCGCTGGAGGCCATGGGGGTCCCCCCGGTCGAGCGAAGCCGAGACTGGGGGAGGGTGCGGCACGGCTTCCGGCTGGTCGCCAGGGTGCCGACGGGCGCCCCGGCGCACGGGGCCGGCCACCCCGTAGGATCCGGGGCATGAGCCGCACGATCAAGGTCCTGCTCGCCGAGGACCAGTCGATGGTCCGCGAGGCGCTGGCCGCCCTGCTGGGTCTCGAACCGGACATCGAGGTGATCGCGCAAGTGGCGCGCGGGGACGAGGTGTTGGCCGCGGCGCGCGAGCACGACGTGGACGTGGCGCTGCTCGACATCGAGATGCCGGGCAAGACGGGCATCGAGGCGGCGGCCGAACTCCACAAGGAACTCCCCGCCCTCAAGCTGGTCATCCTCACGACCTTCGGCCGCCCCGGCTATCTGCGCAGCGCCATGGAGTCCGGCGCCGACGCCTTCCTGGTCAAGGACGCTCCGGCCGCCCAACTCGCCGAAGCCGTACGGAAGGTACTCGCCGGCGAACGCGTCATCGACCCCACCCTCGCGGCCGCCGCCCTCGCCGAGGGGGCCAACCCCCTCACCGACCGCGAACGCGAAGTCCTGCGCGCGGCCTCCGACGGCTCCACCAACGCCGAACTGGCCACCGCCCTCCACCTCTCCCAGGGCACCGTCCGCAACTACCTCTCCACCGCCATCCAGAAACTGGCGGTCCGCAACCGCGCGGAGGCCGTGCGGACGGCCCGCGAGAAGGGCTGGCTGTAGGGGAGGGTCTTTCGCCCCCGCCGCCCCAGACCCCGCTCCTCAAACGCCGGAGGGGCTGAAAATCTTTAGCCTGTCCGGCGTTTGAGGACGAGCGCGTCAGCGCGATACGGGGGTCTGGGGGTGAAGCCCCCAGGTACGGGACGGGTAGGGGCGGCGGGGGCGAAAGACGCTTGGGCAGGCGACGCCCGTCAGTCCCGTCGGATCAGCTCCGGGTTGATCCGCCGCCCCACGAGCGGCAGGGTCCCCAGGACGGCGGTCGCCACCACCCCCACCGCGGCGAGCGCGAGCAGCGGGATCCCGGAGGAGTCCCAGAAGACCTCGCCGCCCCCGGTGACCAGGTAGCTGGACTCGGCGAGCTTGCCCGCGACGAGCGCGAGGGCGAGCCCGATCGCGAGCGGCAGCACGACCTGGGCGCACTGGACGGCCCGCAGGGTCCGCGCCCGGGCACCGATCAGCGCCATGGCGGTGACGTGCGCCCGGCGTTCGACGGCCCGGTCCGTGACGGAGACCAGGAACGCGGCGATACCGATGACCAGGCCCATGACCATGCCCAGGCCCAGCAGGGTCTCGATGACGGCGATCTGCTGGAGGCCGTCGATGTTGACGCCGATGGGGTCGACCTCGGCGGTCGGGGCGACACCACCGATGCCGTCGAGCACCGTACGGACGGCACTCGGATCCGAGCTGCCGGTGAGGACGTACCGGGCCGACTGGGGCCGGGCCTTGTCCGGAAGCGCCGAGGGAGGGACGAGGACGGAGGCCCCGCCGACCGCCGACGGGTCGTACGCGCTGTAGGTGATCCCGTCGGAGGGGAGGGTGAGGGCCAACGTCTTGCGCCGGCCGTCCTCGCTCAGCCGGTACGGGAAGGAGGCGCCGGGGCGCACACCCGGGTCCGTGCCCGCGTTCGGGTCGACGAGCCGCAGCACCTTGCCGTCCACGCAGCCCTCGGAGTGCCGTACGAACTGGCCCAGTTGGGCGCAGGTGGCGACCAGGGCGGTGACCCGCGGCTCGACCTGCGAACCGCCGTTCAGGTCGACCCAGGAGTCCATCGTCAGGGCGTGGGCGCGGACACCTCGTACGTCGGCGAGGTCGTGCTGCTGCCGTGCGGTGAGGCCTGACAGCGCGATGGAGTAGTCCTGCGAGGGGCTGCTGGGCCGGGTGACCTGGTTCTCCTCGATGAGGATGCCCTGGGCGAGCGAGGCGGCGTACACGAGGAGCACCAGGCCCGTGGCCACCCGCATGGCGCTGCCGGGCTCCACCTCATTGCGGCGCATCGCCAGGTTGAGGGTGAGGGACTGGGTGGCGCCCGCCACCTTGCGCGCGAGGACGAAGGACAGCAGCGGCAGCGTCAGGACCAGACCGACACCGGTCAGCAGGACTCCCGCCGGGATCAGCAGCGCCGCCGGGCCGTCGCTGGAGGCCGGGTGGTCGGTGAGGCCGGTCGCGCAGTAGCCGGTCACGATGCCGAGGCCCGTCACCAGCAGCAGGCCGCCCCACTTCGACGGCGGCCTGGGCACCGCGGTGCGACGGGCCGCCAGCGGATTGGCGGCGGCGTTGCGGGCGCTCGCCCGGCCGACGAACCAGGCGAGGGCCGGACAGCCGATCAGGCAGACGGCGACGGTCGACAGGGACAGCGCGCCGTCCCCGGGGTACCACTTCAGCTCGGGCAGCCCCGTCCGGGACATCACCTGGTTGAGGACCCCGTACTCGCCGAGCCCGAGCACCGTGCCGAGCAGGGACGCCACCACGGTCTCCGCGGCGTTCACCCGCTGGGTGCCCTTGACGCTGAGGCCCAGCAGACGCAGAGCCGCGAGGCGGCGCGTACGGCTGGCGGCGGACAGCCGGGCGCAGACGGAGAGGAAGACGCCCAGGGGGAGCAGGACGATGGTGGCGAGCGCGAAGCGGAGGATGGTGAGGGTGGAGGGGTCGACGGCGGGGATCGGCGCGTAGTCGTACCCGAAGCCCGTCAAGACGCGGGCCTTGCCGGTCAGCCGGGCGCGCGTGGTGCCGACATACGCGTACAGCTCGTCGGGGTTCGTCAGACCGGCCTTGCCGATCAGGCCCTTCTCACGGCCCGGCAGCAGCCCCTTGAGGGCGGGCTCCGCGCGCAGCAGGTCGTGCACCCGTGGGGACACGAACACCTCGCCGGGGCCCGGCAGTTCACGCAGTCCGGGCGGGGTGGGCGCGTCCTCGCCGCGGGCGACGAAGACCCGGGTGAAGGCCTTCGAGCCATGCGGATCGGACCGCTCGAGGACGAGCGTCGCGTCCTGGGAAGCGGAGTGGGCGGAGGTCTTGGGTTCCCTGGCGGCGGCGCGCCCGTCGTGCGCGTCGAGGATCGCCGGGATGGTGAGGACGAGGGCGAGGCAGCACACCCCGAGGGAGCCACCGGCCGCCATCAGGAAGAAGCGGATGCGGTTGCCGCGGCCGGCGCCGAGCAGCAGCCGCAGGCCGAGCAGGAACTCCCTCACATCGACCCCCGGGGCGCGAGGACTCCGTCGGCCATCGTGTAGTGGCTGTCGGCCTGGGCGGCGACCGCCGGATCGTGGGTCACCAGGACGACCGCGGTGCCCTGCGAGCGGGCCAGGCCGAGGAACTCCTTGAGTACGGCGGACGCGTTGGCGCTGTCCAGCGACCCGGTCGGTTCGTCCGCGAAGACGACGGCCGGGCGGTGGACCAGGGCCCGCGCGACGGCCACCCGCTGGCTCTGTCCGCCCGACACCTGTGAAGGGCGGCGCTCGCGCAGCCCGTCGAGCCCGAGCCGTCCGAGGACCTCGCCCGCGGCCGCGAGAGCGGGCCGCTTGCGCTGCCCGGCCAGCCGCAGTGGCAGGGCGGTGTTCTCCTCGATGGTCAGCTCGGGGAGCAACTCGCCGTACTGGAAGACGAATCCGAAGCGCTCGCGGCGCAGCGCGCTGATCTCGTCGTCGGTGAGGTCGCCGAGTGGCCGCCCCTCGAAGCGCACCTGCCCGCGCGCGACGGGCAGCACGCCCGCCAGGCAGTACAACAGCGAGGACTTGCCCGAACCGCTCTGTCCGGTGATGGCCGCGATCTCCCCGCGCGCGACGGAGATGTGCGCGTCGCGGACGGCCGACTGGGTGCCGTAGGAGAGGTCGACTCCCGTGGCGGAAAGGATCTCCGAGGTACGTGTCTGCGAGGTACTGATGGCTTCCCCCAAGAAGCGAGCGGGCCCAGGTGTGCACCCCTGGGCCCGGTGTCGTGCTGGTGCTTCCTACCGCTGGTAGTGCTTGGTCACGGAGCAGTTGTCCGGGTGCAACGAGCCCCGGTCACGGCATACGCGTATGTAGGCGTCCTCGGTGTAGCGCTCGTCGCCGCTCCAGTTGAGGTAGTCCTGCGGGACCGTCTTCTTCTGGGTCCCGTTGTAGCGGTTCCAGTCGTAGCCCTCGATCCGGACCTGCGTGTACACGTTGTGCCCGTCGCCGTTGTCGGCGTCCTTGAGGTTGCCCTTCCACTCGAAGGCGCCGTGGTGCGTGCCCGCGGGCCAGAACGTGTACTGGCCGGAGTTGAACTCCGCACCGCCGGTGGTGAGCTTCGGAATGGTGTGCCACGAGCTTGCGAACGCGGTTCCCGCGCCTACCGCGAACAGCCCGGCCGCGAGGACCCCTACTGCCAACTTCCGCACTTGATTCTCCCGTTGTTTTTCCGGCCCTGGTTGGTCGTGTTGCGTCCAGGGCAGAGGCGGAGATTAACAAGGCATGAGAGAGCGGAAAGGGCGGAAAAGAGACGGTAGTTGAGGATCTGGCGCTTCCTGGTCACCCCCTCGGCGGGAATGCTTTTCAGTGATCTTGCCCGGGCTTGACCGGGAAATGATCTCCGCGCAGGCAACCGGGAAAGACGATCCGCCGTCGGCTTCGTCCCGCTGTCAGTTGAGCATCGACCGTGCGGCCCGGGCCTGTCGGCGCACCCGGTCCGCGGCCGGTTCGTCGATGGCGGCCACCACATCGGCGTACGCCTCGAGTTCTGCGGCTCCTGCGAGGAAGTCGCCACGCTGTACGAGGAGTTGAGCCCGCTCATAGCGCAGCCGGGCGGGGTGGGACGGCAGCAGCATGGACAACTCGACGGCCCACAGCGCGACATCCGTCCGCTCGGGGCGGGTGGCGGCCCAGGCGCGGATGTTGTTCAGGATGCGCACGACCACGTCGAGCGGGTCGGCGGGGGAGAGCATCGACGGGTCGAGCGGCGCGCCGGTCGCGCCCGCGACGAGCAGCTCGGCGTCGGAGCCGGTCAGCACCCGGCCGCCGTCGAAGGGGTCGGCCAGCACCTGTTGCTGGAAGAAATCACTGAGCGAAGCTCCTTGAGGGGCGGTGGTCGGGTGGCGGGTGGGCGGCCCGAAGCCGACGACGAAGTGCCCGGGGAGGGCCACCCCGTACACGGGTGCGCCGGCTCTCCTCGCGACCTCCATCCACACCACGGAGAGCAGGATGGGCAGGCCGCGCCGCCGTCGCAGCACCTCGTGCAGCAGCGAGGACTCCAGCCGCTGGTAGTCCCCGGGGGAACCCCGGAACTCGCAGCGTCCGCCGAGGAGTTCGCCGAGGGCGGCCGCCCAGGAGCGCGGACCGCCGGGCCGGAACGGCAATAGTCCCGCCAGCCGGTCCAGTTCGATCTGCGCCGCGTCCATCCCGGCCTCGTCCAGCGACCCGTCGGCCGCCGCCCCCATCAGCAGACACAGCACCGCGAGATCGGGCCGCTCGGCCCGCGCCTCGTCGGCGAACCGCCGCCGCACCTCGGCGGCACGCTCCGGCTCAGGTGGGTGAGGGGGACGCATAGCAGCCTCGTGCCCCCTTACACCGATCGATACGGGTCGCCGACGCGGAAACCGCCACCCGCCGCCCGAACCACCGGCTCACCGAGCCCTCCGGCCCGACGGCCGCCCTGCCCGCCCGCACTCCGGCCACCGGGGTCGGCGTGACCGCCGCGACCTCTGCGCCCGCCGCTGCCGACGCGCCCGGCGGACCGTTCGCCGCCGTAGCCGATCCGCCGGCCTCCGGCCCGCATGCCCGCACCATCGCCGGGGTGCTCGGCGGTTCGGCGGCGCTTGCGGGCCGTGGTGCCGGGTTGACCGGTGTCTTGGTGCTGCTCGCCGGTGCCGGTGCCGCTGCTGGTGCCGGCTCGTCCGCTGTCGCGGTCCCGCCCGTTGGCCGTGGCGTCGGCTCGCCCGCCGGCTTGGCGGTGCTCGCTGCTTGCGGTGCCAGCTCGCTCGCTGTCGCGGCGGTGCTTGCCGCTGCCGCTGCTGGTGCCTCTGCCGGTGCCGGTGTCGGCTTGTCCGCTGTCGTGGTCCCGCCCGCTGCTCGCGGCGTCGGCCCGCCCGCTGACCAGGCCCCGCCCGCCGCTCCGGTCGTCGCGCCGATCGTGGGACGCCCCGTCGGTCTCGCCGGAGGGGCGGTTGCCCGTCGAGCCGGCGCGTTCCTTGCCCGGGGTCGCGCTCGTGCGCTCGTCGGTGTGGTCGCCCGCGGGTGCGGCCGGGGCCTTCGGCGTCCACCGGTAGTGGTGGTACGCGTGATGCGGGCCGAACCCCATCTCCGAGTACAGCGCCCGCGCCCCCGCGTTGTCCGCCTCCACCTGGAGCCAGGCAGCCGAGGCGCCCTCCTCCAGGGCCCGGCGGGCCAGCGCGGCCATCACGGCGGTGGCGAGGCCCTGCCGACGGTGGGCCGGAGCGACCTCGACGGCGGCGAATCCGGCCCACCGGCCGTCCACCACGCACCGCCCGATCGCCGCCGGAGCCTCCCCCTCCGCACCGGGCACCGTCGCGAACCACACCGAGGGCCCGCTGCCCAGCACCTTCAGCGCCACCTCGCCCAGCCCCTTGCGCTGGTACCGGCCCAGCCACGCCTCGTCCGCCTCGCGGGAGAGCACGACCCCGGGCGCCTCCCGGTCCCCGACCGTCGCGAGCGAGCCGATCCACAGCTCGGCCGTCACCTCACGCGTCCAGCCGCGCGCCTCCAGCTCCGCGCACAGCAGCTCCTGCGTGCCCTCGGCCCCGGTGGCGGTCTGGATGTACGCGGGCAGCTCACGGGCGGCGTACCAGTCCCGTACGTACGTCAGCGCCTCGTCCAGCGGCACGCCGGGGTCGCCGAGCGGCAGGACGGAGTTGGCGCGCCGGGTGAACCCGGCGGCGGCCCGCAGCTCCCACGCGCCGAGCCGCTCGCTCTCCACCGGCCGCCAGGCTCGCGCGGCCACCGGCGCGAGCTCCTCGTACGAGGCCGCGGGGCCCCGCCGACGCGCCGGAGCCGCGGGCACGACCTTGCCCGCCACCAGCGAGGATTCCGCGATTCGGACGCTTTCCCCACCCCGCCGTGTGATCAGCAGCACACCGTCGTCCCATGATGTGAGAACACCGACCGTGTCGGTGAACTTCTCACCCTCGGCGGCGTCATCGGCCAGCCGCCGAACAGACACACGTTTGCCCACGTCAGCAGCGGTGATACGGACCTCAAGGCGGCCGGCCGCAGAGATTTCCACAGGTCAGTTCACCCCTCCTGTTCGGATCATGCCCAAGAACGGAGATACTAGAGGCGGGCATCGACGACGCCGCGCTCCCGCGCGCCAGGCGGCGGAGCCTACGAAGGCCCGCCAGCGCCCTATCGAGGAGGAACGACAGCGTGACCTACGTCATCGCGCAGCCTTGTGTCGACGTCAAGGACAAGGCGTGCATCGAGGAGTGCCCGGTCGACTGCATCTACGAGGGCTCCCGGTCCTTGTACATCCACCCGGACGAATGCGTCGACTGTGGAGCCTGTGAGCCGGTGTGCCCGGTCGAGGCGATCTTCTACGAAGACGACACTCCTGAAGAGTGGAAGGACTACTACAAGGCGAACGTCGAGTTCTTCGACGAGCTCGGCTCGCCCGGCGGCGCCAGCAAGCTCGGCCTGATCGAGCGCGACCACCCCTTCATCGCAGCGCTGCCGCCGCAGAACCAGTAAGCGGCCCGCGAAAACGCGCCGCCTCGGTCCCGTACGGCCTCGCCGCCGTACGGGACCGAGGCGTTTGCCGTATCAGCCCGGGTCGGCCCGTGCCGGCCCGTGTCAGCCACACGTACGGGTCGTACGTACGAGAAAGTGAGCCCGATCCCGTGTCCGCAGTCTCCGACCGGCTTCCCACCTTCCCCTGGGACAAGCTGGAGCCCTACAAGGCGACGGCCGCCGCTCACCCGGACGGCATCGTCGACCTGTCCGTCGGCACCCCGGTCGACCCGGTGCCCGAGCTGATCCAGAAAGCTCTGGTCGCGGCCGCGGACTCGCCCGGCTATCCCACGGTGTGGGGCACGCCCGAGCTGCGGGACGCGCTCACGGGCTGGGTGGAGCGGCGGCTCGGCGCGCGGGGTGTCACCCACCACCACGTCCTGCCGATCGTCGGCTCCAAGGAACTGGTCGCCTGGCTCCCGACCCAGCTGGGCCTGGGCCCCGGCGACAAGGTCGCCTACCCGCGCCTCGCGTACCCGACGTACGAGGTCGGGGCGCGCCTGGCCCGCGCGGACCACGTGGTCTACGACGACCCGACCGAGCTGGACCCGACGGACCTGAAGCTCCTGTGGCTCAACTCCCCGTCGAACCCCACGGGCCGTGTCCTGTCGCAGGACGAGCTGACCCGCATCGTGGCCTGGGCACGGGAGCACGACATCCTCGTCTTCTCCGACGAGTGCTACATCGAGCTGGGCTGGGAGGCCGACCCGGTGTCGGTCCTGCACCCGGACGTGTGCGGTGGCTCGTACGAGGGGATCGTCTCGGTCCACTCGCTCTCCAAGCGCTCGAACCTGGCCGGCTACCGCGCCGCGTTCCTCGCCGGCGACCCCGCCGTCCTCGGCGACCTCCTCCAGATCCGCAAGCACGGCGGCATGATGACGTCCGCCCCGACCCAGGCCGCGGTGGTCGCCGCTCTCTCGGACGACACCCACGTCCGCGAACAGCGCGAGCGCTACGCCGCCCGCCGCACCGCCCTGCGCGACGCCCTCCTGCGCCACGGCTTTCGCATCGAACACAGCGAGGCGAGCCTCTACCTCTGGGCCACACGCGACGAGTCCTGCTGGGACACGGTCGCCCACCTGGCGGAGCTGGGCATCCTGGTGGCCCCCGGCGACTTCTACGGCACGGCGGGCGAGAAGTTCGTCCGCGTGGCCCTGACGGCAACGGACGAGCGCGTGGCAGCGGCGGTAGAGCGCCTGGCGTAGCGGCGGACCGCTCGCGCTGTGGGCAGTCGTCCCGCGGGGCGACGGGGGTCCCCCCCCCCGCTCGAGCGAAGCGGAGAGCGGGGGAGGGTGGGCGCAGCCGAGAGTGCCGGGCGCCGTGCAAGCGAAGTCCGGTGCGGCTCCGGTCAGCGGCCGAGCAGAAGCGAAGGGTCCAGGGAGACTCCCTGGACCCTTCGTCGTACAGCCTCGGCGTCAGCCGAGCGGCAGACCCTTCAGCGGCAGCTGACCGGTCGGCAGCCCACCCTTGGTGACCGCGTCCGTCGGAAGACCACCACCCGTCGCCGTCTTCGCGGTGTCACCGAGCAGACCCCCGGCCTGCCCCGCCGCGTCCCCGGCCACCTTCTGCGCGGCCGGCGTCACCGCCTTGGCGATCTTCCCGCCGGTCTTGCCCGCGGCCGGTACCGCCTGCTTGACCGCCTTGCTGCCGGTGTCGCCCGTGAGCCCGGTGGCGTGCTGAGTGGCGCCGTCGACGGTGTTGCCGACGCTCGCCCCGTCCAGGGCGGTCAGCCCGCCGAGGTTGGGGGTGGCCGGGAGTTCGGCCGCCGCACTGGCGGAGCCGGCCGCACCGACCACGGGCGCCGCTCCCGCTGCGATGAGCAGCGCGGCACGGGCGATCCGGCGGGTCAGGGGGAGGGACATGATGCTCCTTAGACGGGAGAGAACATTGAAGTGTTCGACCGTGCCCGGGAGTTGACCGACTGGCTGCCGACCGTCCGACCGTTGATCGTTCCGGGCTCGGACGCAGTGACTACCGCTCGAAGCCCGCGAAGGTTGCGGTGGCCCGACGTAAAGAGTTGGCAATGCGTCGCATTATCGGCTGTGGATAAATACGGGCAAAAGGCACCCGGTCGGAAAGTCTGCCGAATCCTTACGGCCCTGTGTTCTCAAGGGGTTCGGCGGATACGAGAGTGAGTGCACGAAAACCTGCGCACATCGTCGACACAGCGCGATCCGCGTCCCCCTGAAGGGTGAGGACCCGTACTACTGCCCAGTGACGATTCGGACCTCGGTGGCGGACTTCCCCGCGGCCGATCCGCCCTTCGCGTCGGCCGTACGCCACTCGCTGTCGGTGCTCCCGGCGGTCCATTCCCGCCCCGCGTACGACACCCGTTCGATGTGCAGTGCGGAGGAGTTGGCCACGGCCCAGTGCGCCAGCTCCCAGCCGCGCTGCCGGACGCCGGTACCGGAGGTGGCGTCCTTGCGCACCGGGACGGTCACGGTCCCGCCGCCCGTCGACGTGGATGAGACGGAGGCAGCGGTGGAGGGCGACGGCGAGGCGGAGGCGCCCTCGGCGCCCACTTCCGCGCTCGCCTCCTGGAACACATCGCGCCCGAAGTCCCGCACGAGCGCGGCCCGCACCGAGTCCGCGCCACCGGCCGGGGTCGCGTCGGGGCGCCCCTCGCAGGTCAGCGTGGCCGCCGCGTGGCCGGTCAGGGCCGCGGCCAGCAGCGTGGCGTCCGGCTCGTGCTTCGCGTACGCCTCCGGGTAGCCGCTGCGCTGCACGCGCTGCGCGGCGACGGTGAGCGGCAGCTTCGTATAGCCGGAGACCTTGGCCAGGTGTTCGTAGAACACACCCGCCGCGTACGTCGGGTCCATGATCTGCTTCGTCGTCCCCCAGCCCTGCGAGGGCCGCTGCTGGAAGAGGCCCAGCGAGTCCCGGTCGCCGTGCGTGATGTTGCGCAGGCCCGACTCCTGGAGCGCGGTCGCGAGGGCGATGGTCACGGCGCGCTCGGGCAGGCCGCGGGAGGTGCCGACCGCCGAGATCGTCGCCGCGTTCACCGCCTGCTCCGGAGTGAACTCGTACGACGCCCCGTCGCCCTTGCCCGAGACGACCTTGCACCTCGGCGCGCCCGTGCCTCCCGTGAGGTACTGCACGGTGAGATAGCCCGCGAGCGCGAGCAGGACCACGACGGCCCCTCCGAAACGGAGAAGGCGGCCGCGCCGGACGGGAGTGGGGGACGGCTCTGGCACGACGTACAAGGTACTGGAGGCCACTGTCGGCAATATGTGGGGCTGTGGACAACCCGAGTGCGGCCCGGTGCGTCCGTCCGCTGACGGGACCGGACGCACCGGGACGTTAGGGTCGACGGCATGGCCGACACCCCGCTTGACCTCACCCTGGACGCTGCCGAGCTCACCGCGCAGCTCGTCGACTTCCCCTCGGAGAGCGGCAACGAGAAGCCGCTCGCGGACGCCATCGAGACCGCCCTGCGCGCCCTGCCGCATCTGACGGTCGACCGGTACGGCAACAACGTCGTCGCGCGTACGAACCTGGGCCGGGCCGAGCGCGTCATCCTCGCCGGACACATCGACACCGTGCCCATCGCGGGCAACGTCCCCTCCCGGCTCGACGAGGACGGCGTGCTGTGGGGCTGCGGCACCTGCGACATGAAGTCGGGCGTCGCGGTCCAGCTGCGCCTCGCGGCCA
Source organism: Streptomyces sp. NPDC029292 (assembly GCF_055569295.1). Taxonomy (NCBI): domain Bacteria; kingdom Bacillati; phylum Actinomycetota; class Actinomycetes; order Kitasatosporales; family Streptomycetaceae; genus Streptomyces; species Streptomyces sp. NPDC029292. The sequence goes on from NZ_JBVHXR010000002.1 coordinate 503,854, forward strand.
CGGTCCCCGCCCCCAACCGCGACCTCACCTTCGTCTTCTACGACAACGAAGAGGTCGCCGCACATCTGAACGGCCTGAAGCATGTGGCCGAGGCCCACCCCGAGTGGCTGGAGGGCGACTTCGCGATCCTCCTGGAGCCGACGGACGGTCAGGTGGAGGGCGGCTGCCAGGGCACGCTCAGGGTGTTCCTGAAGACCAAGGGGGAGCGGGCGCACTCCGCGCGCGCGTGGATGGGCTCCAACGCGATCCACGCGGCGGCCCCGATCCTCGCCAGGCTCGCCGCGTACGAGCCGCGCAAGCCGGTCGTCGACGGCCTCCAGTTCCACGAGGGCCTCAACGCCGTCCGCATCGAGGGGGGCGTGGCCACCAACGTCATCCCCGACGCGTGCACGGTCGTCGTCAACTTCCGCTACGCGCCGGACCGCAGCGAGGAGGAGGCCGAGGCCTTCGTCCGCGACTACTTCGCGGACTGCGGCGTGGAGGAGTTCGTCGTCGACGACCACACGGGCGGGGCCCGCCCCGGCCTGACCCACCCCGCGGCGGCGGCCTTCATGGCGGCCGTCGGCGGTGAGGCCCGCCCCAAGTTCGGCTGGACGGACGTCGCCCGCTTCAGCGCGCTCGGGGTGCCCGCGGTGAACTACGGTCCCGGCGCCCAGCTCCTGGCCCACAAGGTGGACGAGCGGGTCAAGGCCTCGCTGATCCCGGAGGCCGAGGAGCGGCTGCGGGCCTGGCTGACGACCTGAAGCGCGGGCGAACAGCTGTGGTGCACGGCGGACATGCCTATGTCCCTCCTCCGTAACCGGCGTAGATCTACGCTGGGCCTGAACGACCGCAAGCGGAGGGAGCGCACATGGCTACTGGCAACCCCGAGGGCAAGAAGCGGCCACCGGAGGAGCAGCGGCTGGGACCGGTGCTGCGCAGGCGGGACCAGGTACAGGCGAGCACCACGGACCAGCGGCTCCTGGACGCGGGCGGACCCTCCGACTGGGTGCACACCGACCCCTGGCGCGTGCTCCGCATCCAGTCGGAGTTCATCGAAGGCTTCGGCACGCTCGCCGAACTCCCGCCCGCGATCAGTGTCTTCGGCTCCGCGCGTACGCCGGTGGACTCGCCCGAGTACGAGGCCGGGGTCGCCCTCGGCCGCGGCCTGGTCGAGGCCGGTTTCGCCGTGATCACGGGTGGCGGCCCCGGTGCCATGGAGGCCGCCAACAAGGGCGCCTGCGAGGCCAAGGGCATCTCCGTCGGCCTCGGCATCGAGCTGCCCTTCGAACAGGGGCTCAACCCCTACGTCGACATCGGCCTCAACTTCCGGTACTTCTTCGTCCGCAAGATGATGTTCGTCAAGTACGCCCAGGGCTTTGTGGTCCTCCCCGGCGGCCTCGGCACCCTCGACGAACTCTTCGAGGCCCTCACCCTCGTCCAGACCCAGAAGGTCACCCGCTTCCCGATCGTCCTCTTCGGTACGGCGTACTGGGGCGGCCTCGTCGACTGGCTCAAGAGCACCCTGATCGCCCAGGGCAAGGCGTCCGAGAAGGACCTGATGCTGTTCCACCTGACGGACGAGGTGGACGAGGCGGTGGCGTTGGTGTCGAAGGAGGCCGGGAGGAGGTAGTCCCGTGGGAGGTTGTCGCCCCCGCCGCCCCAGGGACGGGGCGGCGGGGGCGGAGTGGGCGAAAAACCCTTACGCCAGCCCCCGCCGGGCCACCGCCGGAGCCCGATGCCCCGCGATGGACGCCACCATGTCCAGCACCTGCCGGGTCTCCGCGACCTCATGGACGCGGTACACCTGAGCCCCCAGCCACGCCGACACGGCGGTCGTCGCCAGCGTCCCCACCACCCGCTCCTTGACCGGCTTGTCGAGCGTCTCCCCGACGAAGTCCTTGTTGGAGAGGGAGACGAGGACGGGCCACCCGGTGGACACCATCTCGCCCAGCCGCCGCGTCGCCTCCAGACTGTGCCGGGTGTTCTTCCCGAAGTCGTGCCCGGGATCGATGAGGACCGACTCACGGGGCACGCCCAGCGACACCGCGCGCTCGGCCAGACCAAGGGTCACCCGCAGGATGTCGGCCATGACATCGTCGTACGCGATCCGATGCGGACGGGTACGCGGCTCGGACCCGCCGGCGTGCGTGCACACCAGCCCCACCTTGTACCGCGCGGCGACCTCCGCCAGCCGCGGATCGACCCCGCCCCACGCGTCGTTGAGCAGGTCCGCCCCGGCTTCGCAGACCGCCTCGCCGACATCGTGCCGCCAGGTGTCGACGCTGATGATCACGTCGGGGAAGCGCCGGCGGACCTCGGCGACGAAACCGACCGTCCGCCGCGCCTCCTCCTCGGCGGTCACCTCTTCCCCCGGCCCGGCCTTGACCCCGCCGATGTCGACGATGGCGGCACCCTCCGCCACCGCCTGCTCCACGCGGGCGAGCGCCGGCTCGTCGCGGAAGGTGGCCCCCTGGTCGTAGAAGGAGTCCGGGGTCCGGTTCACGATCGCCATGATCACCGGCTCGTGCGCGTCGAATTCACGCCTGCCCAGCCTGAGCATCCCCTGTGACCTCTCCTAGTGATTCCCGCTGATAAGCCGCCTGCGACCTTAACTGTCAGACTCGCATGGCACGATCGGAGCCTGACACTTTCAGCACTTTCCGCGCCGACGCGTCCCGCGTCGGCACCAGAGCGTGGGGACCTCAGCGATGTTCATGTTCTTGTTCCTGGCCGTCGCGCTTGCCGTCGTGGTCGCCGCGGTGACGGTCTCCGTGGTGGGCGGTGGCGAGAGCGCCCCCCTTCCCGAGGCCGGGCCGGAGCGGCTGCAGGACCCGCTGCCCCTGGACCGGCCGGTGAATCGCGGGGATGTGGAGATGCTGCGCTTCCCCGTCGCCGTGCGCGGCTACCGCATGTCGGACGTCGACGACGCGCTCGGCCGCCTCGGCGCCGAGATCGCCGAGCGGGATGCCCGGATCGCCGACCTGGAGTCCGCGCTCGCCGGCGCCAGGGCCGCCACGGCCACCGCCACCACGCTGCGGAAGCATGACGCGGGGGACGATCACCAGTGAGCGACGCACTCGCGGGCCCGGACGGCGCGCTGCGCTGCCCCTGGGCGCTGTCGACCGAGGACTACGTGGCGTATCACGACGAGGAGTGGGGCCGCCCGGTCCACGGCGACGACGCGCTGTACGAGCGACTGTGCCTGGAGGCCTTCCAGTCGGGCCTGTCCTGGATCACCATCCTGCGCCGCCGCCCGGGCTTCCGCACCGCCTTCGACGACTTCAAGATCGCCTCGGTGGCGGCCTTCACGGACGCCGACAAGGAGCGCCTGCTCGCCGACCCGGGCATCATCCGCAACCGCGCCAAGATCGAGGCGACGGTCGCCAACGCGCGCGTGCTGGCCGACTGGTCGCCCGGCGAGCTGGACGAGCTGATCTGGTCCTTCGCCCCCGACCCGGCCGCCCGCCCGGCCCCGAAGAAGCTCTCCGACGTCCCGGCCGTCACCGACGAGTCCACCGCCCTCTCCAAGATCCTCAAGAAGCGCGGCATCCGCTTCGTCGGCCCGACGACGGCGTACGCCCTCATGCAGGCGTGCGGCCTGGTCGACGATCACTTGGCAGACTGCGTGGCCAGGACCGCCCCGTAAGGGACGCGGGGAACCGCGCGACCAGATCCCACCGGCCCGCAGCTCCCCGCGAAGCGTCACCGCCCCAAGTACTTCGGCTTCTCCTTGTTGACGAACGCCTGCACAGCGATCGTGTGATCCTCCGAGGCCCCCGCCCGCGCCTGCAACTCGTCCTCCTTCTCGAGGGACTCGTCCAGGGAGTGGGAAAGGGCGTACGCGAGGGACTCCTTGAGGGCCGCGTACGCCAGGGTCGGCCCCGCGGCCAGCGCACGGGCCACCTTCTCCGCCTCGCCGCGCAGCGAATCCGCCGGGACAAGCCGGTTCGCGATCCCCAGCTCGTACGCCTCCTGCGCGGTGATGCTGCGCGGGAAGAGCAGCAGGTCCGCGGCGCGGCTGGGCCCGACGACCCGGGGCAGCGTCCAGGAGATCCCGGAGTCGGCGGTCAGCGCGACCCCGGCGAACGACGTGTTGAAGGCAGCCGTATCGGCCACGATCCGGTAGTCCGCGGCGAGCGCGAAGCCGAAACCGGCGCCGGCGGCAACGCCGTTCACGGCGGCCACCACCGGCTTCGCGGCGCCGGTCAGGGCCCGCACGATGGGGTTGTAGTGCTCGCGCACGGTGCTCATCGTCTGCCCGGAACCCGACTTCTTGTCCGCGGCCAGCAGCCCGATGTGCTCCTTGAGGTCCTGACCGACACAGAACGCCCGGTCACCGGCGGCGGTGAGCAGGATCGCCCGTACGTCCCCGTCCGCCGCGGCCGCCTGTGCCGCGTCCCGGAAGGCGACCTTGGTCTCGATGTTCATCGCGTTCATCGCCTCGGGGCGGTTCAGCGTGATCGTCGCGAGTCCGTCGCTCACCTCGTAGAGCACGGTGTCGGCCATGGTGGGTCCCCTCCGGTGTCGCGGCTCCGTCGTACCGGTCGGTACGTTCTGCGTCTGATGACAGCATGGCGGAGATCACGGGGAGTGGAGTGGGCGGGACATGTGACCTGTGTCAAAGAATTCCGCACCCTGGAAGTCCATGCGGCGGCGCAGTATCGCAGTCACATCGCCGAATTGAGTGGTTTTGCTCAAGCGCGTTGCGCAAGCGATGCCGACTGATGTTGGTCATCGGGTCCTGAGATGCGGGATAATGGCCTGGAAGCAATGTGTTCGATGCCGGTGACGTGTGTCCTATGAGGGGACGTGCGTGCCCTCGTAGGGGCCGTCGGCGACGATGAGCTGGTTTCAGGAAGGGGAACGAGCATGGCGGCCATGAAGCCGCGGACGGGCGATGGCCCGCTCGAGGTGACCAAGGAGGGGCGGGGCATCGTCATGCGCGTTCCGCTCGAAGGCGGCGGTCGGCTCGTCGTCGAGCTGACGCCTGACGAGGCCGACGCGCTCGGCGACGCCCTCAAGAAGGTCGTCGGCTGACGCGGAAGCGACCATACCTTTTCAGCTGCCCCGGCATCGTAATCGGTGCCGGGGCAGTGGTGTGCTCAGGGGTCCGTCAGCGACGTACCCCTGAGGCATCGGTGCAGGTCAGATGCGCACAAGGCACAGTAGGTGTCAGCGCTTGACCGCGCACAGCAGGCCGTCGCCCACAGGCAGCAGTGAGGGCACCAGGTCCTGGCTCTCGCGCACCGCGCGCAGCAGCTCGCGCAGCCGCCCGACCTCCGCGGGCTGCGGTCCCGAGTCCACCGTGCGGCCGTCCGCGAAGACGCCCTCGAAGGCGACGAGCCCGCCCGGTCGCAGCAGGCGCAACGATTCAGCGAGATAGTCCAGGCACTCCAGGCGGTCGCCGTCGCAGAAGACGAGGTCGTAGCCGGAGTCCGCGAGCCGGGGGAGTACGTCCAGCGCGCGGCCGGGGATGAAACGGGCGCGGTTGCTGGCGAAGCCGGCGGCGCGGAAGGCCTGGCGGGCGAACTGCTGCCGGTCCGGCTCCGGGTCCACGGTGGTCAGTACCCCGTCCGGCCGCATGCCGTGCAGCAGATGAATTCCGGAGACGCCGGTCCCGGTCCCGATCTCCGCCACCGCTTTCGCGTCCACGGTGGCGGCGAGCAACCGCAGCGCGGCGCCCGTGCCGGGCGACACCGAGCGCAGCCCTGCCTCGCGGGCCCGGTCCCTGGCCCAGCGCAGTGCTTCGTCCTCGGCGACAAAGGCGTCGGCGAACGCCCAGCTCGTCTGCCGGTTGCCGGTAATGACCCTCTCCTGTCCCCGTAGTTGCCTGGCCGTGACTGTATCCGTTGGTGCCGGGAACCCGCAGATGGGACCGGGCGTTTAGAGGGGTGGGGAAACAGAGCGGGGGGAAGTGGATGGATCAGGACGCAGGGACGGACGTGGAGCGGAGCGCCGGGCAAGTGCTGACGCTTCCAAATGAGCACGTATCAAATTCTCGTAAAACCGCTTATCCGGAGCTAACGGGCGAGGTGGCTATGGTAGGGGCTCCACTGGACACCACCAGAGCCGACAGGGGAGGTGCGGCTGCGCCTGTGGATCGGGGAGGGGTGCTGCGGCGCCTACTCAGATCGGCAGGTGAGCCGAAATCCGTGACCGACATCGCTGACAAGTTCCACGCTGCTGCCCCCGCGCAGACCGCGACGTTCACCACCGACGCGGAGTCTCAGGCGTGGACTCCGCCCACCTGGGAGGAGATCGTCAGCACGCACAGCGGGCGGGTCTACCGTCTCGCCTACCGCCTGACGGGTAACCAGCACGACGCCGAGGACCTCACTCAAGAAGTCTTCGTCCGCGTCTTCCGCTCCCTGTCCACGTACACGCCCGGCACCTTCGAGGGCTGGCTGCACCGCATCACCACGAATCTCTTCCTGGACATGGTGCGCCGCAAGCAGCGCATCCGCTTCGACGCCCTCGGTGACGACGCGGCCGAACGCCTGCCCAGCCGCGATCCGTCCCCGCAGCAGGTCTTCAACGACGCGCACTTCGACGCGGACGTCCAGCAGGCGCTGGACACCCTCGCGCCCGAGTTCCGCGCCGCGGTCGTGCTCTGTGACATCGAGGGACTGTCGTACGAGGAGATCGCCGCGACCCTGGGCGTCAAGCTCGGCACCGTCCGCAGCCGGATCCACCGTGGCCGCTCGCAGCTGCGCAAGGCCCTTGCCCACCGGTCTCCCGAGGCCCGCGCCGAGCGCCGCGGCTTCGCGATGCCTCGTGTGCCCGTGCTGGGGGGAGGGGGCGCGACCGCGTGAGTGGATCACGTCCTACTCCGGCTGAGCAGCACCTGGGAGACCGACTCTCCGCCCTGGTGGACGGAGAACTCTGTCATGAGTCGCGCGAGCGCGTCCTGGCCCACCTCGCCACCTGTGCGAAGTGCAAGGTCGAGGCGGATGCCCAGCGCCGACTGAAGAACGTGTTCGCGGAAATGGCCCCTCCGCCGCCCTCCGAGAGCTTCCTTGCCCGCCTTCAGGGGCTTCCCGGAGGAAGCGGCTCCGACGACGGCGGCTCGCCGCTGGGCGGGGCCGGATTCGGCGGAAGACTCCCCGGAGGTTCCGGCAGCCCCGGCGTCACCGGAATCTTCGGAGTGAGGGGCGAGCCCTTCGGCTACGTCCCCGCGGGACCGCACGCCGCCGACGTACTGCCGCCCTCCCCGGGGCGCGGCTTCCGCATCCATGACGTCAGCCGTCACGAGGCCGAGCGCTCGGCCTCCCGCGGACTGCGGTTCGCCTTCGCCGCCGCCGGTGCGGTGTCGCTGGCCGCGGTCGCGCTCGGCGGGGTGTCGACCGGGGTGCCCGGCGACACCGCGGACGCGCGCGGCGGGTCCGGCGCCGGAAGCAATGTGACGCCGACGCGCACGCCGGGCACGGGGGCCTCCACGGCTCCCGAGTCGCAGCGTCGCAGGTCCGTCGGGCCGCTGCTCGCGCAGGACCAGCAGGCGCTCGGCGACGGCCCCGTGGCGCCGACCGAGGTGTCCGCGCCGCTGCTGCCCGGAGTCCCCGCTCCGGCAGACCTCGGCCAGGACGCCGTGCACACGCTGACGACACCGGTGGTCGCCGGCGCCGCCGCCATGTCCCCGCTCATACGTCCGCTCACCGACGCCCAGCCGCTCGCGCTGACCTCGTGGTCCACGGCGCCCGACGTCACGACTCCGGGCCTGCTCGCCGCGCCCGCGTCCACCCCGTCCTTCTCTTCCTCCCCGTCCCCCACCTCCCGTATCGTCCGCTGACCCGCCCTCTGCGCGGCGGCCCGTGAACCTGGTTGAATCCAGGGGTGGGCCGCGTCCGCAGGAGGGATCCCGGACGCGGAGTCGACAATCTGCGGCGACCGCCGGCGAGTTGTGCCGCGGGCCAGGTGTGGGGAGAGCATGAACGAGGGGAAGCCCACGAAGGCGAAGTGGTGGAGCCGGCCCCGGCCGCACGGCACGGGGCCCGATTCCACCGCGGGGCACCCTCCGGGGGCCACGGGAGCAGGTTCGCCCGAGGGCGTGGGCGCGGCTGACGCCCGTACGCCCGGGGCAGCCGCCGACGTCCTCGCACCGACCGCCGCGGCCGACACGGAGGCCTTCGGGAGCGAGGTCCGCGACGGCGGCACCGGCGGTGACTTCGAGCTCGAGCGTCCCGCGGTCGGCGCCGCCCCGCGTGCGGCCGGCGCCGACACCGGCGGTGACTTCGAGCTGGAGCGCCCCGCTCCGGCTCACCAGCTGAGCGCGCCGGGTGGCGGGTCGGACGGTGGCCCGTCCGACGCGGTTCCCGCGTATGCCCTCCGGGCGGAGGCGGTATCCATGGGCGAGGGCGTAGCCGACGCGGCGGCGGCGACGGACGCCGCCTCCTCGGAGACGGCGCCGACAGGCCGGGTTCCGGCCGATCGTGTTCCGGCCGACCGCCTTGGGGCCGGCGACGTGAGTCCCCAGGTGGCCGTCGACGCGGGTGCCCCCCTGGGCCGCGGCGCCGCGACCGACCCCGGCGACCGCCCCAAGCCGCTGCACGACCCCGACCCCTACGGCACCCCGCCCTACGGCCAGCCAGGCCCCTGGGCGCCTGCCCCGCCGGTCCAGCACCCGGCGGCCACACCCGCGCACGGGACGCACGTCCCGGCGGGAACACCCACCCTGGGCACCACCCTGCCACCGACGCCCGCCCAGGGTCCGTCCGTGCCGCCGCCGGCTGCGCACGGTACGTCCGCGCCACCGAGCCCTGCCCAGGGCATGTCCGCGCCACCGACCCCCGCCGGACACGGCGCCCACATACCCCCGGCCCCGTACCCGGGCACCCCGCACGACGCCCCCATGCGCCCCAGCCCCGCCCCCTGGCAGAACTACGACCCTTGGGCGGCGGCCCCCGGCTCCCTCCAGCAGAACGGCGCAGCCGTGGTGAGCGTGGCTCAGCGGCGTAAGCGGGTGAAGAAGGGGCTGGTGCTCGGGGCCGTGGTGATCGCGCTGGTGTCCGGGGGCGTGGGCGGGGCCGTAGGGGCCTATCTGGAGCGGAACGGGGGGATCGGGGACGTAGAGCTGCCGCAGGCCGGGAAGGAGGCGCCGGGGCGGGCTCCGGACAGTGTGGCCGGGATCGCCGCGCACGCCCTGCCCAGCGTCGTCACCCTGCATGTGCGCGGGTCCCAGGAGGAGGGCACCGGCACCGGGTTCGTGCTCGACAGCCGGGGCCACATCCTCACCAACAACCACGTGATCGAACCGGCGGGCAGCGACGGCGAGATATCCGTGACGTTCAGCGGCGGCGAGACCGCCAAGGCGGAGGTCGTCGGGCACGACAGCGGGTACGACCTCGCGGTCGTGAAGGTGTCAGGCGTCAGCGGGCTCGAGCCCATGCCGCTGGGCAACTCCGACAACGTCCAGGTCGGCGACCCCGTCGTCGCCATCGGCGCGCCCTTCGACCTCGCCAACACCGTCACCTCCGGCATCATCAGCGCCAAGGAGCGGCCCATCACGGCGGGCGGCGAGAAGGGCGACGGGACTGATGTCTCGTACGTCGACGCGTTGCAGACCGACGCGCCGATCAACCCCGGCAACTCCGGCGGGCCCCTGCTCGACTCCAAGGCCCGCGTCATCGGCATCAACAGCGCCATCCGTTCCGCCGACAGCGGCTCCGGCCTGGAGAGCGGCCAGGCCGGTTCCATCGGGCTCGGCTTCGCCATCCCCATCAACCAGGGCAAGCGCGTCGCCGAGGAGCTGATCAACACCGGCAAGGCCACCCACCCCGTCATCGGTGTCACGCTCGACATGAACTACACGGGCGACGGCGCCCGCGTCGGAACGAAGGGCAACAACGGCGGTCCGGCGGTCGTCGCGGGCGGCCCCGGCGCCGACGCGGGCATCAAGGCGGGTGACATCATCACCGAGGTCGACGGCCGGCGCGTCCACTCCGGCGAGGAGCTCATCGTGAAGACCCGCGCCCACCGCCCCGGCGACCGGCTCCGGCTGACCCTCCAGCGGGGTGGCAAGGAGCAGCAGGTCACTCTGGTCCTCGGCTCGGCCGACGGGGACTGAACACCGCCGACAGCAACTGACATGAACTTCACAGCCGAGCCCCGAAAACCCAGCTCCGAACGGCAAACTTCCAGGAAAACCCGCCGTGTACATGAACCCGGAAGCCCCGGGACAGTTCCGGACGGACAGGGTCGACGGGTACCGTGGACCCGGCCCGGACCACGGAAGACCTGCCGAGGGCCGAGGACCGAGGACATCGCAAGGAGCTTCAGGTGTTCAATGACATAGGACCGCTCGAGCTGGTGACGCTCGTTGTCCTTGCCGTGCTCGTCTTCGGTCCGGAGAAGCTCCCGAAGATGATCCAGGACGTCACGCGCACGATCCGCAAGATCCGCGAGTTCTCGGAGAGCGCCAAGGCGGACATCCGCGAGGAACTCGGCCCGGAGTTCAAGGACTTCGAGTTCGAGGACCTCAATCCCAAGAGGTTCATCCGCAAGCAGCTGGACAATGACGAACTGGGGCTCAAGGAGATCCGCAACGGCTTCGACCTGAAGAAGGAGATGGCCGAGGTCACGGACGCGGTCCACGGCCGCGACTCCGAGCCGTCGAGCTCGTCGGGCAGCAGCACCGGCGGCTCCGTCGACATGACGAAGAAGGCCGAGAAGCCCGACCCGGACGAGCGCCCGCCCTACGACGCGGACGCCACCTGAGCCGTACGCGATCCCGGTCATACGCGATCGGGGCGTACGCGGTCCGGGCCGTACGCCCCCCGCATGGCCGTGGCGGACGTCACCTGATCCCCACGGCCGTTGGCGTACCCGCATATCAGAGGTACCCCTCGCGGCCTGAATCCGCCGCGTGCGCGACCCACGCGGCGGGCGGTTTCCCTGCTGCTCGGAGCGGTGTGGCTATGCTGCCCAGTTGTTGTGCGGACCGATAAGGACGCCCGAGGGGGGCGGGCCGCCCGGTCCGACGAGAGCGAGGAGGCGTCCGGCAGATGGAGACGACAAGTCGGGTAGGCGCGCAGGCGCCGGCCGCGGAGGGCGGACAACAGGTCCCCTCCGCCCGGCGCACGGTCGACGGCTACCTGCTGGCGCCCTTCCCTTGGTACGGCCTCGACGAGGCCTTCACGGGACCGCGCTGGCTGATGCAGGTCGGTACCTCGGCGGACGGTGCCGTCGAGCACGGTTCGATCGGGCACGGCGACGAGCCCACGGTGCGCGGCGAGTCGACCGGGGACAAGGAGCGCTTCGCGGTCGTGGTCACGGTCGCGGCCAACCCCGTACGCCGCAGCGCGGACGGTTCGGGCCTGCTGGAGGCCACCTCGGTCTCCTCCGCGGCCTGGCTGGCCAGTGTGGGGCTGCTGTCCTTCACCTGGCCGGGGCAGATGGACCACACCCTGCGGGACGACTGGCTGGACCAGCAGACCGAGGCCGCGTGGGTCCTGGTCGACGATCTGTCCGGCCCCGACTGGTCCTCGCTGTCCCTCCCCGTGGACGGCGTTCCCACGTCCTTCCACTACCGCGAGTCCGAGTTCGGCTGGGTCCTCGCGGGTTCCACCCAGGAGGGCGTCTATGTGGGCGCGTACGGGCGGGGGATGAGTGCGTACGGGTTGGGCTTCGCCATGATCAAGGACATCTCGGCGTACGCCTAGCCGGCGGGCGTACGGGCAAGGGGGCGCCGTCGTGACTGACGGCGCCCCCTTCCCCGTACGAGATCGGGTGCTGCGGACCGTTTGCAGCCGCGGGTCCGTCGTGGCTGGTCGCGCCCACGCGGCGGAGCCGCATATGTCACAGCCCCGCGCCCCTTCGGGGCACGGGTACTCCTAGAACTTGTTCCGGGGCGTGATCCCCAGGGACATGCCCGACAGGCCCCGCGCGCGGCCGCCCAGCTTGCCCGCGATCGCGCGCAGGGCCGAGCCCGCCGGGGAGTCCGGGTCCGTCAGGACGACCGGCTTGCCCTCGTCGCCGCCCTCGCGGAGGCGGACGTCGATCGGGATGGAGCCGAGGACCGGGACGGTGGCGCCGGTGGTGCGGGTGAGGCCGTCGGCGACCGACTGGCCGCCGCCCGTGCCGAAGACGTCGACCATCTCGCCGCAGTGCGGGCAGGGCAGGCCCGACATGTTCTCGACGACGCCGACGATCTTCTGGTGCGTCTGGACGGCGATGGAGCCCGCGCGCTCGGCGACCTCGGCGGCGGCCTGCTGCGGGGTCGTGACGACGAGGATCTCGGCGTTCGGGACGAGCTGCGCGACCGAGATCGCGATGTCGCCGGTGCCCGGGGGAAGGTCGAGCAGCAGCACGTCCAGGTCGCCCCAGAAGACGTCCGCCAGGAACTGCTGGAGGGCGCGGTGGAGCATCGGGCCGCGCCAGACCACGGGCGCGTTGCCCGGGGTGAACATGCCGATGGAGATGACCTTCACGCCGTTCGCGGACGGCGGCATGATCATGTTCTCGACCTGGGTCGGGCGGCCGTCGGCGCCCAGCATGCGGGGCACGGAGTGGCCGTAGATGTCGGCGTCGACGACACCGACCTTGAGGCCGTCGGCCGCCATCGCCGCCGCCAGGTTCACCGTCACCGAGGACTTGCCGACGCCGCCCTTGCCGGAGGCGACCGCGTACACACGGGTCAAGGAGCCCGGCTTGGCGAAGGGGACCTCGCGCTCGGCCTGGCCGCCGCGCAGCGCGGACGCCAGCTCGCGGCGCTGCTCGTCGCTCATCACGTCCAGGGTCACGTCGACGCGCGTGACGCCCTCGACCGCCGAGACCGCCTCCGTCACGTTCTTCGTGATGGTCTCGCGCATCGGGCAGCCGGACACGGTCAGGTACACGGTGACCGCGACCGCACCATCCGCACTGATATCCACCGATTTGACCATCCCCAGTTCGGTGATGGGTCGCTGGATCTCGGGGTCGTTCACCGTCGCCAGTGCTTCGCGCACCGCGTCTTCCGTAGCCATAAGGACGATGGTACGGCGCCGCACAGGGGCCCCGGAAAGCCCCGTCAGCGGTCGTCTACGTCACGTCTGTGCGGACGTTCTGCCGGGAATAGGACGCGGCTGTCGGATCGGTGTTCCTCCAGCTCCCTGACGAGGTCCTGAAGCTCGGAGCGGATCCAGTCGCGGGTGGCGACCTCGCCGAGGCCCACACGCAGTGCGGCGATCTCGCGGGTGAGGTACTCGGTGTCCGCGATGGACCGCTCGTTCTGCTTGCGGTCCTGTTCGAGGTTGACCCGGTCGCGGTCGTCCTGGCGGTTCTGCGCGAGCAGGATCAGCGGGGCGGCGTACGAGGCCTGCAGCGACAGCATCAGCGTCAGGAAGATGAAGGGGTAGTTGTCCCAGCGCAGGTCGGGCGGAGCGAAGACGTTCCACAGCACCCACAGGATGATGACGACCGTCATCCAGACGATGAACCGTCCGGTGCCGAGGAAGCGGGCGATGCGCTCCGACAGCCGTCCGAAGGCTTCCGGGTCCCACTCTGGCAGCAGCCGGAGCCGGCGCGGCTTCGGCTGGTCGAGCCGGGTGCGCGGCCGGGTGGCCGCGGTGGCCCCGGTGGCGACCCGTTCGCGGGTCTCGCGCTCAGGCGCCATGGGGTTCCTCCTCCGCGAGGTGGAACTCGGTCTCGCGCCAGTCCTCGGGCAGCATGTGGTCCAGTACGTCGTCCACGGTCACCGCGCCGAGCAGCGAGCCGCTCTCGTCGACGACGGGCGCCGCGACCATGTCGTACGTTGCGAAGAAGCCGGCGACGACGGGCAGCGCGGCGTCCGGCGCGAGCGGCTGCAGATCGTTGTCGAGGAGGGCGCCGACCAGCGTGAACGGCGGGTCGCGCAGGAGCCGCTGGAAGTGGACCGTGCCGAGGTACTTGCCGGTCGGCGTCTCGTCCGGCGGGCGGCACACGTACACCTGGGCGGCGAGCGCGGGGGAGAGGTCGGGGTTGCGGACCCGGGCGAGCGCGTCGGCGACCGTCGCGTCGGGCCGCAGCACGATCGGCTCGGTCGTCATCAGCCCGCCGGCTGTCTTCTCCTCGTACGCCATCAGCCGCCGCACGTCGGCCGCCTCGTCCGGCTCCATCAGTTTCAGCAGCCGCTCCACGTCCTCGGTGGGCAGTTCGGCGAGCAGGTCGGCCGCGTCGTCCGGGTCCATCGCCTCCAGGACGTCGGCCGCGCGCTCCTCCTTGAGCTTGCTGAGGATCTCGATCTGATCGTCCTCGGGGAGCTCTTCGAGGACGTCGGCGAGGCGGTCGTCGTCCAGCGCGGCGGCCACCTCCCCGCGCCGCTTCGGGGACAGGTGGTGCAGGACATTGGCGAGGTCGGCCGGGCGCAGCTGCTCGAAGGTGGCGAGCAGGCTCTCGGCGCCCTGTCCGTGCTCCTCCAGCGAGAACCCGGTGACGGCGGACCACTCGACGGTCAGCGTCTCGCCCTTGGTGCGCCGGAAGGCCCCGCTGCGCCCCTTGCGGACGAAGACCCGGTCGATCTCCCAGTCCCTGCGGGCGGGCAGCTTGTCGATCGACACGTCGAGCACGGTCACTTCCTCGTCGGTCTCGACGAGGCGTACCACCCGGTCGAGCAGCTCGCCGAAGACGAGCCGTTCGGTGGGCCGCTGTTCGAAGCGCCGCACGTTGAGGACGCCGGTGGTGATGACCTGGCCGGACTCGATGCCGATCACCCGGGTCATGGGCAGGAAGATGCGCCGCCGCGTGGACAGTTCGACGACGAGGCCGAGCAGCCGGGGCGGCCGCCGTCCGACGCGCAGCATGGCGACCAGGTCTCGCACCCGGCCAACCTGGTCGCCGTTCGGGTCGAAGACGGCGACACCGGCGAGGTGCGAGACGAAGATCCGGGGGGCGCCTGCGGCCATGCCCGCGCCTCCTTCTCCTCGTACGCGCTCTTGTGGGCGCTCCTGTCCGACTCTCCGTGCACACGCTGCGTACGCGTGTTATGTCCTGCTCTGTCCGCTCGGGTGGGCTTCAGGCTAGCCCGTCCCGGTCGGATACGCCCTGGTGAGCGGTCCGGACGGACTGCCTCCGCCCGGCGGGGGCGGCACCGGTACGCTGCCGTACGCCGTTGAGAGCCTGTGTCCGAGGACTCCCGCACGAGAGGCGCCCCACCTGTGACTGCAATTCCCCAGGGTCGTACCCGCCGGGCCGCGCTGGTGAGCGCGATGAGCGCACTGGTCGTGACGGGGACGGGGCTGACGGGGTGCAGTAGCGAGGACCCGGACGCGGGCACGAACGGGGTGGGCAAGCTGCCCGCCGCCACGATCCAGGCGAAGACGCGCAAGGCGGCCGACTCCTCGGATGCCGTACGGCTCTCCGGAACCGTCGTGACCAACGGGATCACGTACACGCTCGACATGCGCCTCAAGTCCGACGGCGGCACCGGGTCGGTCACCTCGAAGGGGGCGACCTTCCGGCTGCTGCGGGTCGGCAAGCATCTCTTCCTGAAGGCGGACACCGAGTTCTGGAGCCAGCAGAACGGCAAGAGCGGCACGTCCGCGGCGGACACGTCCGCCGCGGCGAAGCTCGACGGCATGTATGTGAAGGTCCCGACCGGTGACCCCGCCTACAAGCGCTTCAGCGGCTTCACCGACAAGGACGTCCTCCTCGACGGCCTCCTCACGCTGCACGGCACTCTCGCCACGGACGGCCATCACAAGCAGTCCGGCGTGCGCACCATCCGCATCACCGCGGGCAAGGGCGCGGGCGGCTCCCTCGACGTCTCCCTGAAGGGAACCCCCTACCCCCTCCTGCTGGTCCGTGCGGGCAACGCGGGCACCCTCCGCCTCACCGACTGGGGCAAGGACTTCGCCCTGGAGGAGCCCGCCAAGAAGGAGACGGTGGACTACGGGCAGCAGCTGCCCACGTCGTGAGCCCTGACGGCTCGTAAGCCTCTAGCGGCGCTTGCGCTTCCTGAGGAGGCGGGGCAGGGCGGCCGGGATCGGCTGACGGGTCGTCGCCGGCGTCGGGAGCGGCGGAGCCGAGAGGGAACCCTCGGGGAATTCCCGCGTGCTGCTCTGGGGCTCCAGGCGGAGCACCCGGCACTCGCGGGCCCAGCGGCGGGGCATCTCCTCGCCGTCGGGCGCGTTCAGCCGCTTGCCCTTGAGCTCGGCGACCGCCGCGTCCCACTCGGGGGAGTCCGGCGTCAGCTCCACGACCTTCGCGGACCAGGCCACGAGCCGCCCGCCCTTGTCCTTGCTGCGTACGGTGACGATCGCGTCGCCCCCGTCGACCAGGCCCGGCAGCGGCTGCTCACCGGGCCCGTCGCCGACCAGACAGGCCGCGCCGTCGTGCCACACGTGCCACAGCGCGCGGGAGGGCACATCGTGGCCCTGGACGTGCAGCGCCGGCGCGTCGTTGCCCCGCACCCAGATCAGCCCGGACTTCTTGGTGGCCTCCTCGACGAGGGCCTGGTCGAGCAGCTCTTCCGTCATGGGGCCAAGACTATCCAGCCTGCCTCTACAGCCAGCCGTTGCGCTTGAGAATGCGGTGGATCGAGAGGCAGAGGCCGACCGTGATGCCCATCATCACCGGGTACCCGTACCGCCAGTGCAGCTCCGGCATGTACTCGAAGTTCATGCCGTAGACACCGCACACCATCGTCGGTACGGCGATGATCGCGGCCCACGAGGTGATCTTGCGCATGTCCTCGTTCTGCGCCACGGAGGCCTGCGCGAGGTTGGCCTGGAGGATCGAGTTGAGCAGCTCGTCGAAGCCGAGGACCTGCTCCTGCACCCGGGCGAGGTGGTCGGCGACGTCCCGGAAGTACTTCTGGATGTCGGGGTCGATCAGCCGCATCGGGCGCTCGCTCAGCAGCTGCATGGGGCGCAGCAGCGGCGACACCGCCCGCTTGAACTCCAGCACCTCACGCTTGAGTTGGTAGATCTGACCGGCGTCCGTACCGCGCGGCGTGCCCTTGCGGCCGGGCGAGAACACCTCGGTCTCGACCTCGTCGATGTCGTCCTGCACGGCGTCCGCGACCGCGATGTAGCCGTCCACCACATGGTCGGCGATCGCGTGCAGCACGGCCGAGGGGCCCTTGGTGAGCAGCTCCGGGTCGTCCTGCAGCCGGTGCCGCAGCGCCCGCAGCGAGCCCTGCCCGCCGTGCCGGACGGTGATGAAGAAGTCCCGCCCGGTGAAGCACATGACCTCGCCGGTCTCCACCACCTCGCTGGTGGCGGTCAGTTGGTCGTGCTCCACGTAGTGGATGGTCTTGAAGACGGTGAAGAGGGAGTCGTCGTACCGCTCCAGCTTGGGCCGCTGGTGGGCCTGTACGGCGTCCTCGACGGCCAGCGGGTGCAGCCCGAACTCACCGGCGATACCGGCGAATTCGGCCTCGGTGGGCTCGTGCAGGCCGATCCACACGAACCCGCCGTCGCGGCGCACCTGACGCATCGCCTCGTGCGGCGTCAGCTGCTCGCTGCTCTCGACGCGGGCACCGTCGCGGTAGACGGCGCAGTCGACTACCGCGGAAGGGGTCCCCGGGTCACGGGTGGTGTCGTACGAGCCACTGTCCTTGCGCAGCGAGGGACGGGGGCGGACCGCGGCGCGCAGGTCACGGATCATCGACATGGCAGGCTCCTTCGCAACAGAGGCCGCCGGGCGACGGTTGAAACTACCCGGAATGGGGACGTCCTGACTGCGGATGTTTGGCACGTCCACAAAGCGGGGAGCACCGCACCGTCGCGGTGGCAGCTTCGCTACTGATTCAGATCAGACGGATCTGTCAGATGGATCAGGTGGAAACGAAGTGCTCTTCCGTCGGTGCACCAGACAGACAAACGCAAGTGCGAGAGGCGGCAGCGGGCAGAGCCAGAGCTACATCAGCGGCCGGAAGAGCGGGTAGTACTGCACGGTCGACTTCGGTCCATTGCAGCCCCACCTCCTCCGGCCGGTCCCCCGTAAGGGACGATCCATCCCCCGTGGGGGAGTCTGCTCCCCGTGGGGAGTCAGCGTCAGTGCGTCGGAGCTCGAGAGCGACGCTTCTGCGTGCTGCCCCGACCAGCGGCCAAGACTATCAGCGCACTGAAGCGTCAACGCGCCGCTTTGCCCGTTGTTGACCGCGAGGTCCGGGGCGCGCGGGCAGAATTGACGCGGCCTATGCTCAGCGCATGGCTGATGTTCTTCCTCTGGTCGAGGCCCGTTTGCGCTCTGCGCTGGGCGAACCCGACGCGCGGGCCGCGGTCACCTTCCTCGGCACCGACCGCGTCGAAGTGCTGCGCTTCACAGAGGGCGACATCGTCCGCTACGCGACGCTCGGCATGTCCGCCCAGCCGATGGCGGACCCGACGGTGGTCCTCGCCGACCCGGTGAAGGGTCCGCGCGCCGAGCTGATCCTGTCCGTACGCCCGAGCGGCGCCGACACCGACAAGGTGCTCCGCCCGCTCGCCGTGCTCGCCGCGTCCCCGCAGGTCGAGGGGCTGATCGTGGCCCCCGGCGCCTCGCTCGACGTCGGTGAACCCCTGTGGCCCGGCGCGCCGTTCACCTCGGTCCTGGTCGCGGAGTCCGGCGGCCTGGTCGAGGACCTGGAGCTGGACGAGCCCGCCGATCCCGTACGTTTCCTGCCGCTGCTCCCGATGACGCCCAACGAGGCCGCGTGGAAGCGCGTGCACGGCGCGGGCGCCCTCCAGGAGCGCTGGCTGAACGGCGGAACGGACCTGCGCGATCCACTGCGCAAGTCCGTCCCGCTGGACTGAGTAGTCCCTTCCGCCGACTTGATGCCGGTTCAGTTCCCGGCCGGAATCGGTCAGTTGGCGAAGACAGTGACACTGTCCTCTGTGGAGTGCTTCGGCTCCAGTTCCTCGGCCTCGTGAGTCAGGGCGTTCCGTCGTACGAAGACCACCACCGCGCCGAGAACCGCCGTGACCGCGGCGACCACGAACGGGATGTGGATGTTGCTCCACTCCTCGATCTTCGGCGCGAAGTACGGCGCCGCGGCGGCCGCGAACCACCGCACGAAGTTGTACCCGGCGCTCGCCACCGGACGCGGCGCGTCCGAGACGCCCAGCGCCAGCTCCGTGTAGACGGTGTTGTTCACTCCGATGAAGGCACCGGACAGGATCGTGCAGACGACGGCGGTGGTGTGGCTGCCGTAGCCGAGCACGAGCACGTCGGCGGCCAGCAGCACCAGCGAGCCGCCGAGCACCTTCAGGGAGCCGAACCGGGCCTGCATGCGCGGGGCGACGAAGACCGAGAAGACGGCGAGCAGCACGCCCCAGCAGAAGAAGACCGCACCCGACTTGTACGGGGTCATGTTCAGCACGAACGGCGTGAAGGCCAGCACGGTGAAGAACGTGTAGTTGTAGAAGAACGACGAGACCGCGGCCGAGGCGAGTCCGCCGTGGCCGAGCGCCTTGATCGGGTCGAGCAGTGAGGTCTTCCTGGCGGGCTTCGGCTGCTCCTTCAGGAACGCCGTGATGCACAGGAAGCCGACCGCCATCAGGAACGCGGTGCCGAAGAACGGGTAGCGCCAGTTGGCGTTGCCGAGCAGTGCGCCGAGCAGCGGCCCGCACGCCATGCCGAGGCCGAGCGCCGACTCGTACAGCAGGATCGCCGCGGCGCTTCCTCCCGCCCGTCGCCCGCCACCGCCCCGGCCGGAATCGCTTCGCGATGCCCCCATTGGATTCGCCGCGCCGACGATGACGGCGAGGGCCGTCGAGACGAAGAGCGCGTTGCCCAGGCCCCAGCCGGCCCGGAACCCGACGAGTTCGCCGACCGACCCGGACGTGCCCGCGAGCGCCGCGAAGACCACGACGAACGCGAGACCGAGCAGCAGCGTCTTGCGGCCGCCGATGCGGCTGGAGACGAAGCCGGTCAGCAGCATCGCGACGGCCGTGATCAGGAAGTATGAGGTGAAGAGCAGCGAGACCTGGCTCGGTGTGGCTTCCAGGCCCTTGGCGATGGACGGCAGGATCGGGTCGACGAGCCCGATGCCCATGAAGGCGACGACGGACGCCCCGGCGGTCGCCCAGACGGCCCTCGGCTGACGCAGGAGGCCGCCGGCTCCTGTGTCGAACGGGTCGGCTTCGGTCGGCCCTCCTGTACTGGCTCCTGTGGTGGTGCGCATACGTGGTCCTCGCAGTCCTCGACGAGATCGTTGCCGTATACACATAATAAGTTAGCCGACCTAATTAATGCAAGTGCCATCTACTTTTCGGACGTGACAGGCACACGCCGAACGGGTGATCGTCCTTGACGCGGGGAAGGACGGGGAGGACCGTTGGGCCCTATGAGGGGCGAACCCAGTTGCCCGAAGTGTGGTGGCCGGGTCAGGGCTCCCGGCCTCTTTGCCGACTCCTGGCAGTGCGACGTGCACGGCACCGTGCATCCGCTGCAGCCCGTGATCCCGCCCAGCGTCGAGGCCCTCGGTGTGGTCGTGCATCACGCCCGGGTACCGGTGTGGATGCCGTGGCCGCTGCCCGTCGGCTGGCTGTTCACCGGTGCGACCTTCGCCGGTGACGACCGCAGCGGCGGGCGCGCGACCGCCGTCGCCTGCTCGGGCCCCGGACCGCTCGGCGGCATAGGGGAGCTGATCCTCGTCGCCGAGGAGCTCGGTGTAGGCCTGGGTGCGCGGTACGCGGGCCTCGACGGGCCCGACCCCGGCCCGTACATGAGCGTCGAAAAACCGCCCCAGACGAAGGTCCTCGCGGCCGGTCGCCCCACCCCGCTCTGGCATGTCTCCGGCACCCCCGACGACCGCGCCGTCTTCGCGGGCGAGGCGCTCGGGCTGTGGCTGTGGGCGGTCGTGTGGCCCGAGCAGTCGGGGCTGCTGATGTACGACGAGCTGGTGCTGACCGATCTGCGGGACGCGGGCGCGGAGGTGGATCTGCTGCCGTGCGGGGCGCTGTCGCCGCGGATTCTTGAACCGTAGGGGCCTGTAGGGGGCGCTCTATGGCTGAGGGTGTGACAAGGGAGCGTCGGATTCCCGTTATCCTTGAGCGTTCCCTTCCGTCCCGTCCTTGTCTGGAGTCCGCGTCG
This sequence comes from Streptomyces sp. NPDC029292, assembly GCF_055569295.1. NCBI lineage: Bacteria > Bacillati > Actinomycetota > Actinomycetes > Kitasatosporales > Streptomycetaceae > Streptomyces > Streptomyces sp. NPDC029292. The sequence goes on from NZ_JBVHXR010000002.1 coordinate 524,806, forward strand.
TGCGCATCGATCTGCACACCCACTCCACCGCTTCCGACGGTACGGACACCCCGGCCCAGCTGGTCCGCAACGCTGCCGCCGCCGGTCTGGACGTCGTCGCGCTGACCGACCACGACACGACGCGCGGATATGCCGAGGCGATCGCCGCGCTGCCCGAGGGGCTCACCCTCGTCACCGGGGCGGAACTCTCCTGCCGCCTGGACGGCATCAGCATGCACATGCTGGCCTATCTCTTCGACCCCGAGGAGCCTGAGCTGTTCGCCGAGCGCGAGCTGGTGCGGGACGACCGGGTGCCGCGCGCTCAGGGCATGATCGCCAAGCTCCAGGAGCTCGGCGTGCCGATCAGCTGGGAGCAGGTGGCGCGCATCGCGGGCGACGGATCCGTGGGGCGGCCGCACATCGCGTCCGCTCTGGTCGAGCTGGGTGTCGTGGACAGCGTCTCCGACGCCTTCACCGAGGAGTGGCTCGCCGACGGCGGCCGCGCCTATGTGCCCAAGCACGAGACCGACCCGTTCGATGCGATCCGGCTGATCAAGGGTGCGGGCGGCGTCGCCGTCTTCGCGCACCCGGCCGCCGCCAAGCGGGGCCGGACCGTGCCGGAGTCGGCGATAGCGGAGCTCGCCTCCGCGGGCCTCGACGGCATCGAGGTCGACCACATGGACCACGAGCCGGCGACCCGGGCGCGGCTGCGGGGCCTGGCCGCCGAGCTGGGGCTGCTCACCACGGGGTCCAGCGACTACCACGGCAGCCGTAAGACGTGCGTGCTGGGGGAGTTCACCACTGACCCCGAGATCTACGGGGAGATCACCCGGCGGGCGACCGGGGCGTTTCCGGTGCCCGGCGCGGGTGGCGGCTCGCGCCCGTAAGTACACGGGAGTGAGCCCGGTTCCCCTGTTCGGCTCCCGCTGTTTTCGAGGCACCCGGCGCTGGTCGCTGTGCCCACCTTCCCCCACTCTCGGCCTCGCTCGAGCGGGGGACCCCATCGCCCTGCGGAACGCCTGCCCACAGCGGTAGCGGCGGTACCGCTGTCCAGCTTTCACCACCCCTGCAAGGTCTCACCTGTGTTCGACGTCGCCGTCTTCGGCTCCCTCTTCCTCACTCTCTTCGTGATCATGGATCCCCCCGGGATCACCCCGATCTTCCTCGCGCTCACCGCCGGACGCCCCGCCAAGGTGCAGAGGCGGATGGCCTTCCAGGCCGTCTGTGTGGCGGGCGGAGTGATCGCGGTCTTCGGACTGCTCGGGCACCAGATCCTGAACTACCTGCATGTCTCCGTGCCCGCGCTGATGATCGCGGGCGGGCTGCTGCTTCTGCTGATCGCCCTCGACCTGCTGACCGGCAAGACGGACGAGCCGAAGCAGACCAAGGACGTCAACGTCGCCCTCGTACCGCTGGGCATGCCGCTGCTCGCGGGCCCCGGCGCGATCGTCTCGGTGATCCTGGCGGTGCAGAAGGCCGACAGCGTCGCCACGCAGGTGTCCGTGTGGACCGCGATCCTCGCGATCCACGTCGTGCTGTGGGTGGTCATGCGGTACTCGCTGCTGATCATCCGCGTCATCAAGGACGGCGGTGTCGTGCTGGTGACCCGCCTCGCGGGCATGATGCTCTCCGCGATCGCGGTGCAGCAGATCATCAACGGGGTCACGCAGGTGATCCAGAGCAGCTGAGCGCCTGCGGGGACGCCTTCGGGTGCGGCCCCGGGCACGCGCAGAGCCCCGTACGGCGTCGGTACCGTACGGGGCTCTGAAGTGTGAGAAAGCGTCCGCGTGTTATGAGGCGGACGAATCGGCCGGGCGGATCCACAGTCGCTGCCCGATGGCGGCGGCCTGCTGAACGATCCGGTTGACGGAGGCGGCGTCTACAACGGTGCTGTCCACGGGCGTGCCATTGACATCGTCGAGTCGCATGATTTCGAAGCGCATGGGCTTCTCCCTTCGTCTGGTCATCCTCCTGAGGAGAACTACTGGTGTGTGGTGCGCGAGGCGACAGTGTCCCCGCTTCCGTTCGTATTCAACGGGGTGCGTGTTACAAACATTCCCTACGCTAAGGAAATTTTTCGAGAACCTAATTACTGGCGGGTAGGGGTGGTGGCAGGGAGCTCATTGGGACCGGTTGTATTCACAGCGTGACGGCCGGGACAATGGGAGGCAATGAACGACGACCTCATGGGACCCGACGACCTCGCGATGCTCGGCGCCCGCATCGACCGCACGAACGAGCTGCTCCATCGCATGCTCGCCGAGGTGGCGAAGACGCCCTCGACCCATGCGATCTTCGTCGACGCCGGATATCTGTACGCGGCCGCGGGACGGCTCGTCGCCGGGACCGAGGACCGCCGCTCCTTCGACCTGGACACCGAAGGCCTGATCGAGGCACTCATCGACAAGGCCCGCACGATCTTCGCGGACAGCAGGCTGTTGCGCGTCTACTGGTACGACGGCGCGCGGCGCCGCATCCACACCGCGGAACAACAGACGATCGCCGAACTCCCGGACGTGAAGGTGCGGTTGGGCAACCTCAACGCCAACAACCAGCAGAAGGGCGTCGATTCACTCATCAGGTCCGACCTGGAGTCTCTCGCCCGGCACCGCGCCATCAGCGACGCCGCGCTCCTCGGGGGCGACGAGGACCTGGTGTCGGCGGTCGAGGCGGCGCAGGGGTACGGGGCGCGGGTCCACCTGTGGGGAATCGAGGCCCCCGAGGGCCGCAACCAGGCCGAGCCGCTCCTCTGGGAGGTCGACAGCCAGCGCACCTTCGACCTCGACTTCTTCAAGCCGTACGTCGCACGGCGTACCGCCGCCACGTACGACGCGACGGCGGCGAGCCGTCCCGCGCGGGAGGACGTGCGCTTCGTGGGCGCGCAGATCGCCGCGAAATGGCTGGCCGCGCGCGGGCGCGAGGCGTTGGTGGAGCTGCTGCCCGGACATCCCTATCTGCCTGGCTCGGTCGACCAGGATCTGCTGGTCGAGGCCGAGGGGCTGCTGCAGTACTCGCTGCGGGGTCAGGCGGATCTGCGCCGCGCTCTGCGGGACGGCTTCTGGGAGCACCTGCAGGCGCAGTACTGACTCACTGGGCGCGGTTCCAGAAGTCGGCGAGGGCGCGGGCCGTTTCCAGGGGCTGATCCGTGTTCGGGGAGTGCTCGGCTCGTCGTACGACGGTGCGGTGGGCCTTGAGCCGTGCGGCCATGTCGTCCAGGAGGGGAACCGGCCAGGTGTCGTCGCGGTCGCCGGAGAGCACGTGCTTCGGCAGGGCGAGGGCGGCCAGCTCGGCGACACGGTCGGGCTCGGTGCACAGCTGGCGGCCCGTCGCGATGAGCTGGGCGGGGCTGTTGCCGAGCCAGCGGCGCCGGAGGTCGGCGCGGTCGTCGAGCCCCGAGTCGAGCTCGCCCGTGTCGGTGTCCTCGGGCGCCTCCATCGCCTGTATCGCCTCCCACACCTCGGCCATGCCCATCACGGCGAGCGCGTCCCGGAGCAGCTTGACGCGCTGCTGCTGGGACACGGAGATCTGGGCCGGGCCCGAGGACATGAGGGTCAGCGAGATGAACGAGGACGGGTCCAGCAGCACCGCGGCGCGGGCGATCTGTCCACCGAGGGAGTGCCCCACGAGGTGTACCGGGGTGCCGAGGGTGTCGGCCTGCGCGAGCACGTCCCGCGCCAACTCGCCCTGCCCGTACGCCGTTTCGTCGTGCTCCGGGCCCTCGGTCTGGTACTGCCCGCGCCCGTCCACGGCCACCGTCCGATACCCCGCCATCGCCAACGGCTCATGCAGCGCGATGAAGTCCTCCTTGCTCCCGGTGAACCCCGGCAGCAGCAGCACGGTCCCTCTCTCCTGCCCGCGCGCTGCCGCGTCGAGCACGGCGAACTCACCGCGAGCGGTGGGGAGCCGGTGGGCACGGACACCGGCGGGCGGGACGAAGGAGGGGGGCCTGCTCATGCCCTCGAGGCTATAGGGCCCCCTTGAGGCTCGCTCTGCCGGTGGGTGGACGCCGCCGCCCCTGCCCCCGTCCCGTCCTGGGGCTCCGCCCCAGACACCGCTCCTCAAACGCCGGAGAGGCTGAATTTCTCCGGTGCTGGAGATCTTCTAGCCCGTCCGGCGTTTGAGGACGAGGCCGTTAGGCCGATACGGGGGTCTGGGGGCGGAGCCCCCAGGTACGGGACGGGCAGGGGCGGAGGGGGCGAAAAACCGATGGCCCGGCCCCACCAGCAGGTGGGACCGGGCCATCGGACAGGGGATCAGCTCTCCGCGGACTCCACGGCAGCCGCAGCCTTGCGGGTGCGACGGCGCGGCTTGACCTCGGGCTCCTCGGCGGCCTGGGCCGGGATCTCGGCTTCGACGGTGGCGACGGCGGCCTTGCGGGTGCGGCGA
>NZ_JBVHXR010000002.1:529266-729692 GCF_055569295.1 Streptomyces sp. NPDC029292
GTCCGAGTCCGTCGCGGCTTGGCCTCGGCGGCTTCCGGTGCGGCCTCGACCGCGTCGGCCGGGGCCGCGGCGGTCTTGCGGGTGCGGCGTGCCTTCGCCGGAGCCTCCGTGACGCCCTCGGCCGTGTCGACCACGGCCTCGGCAGCCTTACGGGTGCGACGGCGCGGCTTGACCTCGGGCTCCTCGGCGGCCTGGGCCGGGATCTCGGCTTCGACGGTGGCGACGGCGGCCTTGCGGGTGCGGCGACGCACGGGCTTGGTCTCCGCGGCCTCGGCGGTGTCCACGGCGGCTTCCGCAGCCTCAGCGGTCGCGGCCTTGGCTCGAGTCCGTCGCGGCTTGGCCTCGGCGGCTTCCGGTGCGGCCTCGACCGCGTCGGCCGGGGCCGCGGCGGTCTTGCGGGTGCGGCGTGCCTTCGCCGGAGCCTCCGTGACGCCCTCGGCCGTGTCGACCACGGCCTCGGCAGCCTTGCGGGTGCGACGGCGCGGCTTGACCTCGGGCTCCTCGGCGGAGTCCTCGACGACCACAGCGGTGGCCTCGGCCACGGCGGCCTCGGTGACAGCCTTGCGGGTGCGGCGGCGACGCGGCTTGGCGGGTTCGTCGACGACGCCCTCCGCCGTCACCACGGCGGCCTGGGCGGCCTCGGGAGCCTCGGTGACCGACGGCTCGACGGCTGTCGTGGCCGCGACCTGCTCCGACGCCCCGCCGCGCGTACGACGACGGCGGCGCGGGGTGCGGGGCTCATTGGCCTCCGTGGCGGCGGACTCGGTCGTCGTCTCGGGAGACGTGGACGTCTCCGCCAGCGGCGCACCGTTGCGCGTACGACGGCGGCTACGCGGCGTACGCGCCGGGCGCTCACGCTCGCGCTCGGCGGTCGACGGCGCCGACGAACGGCCACCACGGCCGCGCGGACCGCCACGCCCACCGGTCTCGCCGAGGTCCTCGACCGCCTCGGCCGCGAGCCCGGCGCGGGTGCGCTCGGAACGCGGCAGGACACCCTTGGTGCCGGCCGGGATGCTCAGCTCCTCGAAGAGGTGCGGGGAGGTGGAGTACGTCTCCGGCGGGTCGTTGAAGCCGAGGTCCAGCGCCTTGTTGATCAGCTGCCAGCGCGGGATGTCGTCCCAGTCGACGAGGGTGATCGCGATGCCCTTGGCGCCCGCGCGGCCGGTGCGGCCGATGCGGTGCAGGTACGTCTTCTCGTCCTCGGGGGACTGGTAGTTGATGACGTGCGTGACACCCTCGACGTCGATGCCGCGGGCCGCGACGTCGGTGCAGACGAGGACGTCGACCTTGCCGTTGCGGAAGGCGCGCAGCGCCTGCTCGCGGGCGCCCTGGCCGAGGTCGCCGTGGACGGCGCCGGAGGCGAAACCGCGCTGCTGGAGCTGGTCGGCGAGGTCGGCCGCCGTGCGCTTGGTGCGGCAGAAGACCATGGCCAGACCCCGGCCGTCGGCCTGCAGTATGCGGGCGACCAGCTCGGGCTTGTCCATGTTGTGCGCGCGGTAGATGAACTGCTTGGTGTTCGCGACCGTCGCGCCCGAGTCGTCCGGCGCGGCGGCGCGGATGTGCGTGGGCTGCGACATGTAGCGGCGCGCGAGGCCGATGACGGCGCCCGGCATGGTGGCCGAGAACAGCATCGTCTGACGGCGGGCCGGCAGCATGTTCATGATCTTCTCGACGTCGGGCAGGAAGCCCAGGTCGAGCATCTCGTCGGCCTCGTCGAGGACGAGTGCCTTGATGTGCTTGAGGTTGAGCTTCTTCTGGCCCGCGAGGTCCAGCAGCCGGCCCGGGGTGCCGACGATGACGTCGACGCCCTTCTTGAGGGCCTCGACCTGCGGCTCGTACGCCCGGCCGCCGTAAATGGCGAGAACGCGTACGTTGCGGACCTTGCCCGCGGTCAGCAGGTCGTTGGTCACCTGGGTGCACAGCTCGCGCGTCGGGACGACGACGAGGGCCTGCGGGGCGTCGGTGAGCTGCTCGGGCTGGGCCCGGCCCGCCTCGACGTCCGCGGGGACGGTGACGCGCTCGAGGAGCGGAAGGCCGAAGCCCAGCGTCTTGCCGGTGCCGGTCTTGGCCTGGCCGATGACGTCGGTGCCCGACAGGGCAACGGGGAGCGTCATCTCCTGGATGGGGAAGGGACTGATGATGCCGACGGCCTCAAGGGCCTCGGCCGTCTCGGGAAGGATGCCGAGATCGCGGAAAGTCGTAGTCAGGGTGCTGCCTCTTCTGTGTACGCGGTGCGAGGCGAGCGCGGGGGTCGTGTCGGGACCGTGCCGGGGGGACGTCGGCCGCTCTTGACCAGCGGGCCGGGTGGCATGGGACCACTGCCGACGCTCGAGCGCTCGTACCGCTGAGGGTCCCTCCGTATCGTCCGTACGCAATGTGCCGTACGGACGAGGAGGGCTGTCGGGTCGGAGCCGATCGGGCCACCGACCGGGCATCCTCATTCGTGCGGCCCGTCGAATACTCGCCGGGCGCATTACCACCATACCCTGGAATCGCGCATATGCGATGGCCGATTTGGTCACGTAGTGGTCGTCACACTGATTGACCAGGGACTTCCCTGTTGCGGTGAGCGGGCTATTGTGCGCTTCATGACGACGCCTGACAACGCCGCTGCCACACCCGCCGAGGCCACTGACGACACCGCTCCCGCGGCCACCGGAGTCGCCGCCCAGGACTGGGACACGGCCTCCGCGGACCCCCAGTACCGCGCCGCGGTCGTGGACCTGCTCGGAGCGCTCGCCTACGGCGAGCTCGCGGCGTTCGAGCGGCTCGCGGAGGACGCCAAGCTGGCGCCGACGCTCAGCGACAAGGCGGAGCTGGCGAAGATGGCGTCGGCCGAGTTCCACCACTTCGAGCAGCTTCGGGACCGGCTCGCGGCGATCGGCGCGGAGCCGACGCAGGCCATGGAGCCCTTCGTCGCCGCGCTCGACGGCTTCCACAAGCAGACGGCACCCTCGGACTGGCTGGAGGGTCTCGTCAAGGCGTACGTCGGCGACTCGATCGCCAGCGACTTCTACCGTGAGGTCGCGGCACGGCTCGACGGGGACACGCGCGGCCTCGTCCTCGCCGTCCTCGACGACACCGGGCACGCCGGCTTCGCCATCGAGAAGGTGCGCGCCGCGATCGACGCGGACCCGCGCGTGGGCGGCCGACTCGCGCTGTGGGCGCGACGGCTGATGGGCGAGGCCCTGTCCCAGTCGCAGCGCGTGGTCGCCGACCGTGACGCCCTGTCGACCATGCTCGTGGGCGGCGTCGCGGACGGCTTCGACCTCGCGGAGGTCGGCCGGATGTTCTCGCGGATCACCGAGGCGCACACGAAGCGGATGGCCGCGCTGGGGCTCGCGGCCTAACCGGGCGGCTTGCGAAGGCGGGGCCTGCGGAAGCGGGGCCTGCGGAAACGAGGCCTGGGGAACGGGTTATGCCGTTGCTGAGCGGCGCCGAAATCGTTCCGCCGGGCGGAGCAGCAGGGACAGCAGCGCCGCGGAGACCGCCACCGCGCCGAGGAGGATCACCAGGAAGTGACCGGCGCCCAGCGCGGTGTGCGTCAGGAAGGCACCGAACAGGGCTCCGGCCACGCCGGTCGACAGGACCAGGCGGCGGTCCGGGAGCCGGTGGGGCAGGCGGTATGCCGCCCCCCACGCCAGCGCGAGACCGAGCATCGCGGAGCCGAGCGCTTCCAAGAACATGGTGGGGGTCCCTCCCGCACGGCCGGTGCAAATCGGTCGTAGCCGGTCTTACCCCTGACGTGCGGAATGCAATCCTCCCCTGTGGGCTGTCTGTGCTCCGTCGCATCCGTCCGGGCATCCGTCTGCGCTCCGTCTGTGCCCCGTCCGGGGTCTGAGCCGGCGATCGGGCCGGCGGGCAGGCGAACGCGCTGGTGAGCAAGCGAAGGGGCCCGGTGACAGTGTCACCGGGCCCCTTTCCGCTCGCTCGAACTACAGCGCGCTGAATCCCACCTTGCGCTGCGTGGGCTCACCGAGCTCCACGTACGCGAGGCGGTCGGCCGGAACCAGGACCTTGCGGCCGTGGTCGTCCACGAGGCTCAGCAGCTGCGACTTGCCGGCCAGCGCCTCGGACACCGCGTGCTCGACCTCTTCCGGGGTCTGACCGCTCTCCAGAACGATCTCGCGGGGCGCGTGCTGCACGCCGATCTTGACCTCCACGGCTTTGTCCCTCCGACGGTCAGTGATGTGCGCGTTCGTCCGCGCCGTACGCAGCACACATTAGCCCGGTGAGGGGACGTACACGCTCCGCCCAAGAACGCCAGGAGCGAACAGTGGGTGGGAACAAACGACCGGTCAGTGGTGATCGGTGCCGTGCAGCGGGAAGCCGGCGATGCCGCGCCAGGCCAGCGAGGTCAGCAGCTGGACCGCCTGGTCGCGCGGGATGCTGCGGTCGCTGTGCAGCCAGGAGCGGGCCACCACCTGGGCGAGGCCGCCCAGGCCCGAGGCGAGGAGCATCGACTCGGCGCGCGAGAGACCGGTGTCCTCCGCGATGACGTCGCAGATCGCCTCCGCGCACTGGTGCGTGACCTTGTCTACGCGCTCGCGGACCGCGGGCTCGTTCGTCAGGTCGGACTCGAAGACCAGCCGGAAGGCGCCGCCGTCGTCCTCGACGTACGCGAAGTAGGCGTCCATCGTGGCGCGGACGCGCAGCTTGTTGTCCGTGGTGGACGCGAGTGCGGCTCGTACCGCCTGGAGCAGCGACTCGCAGTGCTGGTCCAGCAGGGCGAGATACAGGTCGAGCTTGCCCGGAAAGTGCTGGTAGAGAACCGGCTTGCTGACGCCCGCGCGCTCGGCGATGTCGTCCATGGCGGCCGAGTGGTACCCCTGTGCAACGAACACTTCCTGGGCGGCGCCGAGGAGCTGGTTGCGTCGGGCACGGCGCGGCAGGCGAGTGCCCCGCGGGCGTGCTGCCTCTGTCTGCTCGATGGCTGTCACGCCGCCTCCCAAAATTGTCCACATGCGGTGTGCGCCGCGCCGCCATCGTACTTTTCGGTAACCCCGGTGTGCGCGGTGCGAGCGCAGAATTTCACGGACCGGACGCGGGCGATAGCGGCGCAGAGGGTGCCGAATGGGGGCGAGGCGGATGCTTCGCCCCGGCCGAAACTCGGCCGGCCGTCCGATCGGCACCCTGCCGACGTCCGATCAGCACCCCGCCGGCCTCTGATCAGTGCCGTCGCGCCGCCGCCTCACCGGTAATCGTCTTCGTTGAGTTCTACGACTCTGGCCTGCTCGGCGAGATCCGCCTCATTGGCGTTGTCGGGGTCGCCGACGGGCTCTGGGTTCTCGTCGTCGGGTGGGTTCAGATCGGTGAGCTGCTCGGCGGCGTCGGCTTCTGGGGTTTCCGCGTCGAGGATCTCCCGGAACCGGTCGTCGAAGGTCGCGGGGTCTGTCGGGTCGATTGTCATGGTTCCTCTTCCCGAGCGGTGCGAGCGCGCTCCTGTACGAGTACGAGTGCCCTCGTCTGAAGCCTAGGAGACACCCGATCGGGGCGCTATGCGATCCGCGCACGATCTGTGACGGCGAACACATGAACCACTGCGTGATCGTCTCGTAACATTGCCGCATGTCTTCGACCGAGCTGCCGCCCGTGCTGGCCACCACTGTCACGCCGAAGGTCGGTACCGTCAGGGTCGCGGCGGGGGAACGGCTGCGATCGGTCGGTCTGCCGGGGATCACGCTGACGGTGCGGTCGAGACCGCCGACGCGTGAGGGGCTGCCGCCCGCGTTGTACGTGCATGGCCTGGGCGGTTCCTCGCAGAACTGGTCGGCGCTGATGCCGCTGCTCGACGGGCTCGTGGACAGCGAGGCCCTCGATCTGCCCGGCTTCGGCGACTCGCCGCCCCCGGACGACGGGAATTACTCGGTCACCGGGCACGCGCGCGCGGTCATCCGTTACCTCGACGCGGCCGCGCGCGGTCCCGTGCACCTCTTCGGCAACTCGCTCGGCGGGGCCGTCACCACGCGCGTCGCGGCCGTACGGCCCGATCTCGTCCGCACCCTCACGCTGGTCTCGCCCGCGCTGCCGGAGATCCGGGCGCAGCGCACCGCGTGGCCGACCGCGCTGCTCGCGGTCCCCGGGGTGGCGGGCCTGTTCACGAAGCTCACCAAGGACTGGAGCGCCGAGCAGCGTGTCCATGGGGTCATGGCGCTCTGTTACGGGGATCCCGGCATGGTGACGCCCGAGGGGTTCCGCGAGGCGGTCGAGGAGATGGAGCGGCGGCTCGCCCTCCCCTACTTCTGGGACGCCATGGTGCGGTCGGCGCGCGGGGTCGTGAACGCGTACACGCTGGGTGGCCAGCACGGGCTGTGGCGCCAGGCCGAGCGCGTCCTCGCGCCGACGCTCCTCGTCTACGGCGGCCGCGACCAGCTCGTCGCGTACCGCATGGCCCAGCGCGCTGCCCGCACCTTCCGCGACTCACGGCTGCTGACGCTGCCGGAGGCGGGGCATGTCGCGATGATGGAATACCCGGAGACGGTCGCCACGGCATTTCGTGAACTCCTCGCGGACACGGGCGAGTTGACCTCCGAGACTGCTGCCGGCGTGGGGAGCTGAGGCGGGGCGTGGGACGTCACAGTCGTCGGGGGCGGGCCGACAAGGCCGACCAGGCCGACAAGAGCGATACCTCGGAGATAACTGCGGTTCCGGTGCCGGGTGCGGTTCCGGGACCGGCCCCTGCTCCGGGCTCCGGCCCCGGTTCCGCTCGCCGTGCGGCGGCTCCGCCTCCGGGTGCCCTGGGACCGCATCCTCCGGGCGGGACTCCGCCTCGGGGGGTGCCGCGCTTCCCTGATGGGACTCCGGCGCATGGCGTGCCGCGCTTCTCTGACGGGACGCCCGCGCACGGTATCCCGCGGATGGCCGACGGGACTCCGGCGCACGGTGTGCCGCGCTTCCCCGACGGGACCCCCGCGCACGGCGTCCCCCAAGTGCGCGGTGGTCACCCCGAGCAGCGTGAACCGGGCGGTGGCTGGGGGCAGTTCAGAGGTGGCATGCCACAAGGCGCTCCGCAAGGCGCTCCGGGTGTGCCCCAAGGTGCCCCGCAAGGCATGCCGCCCGGCTATCCCGGACCCCGGATCCCCCGGCAGCGTCAGGGGTCCGCGCCGGGTCCGCGGCAGGCGTACGTCGACGCCTTCGACCTCGACGAGGACGACGACGTCTTCGCGCCCCGCGACGGCGCGACACACGGCACTGATCCGTACGACTCCGTCACCGACTGGGACGCGGAGGTGGACGAGCGGCCGCTGCCGGAGGCCGGGGAGCCGGAGAAGGGCAAGGGCGGCAAGGGCCGGGCGTTCACCGGGATCGCGGCGGCCGCCGTCACCACCGTGCTGGCCGTCGTCGTGGCCGGACAGGTCGCCATCGGGCGCGAGGACTCCGCAGCGAGTACGCAGTCCGCCGCCGGCGGCGACCGGGAGACCCAGGACTCCGCCTCGCGCGGGGACGACCAGCCGACCCCGTCCGGGACACCGAGCGCGACGACACTGACGTACGGCCAGAAGATGGGCAAGACGTACGCGCTCGGCGCCACGCTCCAGGGGTCCGGGAAGTTCGACGCGGTCCTCGGGTTCGACAAGGCGCCCGGCACGGGGCGCAAGTACACCTACCGCGTCGACGTGGAGCAGGGACTCGGTCTCGACGCGGAGCTCTTCGCGCAGGCCGTGCAGAAGACCCTGAACGACGACCGGAGTTGGGCCCACAACGGCGGCCGTACCTTCGAGCGGATCTCCTCCGGGAAGCCCGACTTCGTGATCACGCTGGCGAGCCCCGGCACCACCGCCAAGTGGTGCGCCAAGTCCGGGCTCGACACGACCGAGGACAACGTGTCGTGCGACTCGGCGTCCACCGAGCGCGTCATGATCAATGCCTACCGGTGGGCCCAGGGCTCCAAGACCTACGGTGACAAAATTCACGCGTACCGGCAGATGCTCATCAATCACGAGGTCGGTCACCGGCTCGGATACGGCCACGTCACCTGCGACAAGGACGGCGAACTCGCCCCCGTCATGCAGCAGCAGACGAAGTTCCTCGATCACGACGGAATCCACTGCCTGGCCAACCCCTGGCCGTATCCGGGGAGTTGACAGGGGCCTCACAGGTCACGTTGACATGCGCCGAAAGTTCGTTCATATTTCTCCGCATGTCGCCTCGTCACGCCTCCGCATGCGCCGCCATTGAGCTGGCGCTGATCGGCGTGACCGCGCTCTGCGTGGCCGATATTCACTGTCGCTGACGCCCGCCCCTGGCGAGTGCGTCGCTCTCTCCCGCATGGTCCGCGTGCATCCCTTGCCGATGTGCGGATCGTCGATGCGCGGATCCCTCTCCGTCGGACTTCGACACCGGAGACACCGGAGATATCTGAGACACCTGACGTATGACGCCCGGGGCGAACTCTGCTCTTTTCCGTCTCACTCTGCGTCAATCCGTCTCATCATTCGAGAGGTCGTCTTCCGATGCGTCAACCGTCCGTCATAGCGCGCCGCGTGGCCGCGGCATCCGTCAGCCTCGTCGTGGCAGCGGGTGCCGCCGCCTGCGGGCCGAAGGACAACGATGCCAACGGCGCCGGTGGCGACTCCAAGCCGCAGAAGGGGGGCACGCTGACGGTCCTGAACTCCAACCCGCAGCAGGACTTCGACCCGGCGCGCCTCTACACCTCCGGCGGCGGAAAGATCCCCTCCCTCGTCTTCCGTACGCTCACCACGCGCAACCGTGAGAACGGTGCCGCCGGTGCCAAGGTCGTCCCGGACCTCGCCACCGACACCGGCCGCCCCAGCAAGAACGCGACCGTGTGGACGTACACCCTGAAGAAGGGCCTCAAGTACGAGGACGGCACCGCGATCACGTCCGCCGACATCAAGTACGGCATCGAGCGCTCCTTCGCCGCCGAACTCTCCGGCGGCGCCCCCTACTTGAGGGACTGGCTGATCGGCGGCGCCGACTACCAGGGCCCGTACAAGGACAAGAAGGGCCTCGCCTCGATCGAGACGCCGGACGCCTCCACCATCGTCTTCCGCCTCAACAAGCCCGAGGGCGAGTTCCCCTACCTGGCCACGCAGACGCAGTTCGCGCCCGTCCCGAAGGCCAAGGACAAGGGCACGAAGTACGAGGAGCACCCGGTCTCGTCCGGCCCGTACAAGGTCGTCTCGAACGAGAACGACGGTGAGCGGCTGATCCTGGAGCGCAACAAGTACTGGTCCGCGTCGACCGATGCCGAGCGCAAGTCCTACCCGGACAAGATCGACGTACGGTCGGGTCTGGACTCGTCCGTGATCAACCAGCGGCTGTCCGCGTCCCAGGGTGCGGACGCCACCGCCATCACCACGGACACCAACCTCGGCCCGGCCGAGCTCGCCAAGGTCTCCGGCGACAAGGAACTCGCCGCGCGCGTGGGCACCGGGCACTTCGGCTACACCAACTACATCGCCTTCAACCCGAAGGCGAAGCCGTTCAACGACCCGAAGGTGCGGCAGGCGATCTCGTACGCCATCGACCGTACGTCGGTGGTCAACGCGGCCGGTGGTTCGTCGCTGGCCGAGGCCGCGACCACCTACCTGCCGAACCAGAAGTCCTTCGGCTACACGCCGTACGACGCCTTCCCGGCGGGCAAGTCCGGCAACCCGGCCAAGGCCAAGGAGCTGCTGAAGGAGGCCGGTTACAAGGACGGGCTCACCATCACGCTCACCCACTCCAACTCCAAGGACTTCGAGACCAGCCCGGAGATCGCGACCGCCATCCAGGACGCCCTGAAGAAGGCCGGAATCACCGTCAAGCTCCAGGGCCTGGAGGAGAACGACTACTCGGACAAGATCCACAGCGTCAAGACCGAGCCCGGCTTCTTCCTCGCCCACTGGGGAGCCGACTGGCCCTCGGGCGGTCCCTTCCTGGCTCCGATCTTCGACGGCCGCCAGATCGTCACGGACGGCGCGAACTTCAACACCGGCTTCCTCAATGACAAGTCCGTCAATGCCGAGATTGACGCGATCAACAAGTTGACCGATCTTGACGAGGCCGCCAAGCGCTGGGGTGCACTGGACAAGAAGATCGGCGAGCAGGCACTGACCGTGCCGCTGTTCCACCCGGTCTACAAGCGGCTGTACGGCAAGGACATCAAGAACATCGTCATCAGCGACTGGGACGGCGTCCTGGACCCGTCACAGGTCGCGGTGAAGTAGCACAGTGAGCGAGGCACTTGTCGCCTCTCAGGCCCCCGGGACGGACACGTCCGTCCCGGGGGCCTCGGGGGCTCGTCAGTTCTGGCGGCGACTGCGTACGCAGCGCGCCGCCCTCGTCGCGGCGGCCGTCGTCGCGCTGCTCGTCCTGGTCGCGCTCGCCGCACCGCTGCTCACGGCGATCGAGGGCCAGGACCCGACCACCTACCATCCGAGCCTGGTGGACTCCGCGCGCGGTGGCGTCCCCACGGGGTCCCTCGGCGGCATCAGCGGCGACCACTGGCTCGGCATCGAACCGCAGACCGGCCGTGATCTCTTCGCCCGGCTCGTGTACGGCGCCCGGGTCTCCCTCGGTGTCGCGCTCGCGGCGACGCTGGTGCAGATCTTCATCGGGGTCGTCGTGGGTGTCGCGGCCGGCCTCGGCAATCGATGGGTTGATCAACTGTTGAGCCGTGCCACCGACATCATCGTCGCGATGCCGTTGATGATCGTGTCCCTCGCGCTGCTCGCGATCGTGCCCAGCGACTTTCCGCGGCCCGTCCTGGTCGCGCTCATCATCGGCCTGGTGGCCTGGGGCTCGACCGCGAAGATCGTGCGCGCGCATACGCTGACGCTCAAGGAGCTCGACTACGTGGCCGCCGCCCGGCTCAGCGGCTGGGGTTCCTGGCGGGTCGCCCGCCGCGAACTGCTGCCCGCGCTGGCCGCGCCCGTCATCACGTACGCCGCCCTCCTCGTCCCCATCAACATCACCGTCGAGGCGGCGCTCAGCTTCCTCGGCGTCGGCGTGAAGCCGCCGACCCCGTCGTGGGGACAGATGCTCACCGCGGCCGACGTCTGGTACCAGGCGGCGCCGCAGTATCTGCTGCTGCCGGCGGGTTCGCTGTTCATCACCGTGCTGGCGCTGACTGTCCTCGGGGACGGCGTGCGCACGGCCCTCGACCCGCGCGCCTCCTCGCGACTGCGCGTCGGCACGGGACGCAAGCGGGAGGCCAAGGCATGAGCGGCTTCAAGGAACTGAGCGGCTTCAAGGGGTTGGGCGTCTTTAAGGGGTTGCGCGGCTTCAAGGGGGCGGGCGGTTTCAAGGGGTTGAGCGGTTCCCTGGGGTCCCTTGGATTCCTCGGCTTCGGTGGATTCCTCGGCTTCGTCGTACGGCGCCTGGTCGGCGCCGTCGTCACCCTGCTCGCGATCTCCGTGATCATCTATCTGGTCTTCTACGTCGCCCCCGGCAACGTCGCCCAGATCACCTGCGGTCCGCGCTGCTCGCCCGCCCAAGTGCACCAGGTCGCCGAGCAGCTGAAGCTCGGCGATCCGCTGTACCTGCGCTACTGGCACTTCCTCGAGGGCATCTTCGCGGGGCAGGACTACTCGACGGGTACGTCCGTGCAGCACTGCGGGGCGCCCTGCCTCGGGATCTCGTACCAGGGCGACGAGCAGGTCACCCAGCTGATCTGGGCGAAGCTGCCGGTCACCTTCTCGCTGGTGCTGGGCGCGATGGTGCTGTGGCTGATCATCGGTGTCGGCACCGGCGTGCTGTCCGCCTGGCGGCGCGGCCGGATCACCGAGCGGGTGCTGACCGGCCTCACGCTCGCCGGCACGGCCACGCCCGTCTTCGTCATCGGCCTGGTACTGATGATCGTCGTGTGCGGGCAGCTCCAGTGGCTGCCCTTCCCGCAGTACGTGCCCTTCACCGAGGACCCCGAGCAGTGGGCGTGGAACCTGCTGCTGCCCTGGCTGGCCCTCGCGCTGATCGAGTCCGCCAAGTACGCCCGGCTGACCCGGGCCTCGATGCTGGAGACGCTCGCCGAGGACCATGTGCGCACCTTCCGCGCGTACGGCGTGGGGGAGCGCTCGATCATCGGGCGGCACGCCCTGCGGGGCGCGGTCGCGCCGGTCATCGCGCTGACCGCCAACGACTTCGGGTCGGCGATCGGCGGCGCCGTGCTCACCGAGACGATGTTCGGGCTGCCCGGGATCGGGCGCGAACTCGTGCACGCGGTGAACGTCGTCGACCTTCCGGTGGTCGTCGGCATGGTCCTGGTCACCGGCTTCTTCGTGGTCCTGGCCAACGCCGTCGCGGACGTGCTGTTCGCGGTGGCCGACCGACGGGTGGTGCTGTCGTGATTCCTGTGGAAGCCAACGGTGGTCGTGACGGCGGTCGTGACAGCAATCGTGGCGGCAGTCATGACGGTAGCCATGACGGCAATCGTGACGGCACCCTTGTGGAAGTCAGCGACCTCTCGGTCGAGTTCGGCAGCCTGCGTGCCGTCGACGGGCTCTCCTTCCGGCTGGAGAAGGGCGCCGCGCTCGGTCTGGTCGGCGAGTCCGGCTCCGGCAAGTCCACGGTGGCGTCCGCCCTGCTGGCGCTGCACCGGGGCACGGGGGCGCGCGTCGGCGGTACGGTGCGCGTGGCCGGCGTGGACGTACAGGAGGCGTCCGACGACGAACTGCGGCGGCTGCGCGGCGGGAAGGCCGCCATGGTCTTCCAGGACCCGCTGTCGTCCCTCGACCCGTACTACGCGGTCGGCGACCAGATCGCCGAGGTGTACCGGGTCCACATGAAGGCGTCCCGGCGAGCGGCACGCGCGCGTGCCGTCGAGGTGCTCGACCGCGTCGGCATCCCGGACGCGGCCCGCCGTGCACGTTCGCGCCCGCACGAGTTCAGCGGCGGCATGCGCCAACGCGCCCTGATCGCCATGGCCTTGGCCTGCGAACCCGACCTCCTGATCGCCGACGAGCCGACCACCGCCCTCGACGTGACCGTCCAGGCCCAGATCCTCGACCTCCTGCACACGCTGCGCGAGGAGACCGGGATGGGGCTGCTCCTGGTCACGCACGACGTGGGCGTCGCCGCCGAGAGCGTCGACGAGGTTCTCGTCATGCGGCACGGGAGTGCGGTGGAGCACGGAGCGGTCGGCGCGGTCCTCGGCGCGCCGCGTGAGACATACACCCAAGAACTGCTCGGCGCCGTACCGCGCGTGGACGTGGCGCGTACGACGGGCGGGAGCGTGGCGCGTACGACGGGCGGGGGCATGTCGAACGAGGCCGTGTTGAACGAGGCGGTGTCGGACGAGGCCGACGAGGCCGTGTTGGACGAGGCCGTGTCGGACGCAGTCGTGTCGGAGGAGGTCGTCCTCGAGGCGGTGGGCCTGCGGCGCGAATTCGGCCGCGGGAAGCGGCGGTTCGCGGCCGTGGACGACGTGTCTCTGGCGATTCACCGGGGCGAGACCCTCGGCATCGTGGGCGAGAGCGGCAGCGGGAAGAGCACCCTGGGACGGATGCTCGTGGGGCTCCTGGAGCCCACGTCCGGCGCGGTCCGCTACGAGGGGCGTGAGCAGTCCGGTGTGAGCCCCTCCGTGCAGATGGTCTTCCAGGACCCCGTCTCCTCCCTCAACCCCCGGCGCAGCGTGGGTGAGTCGATCGCCGACCCGCTGCGGGCGCGCGGGGAGCGGGACGAGGGGCGGATACGGGTGCGCGTGCGGGAATTGCTGGAGCGTGTGGGGCTCGAAGCGGCCCACTACGACCGCTACCCGCACGAGTTCAGCGGCGGACAGCGCCAGCGCGTGGGTATCGCGCGGGCGCTCGCGGCCGAACCGCGTGCCATCGTCTGCGACGAGCCGGTCTCCGCGCTCGACGTCACCACACAGGCCCAGGTGGTGGCCCTGCTGGCCGAATTGCAGCGAGAGCTCGGGCTCGCGCTGGTCTTCGTGGCGCACGATCTCGCGGTCGTACGCCAGGTCAGCGACCGCGTGGCCGTGATGCGGCGCGGACGGATCGTCGAGTACGGGCCCGCCGACGAGGTGTACGAATCCCCGCGGGACCCGTACACGAAGCAGCTGTTGGCCGCCGTACCGGCGCTCGATCCGGAGGTCGCGGCACAGCGTCGCACCGCCCGCAGGGAGTTGGCCGCGGTGTGAGGGGGAGACCGGCCGTGACCTAACGAAACGTAACTGCTTGATCCCTTAGCGCGACGGAACGCGACCCGCACGGGAAAGTTACGGCCGTTCACCCCTTTTGGTGGCGCGATGGACAACCGTCCGTCGCGCCACCGTCATGTCCGCATACGTTCGTCCCGCTGTGAGCCGCCGGGTCAACGGTGGCTCCCCATGAGGGAGATCGGGGGTGCACTCGTGCGCATCGGACTGCTTACGGAGGGTGGCTATCCGTATGTGAGCGGTGACGCCAGGCTCTGGTGCGACCGGCTCGTGCGCGGGCTCGGGCAGCATGAGTTCGACATCTACGCGCTCAGCCGCAGCGAGCGGCAGGAGGACGAGGGCTGGATCCAGCTGCCCTCCCAGGTCAGCCGCGTGCGCACGGCACCGCTGTGGACGGCCGAGGACGACGGGGTGGTGTACGGGCGGCGGGCGCGGCGACGGTTCGCGGACGCGTACGGGGAGCTGGCCGCGGCGATGTGCGAGGGGCCGGGGGCTCTTGGTGGTTCGGAGGTTTCCAGTGGCTTGGGGGGCTCCGGTGGCGCTGAGGGTTTGGGTGGTCGTGGGGCTTCCGGCGGTGGTGGGGCTTCAGGTGGCGCTGGGGCTTCCGGCGGGGCTGGGGATTTGGATGGCCCCGGGGTTTTCGGTGGCTCGGCGGCTTTCGACGGCGTTGAGGCGGACCGTTTCGGCAGTGCGCTGTACGCACTCGCCGAACTCGCCCGGGACGAGGGCGGTCTGGTCGGGGCGCTGCGCTCCGAGGGTGCCGTACGCGCCCTGGAACGCGCCTGTCGCGCGCCCGGCGCACTCCGCGCGGCGCGCACGGCACGTGTACCCGATCTGCTCTCCGTCGCCGCCCATGTCGAGCGCGCGCTGCGCCCCCTCTCGCTGGACTGGTACGAGGACGACGGGCTCGACTCGGTCGACCTGTGCCACGCGGCGGCCGGCGGCGCGGCGGCGCTGCCGGGCCTCCTCGCCCGGCACTTCTCCGGAGTACCCCTGCTGGTCACGGAGTACGGCGTGCAGCTGCGGGCGCACTACCTGGCCTCCGCCTCCGACGGGGAGTCGCCCGCCGTGCGGGCGCTGCTCGCCGCGTTCCACGGCAGGCTGACCGCCGAGGTCTACCGCGCGGCCGCGCTCATCACACCCGGCAACACGCACGCCCGCCGCTGGCAGGAGCGCTGCGGCGCCGATCGCGCCAAGCTGCGCACCGTCTATCCCGGCATGGAGGCGTCCCGCTTCGCGGAGGTGGGCGAGGGCACGGAGGGCGCCAGGCGTGCGGCCCCGGACACGCTGGTGTGGGTCGGCCGCATCGAACCTGCCAAGGACCTGATCTCGCTGCTGCACTCCTTCGCGGAGATCCGCAAAGAGGAACCGAAGACCCTGCTGCGGATCATCGGGGCGCCCGCCGACGGGCCGGACGGAGCGACCTATCTGGCCCACTGCAAAGCGCTGGCCGCCCAGCTCTTCCCCGACGAGGCGGAAGGCGTGCACGCGGTCGGCGACAACCCGGTGTCCTTCGAGGAGATCGGCGGCCCCGAGGTCCCCAGCCTCGCGGAGGCATACGCCTCGGGGGCCGTGATCGTCCTGTCGAGCGTCGTCGAGGGCTTCCCGATCAGTCTCGTCGAGGCCATGTTCTGCGGTCGCGCCACGGTCTCCACGGACGTGGGCGCGGTCGTCGAAGTCATCGGCGGTACGGGCCTGGTGGTGCCGCCCCGCAATCCACGGGCGCTCGCCGAGGCGTGCGTGGCGCTGCTGCGCGACCCCGAGCGCCGCGAGCGCCTGGGCGCGGCCGCCCGCGCACGCGCCCTCGAACTGTTCACCGTGGAGCAGAACATCACGGCATTTCACAGCATTTACCTGGATATCGTCTCGCACTCTCCGGTACGGCGCGTCGTCGTGGACGACGCGGGGGAGCCACTGCCCTTCGGCGTCCCCGCGGAGGCCCATGTGCCCGGCCGCTGGACCGAGGTCCGCCTCATGACCGGGGGACGGCCGCGCTGGGCGGCGGGGGCACCGGTGCGCGCCACGGTTCCCATGCCCGCGGGAGAGGGGGCGTGATGAGCGAACTCGGAGAGCTGGACCGGCCGGGGAGACCGAGCAGCCCCGGTGCCTGGGACGCGCGGTCGGAGGAGTGGCTTGTGGGGGTGGGTGAGATGGACGTATGTGGTGCGGGGCTGTCCGAGGCATCCGAGGGTTCCGCCGGTCCACGCAAGGCCGGGACGCCGCCTCGTGAGGGAAACGACGACAGTACCGGTGCGGGGCTCGACGGTTCGGGTGCCGCGCGTGATGGCTCGGGTGACGCGCGCGACGGCTCGGGTACCGCCCGCAGGTCCACCGGCCGGCGCGGCGCCGTGGACCCTGTGAAAGCCCTGATGCACCGGCACCGCGAGCTCTGCGAACGTGCCGTGGACCCGTTGGAGATCGCGGCGGGCCTGGAGGCGCACGGGGTGACCGACCGGACCGCCGCACGGTTCCGGCACCGGGACGTGTTCTCGCTCGCCGAGGAGATGTACGCGCGCGTGCCGCGCGACGGGGAGCCCACGCCGCGCCCGGTGTCCCCGGGGCACCCCGGCGCGCGCGCCGACTGGGCGGCGCTCGCCCTGCTGCCGGGCGTCCTGTGCGCGGCAGCTGTGACGGGGCTGCGGCTCACCGACGGCCAGCAGCGCCTCGCGGTCGCAGCGGTAGGCGCCCTCGCCGTGGCGCTCGCCCTGCGCGTCGCCCTCCGCCGTGGCCCCCTGAGCGCCGGCCATCGTGTCACGAGCGGCACGCGCGCGTGGACGTGCTGGCTGATCGCGTACGCCCTTCTTGGCGACGGACTGCTGAGCGCCGGCCTCGACGGCGGCCCCGACGGCCCCTGGCCCCTGGCCACCGCCCCCGTTCTGGCCCTCGCCCTGGCCTGCGCCCCGGCGGCCTGGTGCGCCCACCTCTTCTCCGTACGCGCCCGCCGCAGGCTGACCGCCACCCGTGGCCTCGAGGAGTTCGCCGCCTCCGTACAGCCCCTGCTCCTCGGGGTGTTCGCGCTCTTCCTTTGCGCCCTCGGCGCGCTGCTCGCGCTGTGCGGCGCCGTCCTCGCGGAGCCCGCGGCGTACACCGGCGCCGGTGCCCTCGGCGCGCTGCTCCTGCTCGCCAGGCTGCTGACGGCGCGCGGCTTCACTCACGCCCCGGCCGTCGTCCTCGCCGCCGCGGGCGCGGCCGAGGCGACCGCTCTGGCCACGGTCTTCGCGGGCCGCCTTCCGGGCTTCTCGTTCCTGGCCACGCCCGTCGAGGCCCTCGTCGGCGCGTGGGGACCGGGCGCCGTACCGGCCCTGGTGTGCGGCGCGGCCGCTCTCGTCCTCCTGATCCACTCGACCCGCACCCTGACCCGGGCCTCGGCCCACGCCCTGCCCTGCGGGGCGTCGTGAGCCGCGATCCCGGCCCCGGCTCACGGACCGGTCCGAGCCGCGGCTCGCCACCGCTCCCAGCTCTGGCTTGCGCACAGGACCGAGCCCCGGCCCACCCACGGGTCCGAGCCGCGGCTTGCCCACAGGTCCGAGCTCCGGCCCGCGGCCCCAGGTGCTGTGGGCCGCGACCCGAAACCCGGCCCACGGCGTCCCCCACCGCCGTGAGCCGCGCCCGGCGCCCGGGGCCCGTCCCCCGTGCCGAGCACCCCTTCTCCCGCGGGGCCGACACCGCGGGCCCTCTCCCTGACCCATGGCATCACCTCGAAGGAGAACGCCAGATGATCACCTCCCGAACCGGAGAATCCGCCCCGGGAGCCGCCCGATGAGGGTCCTGCTGATCGGAGCCAACGGATACCTCGGCCGTTTCGTCGCCGACCGGCTGCTCGCCGACCCGGCCGTGCAGCTCACCGCGCTCGGCCGGGGCGACGACGCCGACGTACGGTTCGACCTCGCCTCGGGCAGCCCCGGCGCGCTCACCCGCTTCCTCGACGCGGTGCACCCCGGAGTCGTCATCAACTGCGCGGGCGCCACCCGCGGCGGCGCCCGCGAACTGACCCGGCACAACACCGTCGCCGTCGCCACCGTCTGCGAGGCCCTGCGCCGCAGCGGCTGCGGCGCACGGTTGGTGCAGATCGGCTGCGGCGCCGAGTACGGGCCCAGCCAGCCCGGGTCCTCCACCGCCGAGGACGCCGTGCCGCGACCGGGCGGCCCGTATGGAGTGAGCAAGCTCGCCGCCACCGAACTGGTCCTCGGCTCCGGCCTGGACGCCGTCGTGCTCCGCGTATTCTCGCCCGCCGGGCCCAGCACCCCGGCCGGATCACCGCTCGGCCGCCTCGCCGAGGCCCTGCGCCGCGCCATGCAGTCCGGCGACGGCGAACTCAAACTCGGCGGCCTCGGCGTCCAACGCGACTTCATCGACGTACGCGATGTCGCCCGCGCCGTCCACGCGGCCTCCCTCTCCGCGGCCCAGGGCGTGATCAATATCGGCTCGGGCCGTGCCGTCCGCCTCCGCGACGCCGCCGCCGTCCTCGCCCGGGTGGCCGGCTACGGCGGCGCCCTGCACGAACTCGACGGCCCGCCCGGCCCCCTCAGGGCATCCATCGGCCACCCCCGCAGCGAACCAGACCACGCGGGCCCGGTCGCCTACCCCTACCCGGACGGTTGCGGCAGCTGGCAGCAGGCCGATGTGCGCACCGCACGCGACCGGCTCGGCTGGCGGCCCCGGATCAGCCTCGAGGAATCTCTCGCCGACATCTGGATGGAGGCGGCATGCCGTATCTGACCAGCACCGCAGCGGGCACCGCGAGCACGGACTTAAGGATCGGCTTCGGCATCCCCGGCTATGCGCACCCCCTCGTCGCTCCCGTGGAATGGGGCGAACTCACCCGCCCCGGCACCCCCTTGCACTGGGTCGTCCTGAATGTGGCCGGCGGCCCCGGCACACGACCCGACCCGCACTGCCTGGAAGCGGCCGGCCGGCTGCGCAACGCGGGCGTCCGCGTCCTCGGCCACCTGGACACGACCTTCGGCGCGCGCATCTTCGGCGAGCTGATCTCCGACGCGCACCGCTATCTCGACTGGTACCGGGTCGACGGCTTCCTCCTGGACCGCTGCCCCACCGAACGCACCGCGCTCCCCGAGGTCCGCCGCACGGTCACCACGCTCCGCGCGCTCCTCGACGACGCGCACATCGTGCTGGGCCACGGCAGCCACCCGTATCCCGGGTACATCGAGAACGCCGACCAGTTGGTGACCTTTTCCGGCCCCTGGAGCGACTACCGCTGGTCGCAGGTGGCCGAGTGGACCGCCGACTATCCGCCCGAGCGCTTCTGCCACTTCGTGCACGGCGTCCCGCGCGGCCACCTCGACGAGGCGCTGCGCATCGCCCGCTGGCAGGGTGCCTCGACGATCTACTTCACCGACCGCACGGATCACGGCGGGCGGGCCGACCCCTGGGAGGCGATGCCCGGCTACTGGGACGAAATCGTCTCGCGGATCGGAACGGGTGTCTCGGAATGAAGAAGGGCGTGGCAGTGTTACGGGGAGAACAACTGTAGTGATTGACCGACCAACGGAGTCCCCGTGTCGCTGCCACCCCTGGTCGAGCCAGCTTCTGAGCTCACCGTAGACGAGGTCCGCAGGTACTCCCGCCACCTGATCATCCCCGATGTGGGCATGGACGGGCAGAAGCGGCTGAAGAACGCCAAGGTGCTCTGTGTGGGCGCCGGCGGCCTCGGATCGCCGGCGCTGATGTACCTGGCCGCCGCGGGCGTGGGCACGCTCGGCATTGTGGAGTTCGACGAGGTCGACGAGTCGAACCTGCAGCGCCAGATCATCCACAGCCAGGCGGACATCGGCCGCTCCAAGGCCGAGTCGGCGCGCGACTCCGTGCTGGGCATCAACCCGTACGTGAACGTGATCCTTCACGAAGAGCGGCTCGAAGCCGAGAACGTGATGGACATCTTCAGCCAGTACGACCTGATCGTCGACGGCACGGACAACTTCGCGACCCGTTACCTCGTCAACGACGCGGCCGTGCTGCTGAACAAGCCCTACGTCTGGGGCTCGATCTACCGCTTCGACGGCCAGGCCTCCGTCTTCTGGTCCGAGCACGGCCCCTGCTACCGCTGCCTCTACCCGGAGCCCCCGCCGCCGGGCATGGTCCCCTCCTGCGCCGAGGGCGGCGTCCTGGGCGTGCTCTGCGCGTCCATCGGCTCCATCCAGGTCAACGAGGCGATCAAGCTCCTCGCGGGCATCGGTGAGCCGCTCGTCGGCCGCCTGATGATCTACGACGCCCTGGAGATGCAGTACCGCCAGGTCAAGGTCCGCAAGGACCCGAACTGCGCCGTCTGCGGCGAGAACCCCACCGTCACCGAGCTCATCGACTACGAGGCCTTCTGCGGCGTCGTGTCCGAGGAGGCCCAGGAGGCGGCCGCCGGTTCGACGATCACTCCCAAGCAGCTCAAGGAGTGGATCGACGACGGCGAGAACATTGAGATCATCGACGTCCGCGAGATCAACGAGTACGAGATCGTCTCGATCCCCGGCGCCAAGTTGATCCCGAAGAACGAGTTCCTCATGGGCACCGCCCTGGAGACCCTGCCGCAGGACAAGAAGATCGTCCTGCACTGCAAGACGGGTGTCCGCAGCGCGGAGGTCCTCGCCGTCCTGAAGTCCGCGGGCTTCTCGGACGCGGTCCACGTCGGCGGCGGCGTGATCGGCTGGGTCAACCAGATCGAGCCGGAGAAGCCGGTGTACTGAGTAGCTGCTCGTCCCGCTCTTCCGATGGCGGGGGTTGCGCGCACTCACGGTGTGCGCAACCCCCGCCATCGTCATGAACAGACCTTGCCGTCCTTCGGCACCGTCCCGTCCAGCAGATAGCTGTTCACCGTGGAGTCGACGCAGTCGCTGCCACTCCCGTACGCCCCATGGCCCTCGCCCTTCCAGGTGAGCTCCACGCCGACGCCCTTGCCCAGCTCGTCCGCCATCTTGCGGGCGCCCTCGTACGGCGTCGCCGGGTCCCCGGTGTTGCCGACGACCAGGACGGGCTCGGCGCCGGGCGCGCTGACCTCCGGGGTGTCGTACTGACCGGCCACCGGCCAGTCGTGGCACCAGCCCGCCGTGTCCCAGCCCATGAAGTCGCCGAAGACGGGCGAGATCTTCTCGAACTCGGGCAGCAGCTTCTTCGTCTCCTCGGGCGTCGGCCGCTGCTTTTCGTCCAAGCACGATATGACCCGTTGCGCATGGGTCGTCGTGCCGTAGTGCCCCGAAGCGTCACGGTCGTTGTAACCGTCGGCGAGCGACAGCAGATCCGAGCCGTCGCCGTCCTCGGCCGCCTTCAGGGCGCTGGTCAGGCTGGGCCAGCCCTCCTTGCTGTACAGCGGCAGGACGATGCCGGTGAGCGCCAGCGTCTGGGTGAGCTTGCGGCCGCTCGAGGTCGGCAGCGGCTTCGCGTCGATCCGCTTCAGCAGGTCCACGATCTTCTGGGAGCCGTGCTTCGGGTCCTGGCCCGTCGACTTGAGGTAGTCGTCCAGGGCGCGCTGGAAACCAAGCGTCTGGTTCTTGGCGTGGCCCACCGTGTCGGCGCTTGGGTCGACGACGGCGTCCAGCGCCAGGCGCCCCACGTTCTTGGGGAACAGATGGGCGTACACCCCGCCGAGTTCGGTGCCGTACGAGAAGCCGACGTAGTGCATCTTCCGGTCGCCGAGGACCTGGCGCATCAGGTCCATGTCGCGGGCCGTGTCGGTCGTCGAGACGTGCGCCAGCAGCTTCCCGGCGGCCTTTTCGCAGCCCTTGCCGAAGCCGGCGGCGTCCTTGAAGTACGCGGCTTCCTCGGCCGCGTCGTCCGGCGTCGCGTCCACCGACTCGGCGGCCTGGATCGCCTTGTCGCTGCGGCAGCGCACGCCCTCACTGGCGGCGACCCCGCGCGGGTCCCAGCTCACCAGGTCGTACCGCTGGTGGAGCGGGCCGACGATGCTCTCGTACGACGGCATCGTGGCGACACCCGAGCCGCCGGGGCCGCCGAAGTTGAACAGGAGCGAGCCGATGCGCTTGCTCTGGCCGCCGGTCGCCTTCGAGCGGATCAGCGCCAGGCCGATCGTCTCGCCGTCCGGCTTCGCGTAGTCCAGCGGCACCTTGAGCGTCGCGCACTGCCAGCCGTTGCCCGGTGTGGGGGAGTCCGAAGTGGCCTTGCAACGGCCCCAGTCGAGCTTCTGCGCGGCGAGCGAGGCGGGCAGATCCGATGCCGCGGTGGAGGAAGGCACGGCGGCCGACGACTTGTCGCTGTTCTTCCCCTCGGCCTTGCCGTCCCCGGACGAGCCGCTGCTACAGCCCGCCACCAGCAACGTGGCGGCGGCCGCGGCCGTCCACCGTGCGAAACGCGTCATGAGCTTCCCCCTCGCCCGTGATCCGCCGGAAGTCGCGGATCACCTGCACGCCATATTAGGCGCCCGCGGGCAGCGGCCGTCGCGGCCTGTGGATAACCTTTTGACCTGCGATTTTCTATGAGCAGACGGTCCCGGCCGAGGGCACGGTCCCTTCCAGCAGATAGCTGTTCACGGCACCTTGCACGCACTTGTTCTTGCTGTCGTACGCGCCGTGCCCCTGACCCTTGTACGTCAGTTCGACCGCGACTCCCTTGCCCAGCGCGTCCACCATCTTCTTCGCGCCCTCGTACGGTGTGGCCGGGTCGCCGGTGTTTCCGACCACGAGGATCGGCGCCGAACCGGCGGCGCCGACGTCCGGGTGGTCGGCGGCGCCCGCCACGGCCCAGTCGGTGCAGCCGATCATGCCCCAGGCCAGATAGTCGCCGAACAGCGACGAGGCCGCCCGGAACTCCGGCAGCTTCGACTCCACGTAGGTGGATGAGTAACGCGGTTTTTCGTCGGCGCAGTTGATGGAGATGTTGGCCGCGGTGATGTTGCTGTACTGGCCGTCCTGGTCGCGTCCGTTCATCGAGTCCGACAGCAGCATCAGCACCCTGCCGTCACCGTCGTACGCCTGACTGAGCCCCTCGGTCAGGTACTCCCAGAAGTCCTTGGAGTACAGCGCCTGCGCGATGCCGTTGGTCGCGGCGGTCTGGGTGAGTTCGCGCGGGAAGACACCGGGGATCGGCTTGCTGTCGAGATCCTTCAGCAGTTTGGCGATGCGGTCCTTGACGTCCTGCGCGGTGTCGCCGATCGGACAGGGGTCGGGTTTCGAGGTGCAGTCGTCGGCGAAATTGTCGAGCGCGAGCTGGAAGCCCTTGGCCTGCGCGAGCGAGCTCTGCTCCGGGTTCTGCGTCGGGTCGACGACCGCGTCGAAGACGGCGCGCCCCACGTGCTTGGGGAACAAGTGGGCGTAGACACCGCCCAGTTCGGTGCCGTACGAGATGCCGAAGTAGTGCAGCTTGTCGTCGCCCAGTACCTGGCGCATCAGGTCCATGTCGCGGGCCGCGTCGGTGGTGCGTACGTGCGGGAGGATCTTGCCGGAGTGCTTCTCGCAGGCCGAATTGAACGTCCTGGTGTTGTCCAGGAGCTTCTTCTGCTCGGCGGTGTCGTCAGGGGTGGAGTCCTGCTGGAAGAACGCGTCGAGCTGCTGGTCGTCCTCGCACTTCACGCCGTCGCTGCGGCCGACCCCGCGCGGGTCGAAGCTCACCAGGTCGTAGCGGGTGCGCAGTGCGGCGTAGTCCGCGCCGAAGGCGGGCAGCGTGGTGACGCCCGAGCCGCCGGGGCCGCCGAAGTTGAACAGGAGCGAGCCGATGCGCTTGCTCTGGTCGCCGCTCGTCTTCGCCCGGATCAGCGCGAGACCGATCGTGTCGCCCTTGGGCTTGGCCCAGTCGAGAGGTGCTTTCAGGGTGGCGCACTGCCACTGCGTACCGCCCGGCAGGGGTGAGGGCGCGTTGCCGCCGCCTTCGGACTCGGACGGCGCCGGGCAGTCCTTCCAGCTCAGCTTCTGGGCCGTCAGATCCTCGCCCTTGCCGTCGCCGCACCCCGTCATCCAGGAGGACAACAAAACGGCGGTGGCGGTCAGGGCAGCGGCGCGCAGCTGGGGAGGGTTCGGCATGCTCCCCATCCTGCGGTCGTACAGGGCGGCACGCTCGGGGCGCGAGCCGTGCGGGTGAGGGCGCGCCCTGGGGCGTACGGGATGTTCCGTACAGGGCGCGCCGTGGGTCGTACGAGATCACCCGTACGGGGACTCAGAGCGCGCCCTTGCGGGTCAGGTGGTTGAAGAACAGCCACCCCGGCAGGACCGGAATCCACAGTGTCAGCAGCCGGTACAGCAGCACCGCGGGCGCCGCGACCTCCTTGGGGAGGCCGACGGCGATCAGGCCGACCGTGAGGGTCGCCTCGACCGCGCCGACGCCTCCTGGGGTTGGTGCCGCCGAGCCCAGCGCGTTACCCGCGAGGAAGACGACGGCGACACTGGCGAGGCTGAGCGTGGTGGTTTCCTCGTGGCCGAACGCGCGGATCGACGCGTCCAGGCACATCACGAAGCAGGCGGTGAGCAGCAGCATTCCGCCGATGCCGGTGACCAGCTTCTGCGGCCGCTGCAGCACGTCGAGCATGCGCGGCACGACGCCCGCGAACAGCGACCTCACGCGCGTGACGACGAATTTGCGCAGGAACGGCACCGATGTGACCACGAGGACCAGCACGGCGACGGTGAGCAGACCCGCGATGACCGTGCGGGACGGCGACAGGGACGGTGTCTTCTCGGTGCCGGTCAGATAGCCGAAGGACAGCAGCATCAGGATGTGGCAGCCGAGCCCGAACAGCTGCGACGCGCCGACGCTCGCCACCGCGAGCCCCGGCCGCACCCCGGCGCGCTGCAGGAAGCGCGTGTTGAGGGCGACACCGCCGACCGCGGCGGGCGCCACGATCTTCACGAACGACCCGGCGACCTGCGCGGCCACGGCCCGCAGGAACGGCACCCGCTCGGGCACGAAGCCCAGCAGACTCATCGCCGCCGCGAAGTAGCTCAGCGCCGAGAACAGCACCGCCGCGGCGACCCAGCCCCACTCGGCGTTGTCGAAGAGAGTCCCGAACTCGATGTGCGTGAGCTGCGTCAGCAGGAAGTACGCGCCGATGGCGCCGGCGATGAAACTGATCAGCGTGCGCGGCCGGACCCGCTCCAGGCGGGCCGGTTCGACCGGTGCCTGGGGCCTGATCAGCAGCACCTGGTGGCGGATCTGAGTGAGCAGATCCTCCTCGCGCGCCTCGTCCAGAGCCTCGTCGATCGCCCGCTTCTCGGCCCGCTGCTCGGCACGTACGGCCTTCTTGCCGGGCTTTTCCAGTACGGACGTGGTGTCTTCCCTGGCTTCCTCGGCGCGGGCGAGCTTGTCCTGCCGGGACGCCTCCAGTACGGCATCGCGCTCGCGTTGCGCGCGCTCCCGGGCCAGTTTCCGCAGCGTCGCGCGCGTGGAGCGCGTCAGCGCGATCGGCTGCAGCATCGGCAGGCAGTTGGCGACCGCGTCCGGGCCGAGCACACCGACCGCCGACGCCACCGCGCGCTGCGCGCCCACCCGCAGTCCGATCGTGGTCACCAGCTGGGCGACGTCCATGCGCAGCAGCAGGTCACCGGCCGCGATCTCGCCGCCGCGCAGATCGGTGAGGATCACCGTGCCGGAACGATCCACCAAAATCGCGTCACCCGCGAGCCTGCGGTGCGCGATGCGCCGCGACTGCAGCGCCTGCACCTGGTGCCAGGTGTCGCGCAGGAGGTCGTCGGTGATGAGCTCGTCGGGCAGCGAGTCGAGGGTGCGGCCACCGGTGTGCTCGTAGACGAGCATCACGGCGTCCGGGCCGAGTTCGGAGGTGGCGATCAGCTTGGGCGCGTTGGCCCCGGCGGCGATGGCGGCGTATGCGAGAAGCGCCTCCTGCTCCAGGGCCTGGCGCAGTGACTGGAGGCTGCGGCGCGTAGTGATGCCGCGCAGCGTCAGCCGGCGCCATACGCGGTAGAAGAAGCCCTGAGCCTGCTGCTCACGGTCCACCACCGTGACATCCAGGGGCTGGCCGTCCTCCAGGGTGACGAAGTAGCGCCGGCCGCGGTCGCCGTTCTCCGTGGCGTCCGGCGCCTCCTCGCGGGCCGCGGTCACCGGGTGGAAGCCGACGTGGCGGAGGCCCGCCATCAGCGTCCGTCCGGTGGGCCGCACGTTCGGGGAGCCGACCGCATACAGCGTTCCGTACGCGACGGTCCAGCCGATCAGCACCGTCAGGATGATCGAGAACGGTGTCGTATAGCCGGTGACCAGCATCGAGAAGGCGTCGAGGAGCAGCACCACCCACAGCACCGCGCGCCAGCGCGGCCGGCGGGACATGCCGACCGCCGTCATATATGCGATGACGGGTGCGAGATAACCGTGCACCGGGTCGGTCAGGGCGTGGATGTCCCCCGGCGAGGGCTGGGTGAGCGCTTCCTGGATCGAGTCCGGGGCGGCCTTCGCGACCCACAGGTCAGTGGCGAGCGTCACTCCGTGCGCGAGGACGGCGGCCAGGACGCCGTCGGCGATGCGCAGCCCGTCCCGCTTGATGAGCCGCTCGATCGCGAACGCGACCGGCACGAGCAGGATCGCGATGCTCGACGCCAGCCCCGCGATCTTGATCAGCAGATCGGGTGCCTGGCCCGTGCCCTTGTTGATGTCCTGTTCGAGCCCCGAAGTGGTCCCGTGCGCGAACGCGGCGATGGCCAGCAGCACGACGATCGCGAGGAAGCCGACCAGGAGCCGCATCAGGTCGGACGGACGGTGCACGCGCGCGGGGAGGAGCGGTTCGTCGCCCTCGACCTCGTCCGCGTGGGCTTCGTCGGCGCAGTCGGAACCCCGCTTGACCTGCTGCTTATCGTTTTCGTGCGGCTTAGGGGCGGCCTCTTCGGCTGCCTTGGAGGTGGACTCGCGCGTCGTCTCGCCCGAGTCCTTCTCGCCGACGCCGTCGGTGTCAGGGCGTGACGAGGCCGCGGAGGTGCCCTCCGCGTCTTCGGGGTGCACGCCCTGCTGCCTCATGGTCTCTTCTTGATCTCGTATCACCGGTCACCGCCCGCACGATGGTGGCATGCCCGACCGACACACGGGGGCATCAGGGTGCAAATGCGGGGGCGCACAGTCTGCCCGAAGCGACGCTTCCGGGCGAGGGATCCCCACAGTCGTGACCGCATCGCGTTGTCGGTGGGGTGGGGCAGGATGGGGCGGATGAGCGAGGAGAGCCTTCCGGCGGACGCCCTGCCGGAGTACGCGGAGCGGGTCCTTGAGGTCGCCGAGTTGATCCCGTCCGGGCGCGTCATGACGTACGGCGATGTCGCCGAATGGCTGGAGGAGGGCGGGCCCCGCCAGGTGGGCCGCGTGATGGCCCTCTACGGAGGAGCGGTCCCGTGGTGGCGTGTCATACGCGCGGACGGCGTGCTGCTCCCGGGCCACGAACTGGAGGCGCTGGCCCACTACCGTGACGAGAGCACGCCCCTGAAGAACGCGGGCAGAGCCTCCGAGGGGCATCTGCCGCGCGTCGACATGAGACGGGCTCGATGGGACGGCGGCGAACGCGCGGAAGGTCACATCTGACAGCTTCCGGCATCGCACGGGCTCAGGGGGAACCTGTGGCCCGTACGGGCGAAACGAGGCACATCCGTGACATGCCGTACGTTCGTGGAGCGAGGGACGCACGTGGCGTGCGGGAAGAGGGGGAAGCCCTCCTTCCACGGTGCTCACCGGCGTAGCGTCGACGACGCGCATCCCCCTCACCCCGCGGCCACCGCCCTCCGCACGCGGCAGTCCTCCCACCCGTCGCCCGACGACCACCCCTCAACGACGGCGCTCCGCGCCGGCAGTGACAAATGGCACAACCACCAGGACCGGCGAACCACGTGAGCTCCTCTTCTTCCACCAGGCGCCTGGCGCACCCCCAGGTGCGCCAGGGGAGCCGCGGCGCGTACCGACTGGTGCGTACCCCGCCGGTCCGGGTGGATCCCCCTCGTCTGGACGCAGGGCAGCGCGCGGTGGTTGACCACGGCAGCGGTCCGCTGCTCGTTCTCGCCGGTCCGGGCACCGGCAAGACGACCACCCTCGTCGAGTCCGTGGCCGCCCGGATCGCCCGGGACGGCGACCCGGAGCGCGTCCTGGTGCTGACGTTCAGCCGGAAGGCGGCCGTCGAACTGCGCGACCGCATGGCGCTGCGCATAGGAGCCGCGCGGGCCCCTCAGGCCACCACGTTCCACTCCTTCTGCTACGCCCTGGTCCGCGCCCACCAGGACAGCGACCTGTTCGTGGAACCCCTGCGGCTGCTGTCCGGACCCGAACAGGACGTGGCGGTGCGCGAGCTGCTCGCGGGCCAGCCCGACCTGGAGCGGCTCGGCCTCGCGCATGTGCGCTGGCCGGACGAACTGCGCGCCTGTCTTACCACCCGCGGCTTCGCCGACGAGGTCCGCGCGGTCCTCGCCCGCAGCCGCGAGCTGGGCCTGAGCCCCGACGCCCTGGACGCCTTCGCCAAGCGCATCGGCCGCCCCGACTGGGGCGCGGCCGCAGCCTTCCTCGCCGAGTACCTCGACGTTCTCGACATGCAAGGAGTGCTCGACTACGCGGAACTCGTCCACCGCGCGGTGCTGCTCGCCCGGCGCCCCGAGGTCGCCGAACGGCTCGCCGCCCAGTACGACGGCGTCTACGTGGACGAGTACCAGGACACCGACCCGGCCCAGGTGCGGCTGCTGCGCACCCTCGCGGGCGGCGGCCGCACCCTCGTCGCCTTCGGCGACCCCGACCAGTCGATCTACGCCTTCCGGGGCGCCGACGTGAACGGCATCCTGGACTTCCCCGACGCCTTCCCGCGCCCGGACGGCCGCCCGGCCCCGGTCGAGGTCCTGCGGACGTCCCGCCGCTCGGGCGCCGCCCTGCTCACCTCCACCCGCCTGCTCACCCAGCGCATGCCGTTGACCCGCCTTCCGGCGGAGAAGGTCCGCGCCCACCGCGAACTGTCCCCGGTACGGGACGGGGGCCGCGCCGAGGTCTACACGTACCCGACGTCCGGCACGGAGCTGGACAACATCGCGGACATCCTGCGCCGGGCCCACCTGGAGGACGGCGTCCCCTGGGGCGAGATGGCAGTCCTCGTGCGCGCCGGTTCCCGCACGATTCCGACGATCCGGCGGGCACTCACCGCGGCGGGAGTACCACTCGACATCGACGGCGACGATCTGCCACTGCGGCACGAGCCGGCGGTCGCGCCACTGCTGGCGGCGTTGCGGGCGGTGGCGCGGGCGGAGGCGCGAGAGGAGGCCTCCGCGGCCGACAGCGACGTACCCGCGCACGAAGTGGACGCACCCGCTCAAGAGGTTGACGCACTCGGTCACGAAGCCGCCGCACCCGCTCAGGAAGTTCACGCATCCGCTCGGGAAGTTGAAGGCGCCGACTCCGAAGAAGTCGAAGACGTCGACTCCGAAGAAGCTGGAGACGTCGACTCCGAAGAAGCTGGAGACGTCGACTCCGAAGAAGCTGGAGACGTCGACTCCGAAGAGGCCGTCCAAGCCGACGCCGAGGAGTCGGTCGAAGCCGACGCCGACCAGTCAGTCCAGGCCGACCCCGAAGAGCCCGCGCCGCAGCCGCCCTGGCTCGACACCGAAACCGCGCTCACCCTGCTCGCCTCGCCGCTGGCGAGCATGGACGCCGCCGATCTGCGCCGCCTTGGCCGCGCCCTGCGCGACGAGGAGCGCGCCGCCGGCAACCACCTACCACCGCCGTCCGACGAGCTGCTGGCCCGCGCGCTGGCCGAGCCGGAGCGGCTCATCGCGCACGACCCGGCGTACGCCCGAGGAGCCCAGCGCCTCGGTGCGCTGCTGCGCAAGGCACGGGAGCGCCTCGCGGGCGGTGGGACGGCCGAGGAGGCGCTCTGGGACCTGTGGGAGGGCACACCGTGGCCACAGCGCCTTGAGCGGGCCGCCCGGCGCGGCGGCGCGGCGGGGCGCAACGCCGACCGGGACCTCGACGCGGTGTGCGCGCTGTTCGCGACCGCGGCCCGCGCCGAGGAGCGCACCGGCGGACGCGGCGCCCTCAACTTCCTGGAGGAGATCGAGGCCGAGGACATCGCCGCCGACACGCTGACTCGACGAGCCGTACGCCCCGACGCCGTACGCCTGATGACCGCGCACCGCTCCAAGGGCCTGGAGTGGCGTCTCGTCGTCGTGGCGGGCGTCCAGGAAGGGCTGTGGCCGGATCTGCGCCGCCGCGGCTCCCTGCTGGAGGCGGACCGCATCGGGCGCGACGGGCTCGCCGAACCCCTCACGCCCGGAGCGCTCCTCTCCGAAGAGCGCCGTCTGTTCTACGTGGCCGCCACGCGCGCGCGTGAACGCCTCGTCGTCACCGCCGTGAAGGCCCCCGCCGACGACGGAGACCAGCCCTCCCGCTTCCTGACAGAACTCGGCGTCGAACCCAAGGACGTGACGGGCCGCCCGCGCCGCCCGCTGTCCGTCGCCGCCCTCGTCGCCGAACTGCGCGCCACCACGGTCGACCCGCGCGTCTCGGACGCCCTGAGGGAGGCCGCCGCGCGCCGTCTGGCGCGGCTCGCCGCGCTCGCCGACGAGGACGGCCGCCCCCTGGTGCCGTCCGCGCATCCCTACCGCTGGTGGGGCATGTACGAGCCGACCGAGAGCAAGGTCCCGCTGCGCAACCGCGACCAGCCCGTCGTCCTCTCCGGAAGCGCCCTCGACCAGCTCGCCAACACCTGCGCCCTGCAGTGGTTCCTGGGCCGCGAGGTGAAGGCCGACGCGCCCGCGACCGCCGCCCAGGGCTTCGGCAACGTGGTGCACGTCCTCGCCGACGAGGTCGCCTCCGGACGCACCCCCGCCGACCTCGCCGTCCTCATGGAGCGCCTCGACTCCGTGTGGAACGCGCTCGCCTTCGACGCGCCGTGGAAGTCCGCCCAGGAGAAGGAGCACGCGCGCGTGGCGCTCGAACGCTTCCTGAAGTGGCACGTCGATTCCAATGGGGCCCGCGCCGGCCGAACGCCGGTGGCCAGTGAGC
Organism: Streptomyces sp. NPDC029292; assembly: GCF_055569295.1. Classification (NCBI taxonomy): domain Bacteria; kingdom Bacillati; phylum Actinomycetota; class Actinomycetes; order Kitasatosporales; family Streptomycetaceae; genus Streptomyces; species Streptomyces sp. NPDC029292. The sequence goes on from NZ_JBVHXR010000002.1 coordinate 560,282, forward strand.
ACGACTTCGACGTGACCCTCGACGCGGGCTCCTACGAAGTGCGCATCCGCGGCTCCATGGACCGCGTCGAGGCGGACGCCGAGGGCCGCGCCTACGTGGTCGACTTCAAGACCGGCAAGCACGCGCCGACCGCCGCCGAGGTGACCCAGCACCCGCAGCTCGCCGTCTACCAGCTCGCCGTCCGCGAGGGCGCCGTCGACGACGCCTTCGACGGCGTACGCCCCGAGCCGGGCGGCGCCGAACTCGTCCAGCTGCGCCAGGGCGCCGCCAAGAAGAACGGCGGCGAGACCCTCCCCAAGGTGCAGGCCCAAGAACCCCTCTCCGGGGAGTGGATCGGCGATCTCCTGGCCACCGCCGCGGGCAAGGTCCTCGACGAACGGTTCTCACCGACCACCGGGCAGCACTGCACCCACTGCGCGTTCCGCGCCTCGTGCAGTGCTCGGCCAGAGGGACACCACGTAGTCGAGTGACGTACAGCACCACACGTGCTGACCAGCGGTTCTTCCGCCCCGATGGTCGATGTGGCACCCGCTGTCAGTGGGCGCCGCTAGCCTCTCCGACATGCCCGCCCGTATCACCGATCCCGATCAGCTCAAGGAGCTCCTCGGCATCCCCTTCACCCCCGAGCAGACGGCCTGCATCATCGCACCGCCCGCCCCGCAGGTGATCGTGGCCGGAGCCGGTTCGGGCAAGACCACGGTGATGGCGGCACGCGTGGTGTGGCTGGTCGGCACAGGACAGGTCGCCCCCGAGCAGGTCCTCGGCCTGACGTTCACCAACAAGGCGGCGGGCGAACTCGCCGAGCGCGTCCGCAAGGCACTGATCAAGGCAGGCGTCACCGACCCGGACGTGATCGACCCGGACAACCCGCCGGGCGAGCCCGTCATCTCCACCTACCACGCCTTCGCGGGCCGCCTCCTGACCGACCACGGCCTGCGCATCGGACTCGAACCCACCGCCCGCCTGCTCGCCGACGCCACCCGCTACCAGCTCGCGGCCCGCGTGCTGCGCGAGGCACCAGGGCCGTACCCGGCGCTGACCCGCTCCTTCCCCGACCTGGTCGGCGACCTCCTCACCCTCGACTCCGAGCTCGCCGAACACCTCGTACGCCCCGAGGGGCTGCGCGCGTACGACGCCGAACTGCTGCGCTCCCTGGAGGGCGCCAAACTCACCAACGGCGACCTCCGCAAGGTCCCCGAGGCGGCCGCTGCCCGACGCGAACTCGCCGAGCTGGTGGGCCGCTACCGCGCGGCCAAGCGCGAGCGTGACCTCCTCGACTTCGGCGACCAGATCGCCCTCTCGGCCACCCTGGCCCGCACCCGCCCCGAGGTCGGAGAGATCCTGCGCGACGAGTTCCGCGTGGTCCTGCTCGACGAGTACCAGGACACGTCGGTCGCCCAACGCGTCCTGCTCGCCGGTCTCTTCGGCGGCGGCACGGGCCATCCCGTGACCGCGGTCGGCGACCCCTGCCAGGCCATCTACGGCTGGCGCGGCGCCTCCGTCGCCAACCTCGACGACTTTCCCGAGCACTTCGCACACCCCGGCGGCCACCCCGCGACCCGCCAGGCGCTCAGCGAGAACCGCCGCAGCGGCGGCCGCCTCCTGGACCTCGCCAACGGCCTCGCGGAACCCCTGCGCGCCATGCACGCGGGCGTGGAGGCCCTCCGCCCTGCCCCCGGAGCCGAGCGCGACGGCGTCGTCCGCTGCGCGCTGCTGCGCACCCACGCCGAGGAGATCGACTGGCTCGCCGACTCCATCGCCCACCTCGTACGCACCGGGAAGGCCCCCGGCGAGATCGCCGTGCTGTGCCGTACGGCCACCGACTTCGCCGAGATCCAAGGGGCGCTCGTCGCCCGCGACATCCCCGTCGAGGTGGTGGGCCTCTCCGGACTGCTGCACCTCCCCGAGGTCGCCGACCTCGTCGCCGTCTGCGAGGTGCTCCAGGACCCCGGCGCCAACGCCTCCCTCGTACGCCTCCTCACCGGCCCGCGCTGGCGGATCGGCCCGCGTGACCTCGCCCTCCTGGGGCGGCGCGCCCGCCTCCTCGTGTCCCACGCGCGCGTGGGGGCCGACGACGACCCGGACCGCCGGCTCGCCGCGGCCGTCGAGGGGGTCGACCCGTCCGAGGTGATATCGCTCGCGGACGCGCTCGACACGTTCCTGGAGATGCCCATCGAGGCCGAGGGGGACGACGACGGCCTGCCCTTCTCACCGGACGCGCGGGTGCGTTTCGCGCGGCTCGCCGCCGAGCTGCGCGACCTGCGCCGCTCGCTCGCCGACCCGCTGATGGACGTCCTGCACCGGGTGCTCGCCGTCACCGGCCTGGAGGTCGAGCTCTCCGCGTCCCCGCACGCGCTGGCCGCCCGGCGCCGCGAGACCCTGTCGAACTTCCTGGACACCGCCGCGTCCTTCGCCGCCGGTGACGGCGAGGCGACCCTGCTGGCCTTCCTCGGCTTCCTGCGCACCGCCGCGCAGTACGAGAAGGGCCTCGACAACGCGCTCCCGGGCGGAGAGAACACCGTCAAAGTGCTCACCGCCCACAAGTCCAAGGGCCTGGAGTGGGACGTCGTCGCGGTCCCCGGCCTCGTTACCGGCACCTTCCCCAGCACCCAGGGCCGCGAGAAATGGACCGCCCAGGGCAAGGTCCTGCCGCACGAGCTGCGCGGCGACGCCGACACACTGCCCGACATCGACGCCTGGGACGCCAAGGGCATCAAGGCCTTCCACGAGGCCATGAAGTCCCACCAGCACACCGAGGAACTCCGCCTCGGCTACGTCACCTTCACCCGCCCCCGCTCGCTCCTGCTCGGCTCAGGCCACTGGTGGGGCCCCTCCCAGAAGAAGCCGCGCGGCCCCTCGGACTTCCTGCACGCCCTGTACGAGCACTGCGCGGCCGGACACGGCGAGATCGAGGTCTGGGCCGACGAGCCCGCGCAGGACGAGGAGAACCCCGCCCTGCGCGAGGCGTCCGCCGACCATGCCTGGCCGCTCCCGCTCGACGACGCGGCACTCGCCCGCCGCCGCGCGGCCGCGGAGACCGTACTCGCCCACCTGGAGCGTGTCGCGTCGCACGAGGAGGCCCACCCCGGGGCTCAGGAGGGCCGCCGTCCCATCGCCGCCCACGACCCGTCCTCGTACGACGACCCGGACTGGCCGCCGCCACCGGAGGACGACGCGCCGCCATACGACGCATCCCCTTACGACGCATCCCCTTACGGGGAGGACGACTTCCCCGAAGGGGACGACTCCGACTGGGAATCCTGGACGTCGGACCGTCCGACGGGCCCGAGGGAGCGCCCGACCGTCCCGCACCAAGCACCGGCCCCGGAGGCTCGCCCCCATCCCGAGGACCCGGCACACCTCACACCCGAAGAGGCCCGCACTCTCGCCTCCTGGGACCGTGACCTGGACGCGCTGACCGGAGAGCTCCTGCGCACCCGCGCGAGCGTCACCGACGTACCCCTGCCGCACTCGCTCACCGCGTCGCAGCTGCTGCGTCTGGCCGCCGACCCGGACGGCTTCGCACAGGAACTGGCCCGTCCCATGCCGCGCCCCCCGCAGCCCGCCGCGCGCCGGGGCACCCGCTTCCACGCCTGGGTGGAGTCCCGCTTCGAAGAGCTGCGGCTGCCGATGCTGGAGCCGCAGGAGCTGCCCGGCAGCGAGGCCGAGATCGCCGACGAGCGGGACCTGGAGGCCCTCAAGGACGCCTTCGAACGCACCCCGTACGCCCACCGCACGCCCTACCGCGTCGAGGCGCCCTTCCAGCTCGCCATCGCGGGACGCGTCGTACGAGGCCGTATCGACGCCGTCTACAAAGAAGGCGACGGCGACGGGACGACGTACGAGATCGTCGACTGGAAGACCAACCGCAGCCGCACCGCCGACCCCCTCCAGCTAGCGCTCTACCGCCTCGCCTGGGCCGAGCAGCAAGGCGTGCCCCTGGAGTCCGTCAAGGCCGCCTTCCTCTACGTGCGCGGTGGCGAGGTCGTCCGACCGGACGACCTGCCGGACCGGGCCGCACTGGAGCGACTGCTCATCGAAGACCCAGCGGACCCACAGGAAGAGGCTTCCGGAGAACCGCCGGACGAACACGCCTCCGTGGGCGGATAGGCTCGTGAGCATGAGCAAGCCCGTTGACAGCGCCGTCAGCACCGTCCGCACGTACATCCAGGACCACCGCGCCGCCTTCCTCGACGACCTCGCCGAGTGGCTGCGCATCCCTTCGGTATCGGCCCAGCCCGACCACGCCGCGGACGTACGGCGCAGCGCCGACTGGCTCGCCGCCAAGCTCCGGGAGACCGGCTTCCCGACCGCCGAGGTCTGGGCGACCGCAGGCGCCCCGGCCGTCTTCGCCGAGTGGCCCTCCGAGAACCCCCAGGCCCCCACGGTCCTCGTCTACGGACACCACGACGTGCAGCCCGCCGCCCGCGAGGACGGCTGGGACACCGAGCCCTTCGAGCCGGTGATCCGCCAAAACCGCCTCCACGCGCGCGGGGCCGCCGACGACAAGGGCCAGGTGTTCTTTCACACACTCGGCGTCCGTGCCCACCTCGCCGCCACCGGGCACACCGCCCCGGCCGTCCACCTCAAGCTCCTGATCGAGGGCGAGGAGGAGTCCGGCTCCCCGCACTTCCGTGACCTCGTCGAAGCGCACACCGACCGGCTCGCCGCCGACGCCGTGATCGTCTCCGACACCGGCATGTGGTCCGAGGACACCCCCACGGTGTGCACCGGCATGCGCGGCCTCGCCGAATGCGAGATCGAGCTGTACGGGCCGGAACAGGACATCCACTCCGGCTCCTTCGGCGGCGCCGTGCCCAACCCGGCCACCGCCGCAGCCCGCCTCGTCGCAGCACTGCACGACGAGCACGCGCGCGTGGCCGTCCCCGGCTTCTACGAAGGCATCACCGAACTCACCGACCGCGAGCGCGAACTCTTCGCCGAACTGCCCTTCGACGAGGAGCGCTGGCTGCGCACCGCCAAGTCGACGGCCACCCACGGAGAAGCCGGACACACCACCCTGGAGCGCATCTGGGCCCGCCCGACCGCCGAGGTCAACGGCATCGGCGGCGGCTACCAAGGCCCCGGCAGCAAGACGATCATCCCGTCCTCGGCCATGGTGAAGCTCTCCTTCCGCCTCGTCGCGGGACAGGACCCGGACCACATCGAGAAGGCCGTACGCGCCTGGGCCGCCGAGCAGCTGCCCGCGGGCATCCGGCACGAGATCACGTTCGGCGCGGCCACCCGCCCGTGCCTCACCCCCCTGGACCACCCCGCCCTGCAGTCCGTCGTACGCGCCATGGGCCGCGCCTTCGAGCAGCCGGTCCGCTTCACCCGCGAGGGCGGCTCAGGCCCCGCGGCCGACCTCCAGGAAGTCCTCGGCGCCCCCGTGCTCTTCCTGGGCATCTCCGTCCCCTCAGACGGCTGGCACGCCCCCAACGAGAAGGTCGAACTCGATCTCCTCATGAAGGGCGTCGAAACCACCGCCTACCTGTGGGGCGACCTGGCCGAAAACTGGCGCGAGGCACACTGAGGAAGGCCATCCACGCCCTGAAGAGCACCCACCACACCCGCACCGCCGTACGTCCTGCTGAACCGCCCGCCGAAATAACCGTTCCACCGGGGGAGTTGGAAGCACCCGTGACCACCTGGACCGACCGCACCGCCGACCGTCCCATCTCGCTCACCGCCCCGAGCGGCATCGACAGGGCCGCCCACCACCGGCTCGACGAGGCCTGGCTCGCGGCGGCATGGAGCCACCCCACGACCCGCGTCTTCGTGGTCTCCGGCGGCCAGGTACTCATCGACGAGACGGCGGACGGCACCACCGAACTCGTGATGACCCCCTCCTTCGAGGCCCCGCTCACCGAGGCGCACCGCTACTTCCTGGGCACCGACGACGACGGTGTGAGCTATTTCGCACTCCAGAAGGACGCGCTTCCCGGCCGCATCGACCAGTCCGCACGCCCGGCGGGCCTGCGCGAAGCGGGACTCCTGCTTTCCCCCCGCGACGCGGGCCTGATGGTGCACGCGGTCGCCCTGGAGAACTGGCAGCGACTGCACCGCTTCTGCTCGCGCTGCGGCGAACGCACGGTCATCGCGGCCGCCGGCCACATCCGCCGCTGCCCCGCCTGCGGCGCCGAGCACTACCCGCGCACCGACCCGGCCGTGATCATGGCGGTCACCGACGACGAGGACCGCATCCTGCTCGGCCGCCAGGTCCACTGGCCCGAAGGCCGCTTCTCCACGCTCGCCGGCTTCGTCGAGCCCGGCGAGTCCATCGAGCAGTCCGTACGCCGCGAGGTCTTCGAAGAGGCGGGAGTCACGGTCGGCGAGGTCGAGTACGTCGCCAGCCAGCCCTGGCCGTTCCCCTCCAGCCTCATGCTGGGCTTCATGGCCCGCGCCACCTCGTCGGAGATCAACGTCGACGGCGAGGAAATCCACGAGGCCCGATGGTTCTCCCGCGAAGACCTGCGGGCCGCCTTCGAGTCCGGGGAGGTGCTGCCTCCCTACGGAATCTCGATTGCGGCCCGCCTGATCGAGCTCTGGTACGGCAAGCCCCTGCCGACGCGGGCAGTCGCCTGACGTCGCTCAGACGCCGATCTTCTGCTTGACCTGTGCCAGCGAAGGGTTCGTAAGCGTCGAACCGTCCGGGAAGAGAACGGTGGGAACCGTCTGGTTTCCGCCGTTCGCCTTCTCCACGAAGGCCGCGGAATGCGGGTCCTGCTCGATGTTGATCTCGTTGTACGTGATGCCCTCGCGGTCCATCTGGCTCTTCAGCCGACGGCAGTAGCCACACCACGTGGTGCTGTACATCGTCACAGTGCCCTGCATGTCGTTTGCGCTCCTTCACGGCTTCGGGGTGCGTGGTCGCTGCCAGTGGAACGTATGTGAACCGGCCGCCATTCCCGCGGGGGGTATCCCGGGATTCCCCGGCAGGACGTGACGCCTGCCGCATTAGTACGACTGCAGGTGCCTCCCTGTGGACAACCGGCTCATCCGTCTCCGGCGACCTGGCAGCATGGCGGGGTGACAGCAGCAACGCACTCCACCCTCTTCCCGCAGGTTCCGGACACGGCCGACGCGGTGCTCGACGGGCTCGACCCCGAGCAGCGCGAGGTCGCCACCGCCCTGCACGGTCCGGTGTGCGTACTGGCGGGCGCCGGCACCGGCAAGACGCGGGCGATCACCCACCGCATCGCGTACGGGGTGCGCGCCGGAATCCTCCAGCCCTCCAGCGTGCTGGCCGTCACGTTCACCAACCGGGCCGCGGGCGAGATGCGCGGCCGCCTCCGCCAGCTCGGCGCCGGAGGCGTCCAAGCCCGCACCTTCCACTCCGCCGCGCTGCGCCAGCTCCAGTACTTCTGGCCGAAAGCAGTCGGCGGCGGCCTGCCCCGGCTCGTCGACCGCAAGATCCAACTCGTCGCCGACGCGGCCGCGGCCTGCCGCATCCGCCTCGACCGCGGCGAACTGCGCGACGTCACCGCCGAAATCGAATGGTCCAAGGTCACCCAGACCATCCCCGCCGACTACGCGGCCGCCGCCGCCAAAGCCGGCCGCGAGGCCCCCCGCAACCCCTCCGAGATCGCCCAGCTCTACGGAACCTACGAGGACCTCAAGCGCGACCGCGCGGTCATCGACTTCGAAGACGTCCTGCTGCTGACGGTCGCCATCCTCCAGGACCGGCACGACATCGCCCAGCAGGTCCGCTCCCAATACCAGCACTTCGTGGTCGACGAGTACCAGGACGTCAGCCCCCTCCAGCAACGCCTCCTGGAACTGTGGCTCGGTGACCGCGACAGCCTCTGCGTCGTCGGCGACGCCAGCCAGACGATCTATTCGTTCACCGGTGCAACTCCCGACCACCTTCTCGACTTCCGCACCCGCCACCCCGGAGCCACCGTCGTCAAGCTCGTCCGCGACTACCGCTCCTCGCCCCAGGTCGTCCACCTCGCCAACGGCCTGCTCGCCCAGGCCCGCGGCCGAGCCGCCGACCACCGCCTGGAACTGATCTCCCAGCGCCAGCCGGGCCCCGAGCCCGTCTACGCCGAGTACACGGACGAACCCGCCGAAGCCGAGGGCGCCGCCCGCCGCATCCGCGACCTCATCACCTCCGGCGTCCCCGCAGGCGAAATCGCGATTCTCTTCCGCGCCAACTCCCAGTCCGAGATCTACGAACAGGCCCTCGCCGACGCCGGAGTGCCCTACCAGCTGCGCGGCGCCGAGCGGTTCTTCGACCGCCCCGAAGTGCGCAAAGCGGGCTCCGCCCTGCGCGCCGCAGCCCGCTTCGGAGCCAACGACTCCCTCCTCGACGACGCCATCGACCTGCCCTCACAGGTCCGTGCCGTGCTGTCGGGCGAAGGCTGGACCAGCCAGCCTCCCGCCGGATCCGGCGCGGTCAGAGAACGCTGGGAGTCACTCGCCGCCCTCGTGCACCTCGCCCAGGACTTCGCCACGGCCAAACCCGGCGCCACACTCAGCGACCTGGTGGCGGAGCTCGACGAGCGAGCGAGCGCCCAGCACGCCCCAACCGTCCAAGGCGTCACCCTCGCCTCCCTGCACTCCGCCAAGGGACTGGAGTGGGACGTCGTCTTCCTGGTTGGCGTCGCCGAGGGCATGATGCCGATCACCTACGCAAAGACCGACGAACAGATCGAGGAAGAACGCCGCCTCCTCTACGTCGGCGTCACCCGCGCCAGAGAACACCTCCACCTCTCCTGGTCCCTGTCCCGCTCACCCGGCGGCAGACCCAACCGCCGGCCCAGCCGCTTCCTGGACGGGCTGCGCCCCGGCTCCGTCGCCACCGCCGGCCGAAGCGGCGGCGGCGCCTCCGGAGGCATCGAGCGCGGTGCCGGAAGCAGCGGCGGAACCGCCGTACGGCGAAGAAACAGGACCCCGGCCCGCTGCCGGGTCTGCGGCCGCACCCTCACCGACGCCGGCGAGATGAAGCTGATGCGCTGCGAGGACTGTCCCTCCGACATGGACGAGGGCCTCTACGAGCGACTGCGCGAGTGGCGGGCGGTGCAGGCGCAGCGCAGTGGGCAACCCGCGTTCTGCGTCTTCACCGACAAGACACTGATGGCGATCGCCGAGACCGTGCCGGACGACGAGGGCGAGCTGGCGCGGATCCCCGGGGTCGGAGCACGCAAGCTCAACCGGTTCGGAGCCGATGTTCTGGCCATCTGCGCAGGTCAAGACCCTGGAGGAGACGACGAAGGTGACTGATACAAACTCGTCGAAAAAATAGTTTGCGCATGCCCCAGCAATCCCCATAGGTTCTTAACACGGAAACGGCGGCCTTCTCCAAGGCCCTGGTTCCGTGCTGTACTTAATAACCGTCGGACCGGCTCACCCCAGTCCCCATAGACGCCGAGAGGAGGCGATTCCAGTGATCAGCATCAACACCAGCTCCATCAGCACCGTCAAAATGACCGATCGCTCGGTCGTCTCCCTGTGCATGCTCGGCGTCTCGAACCTCGGCACCGGTCTGTCCGGCATCTCCGCCGTCCGTCCGGCGTCCTCCCTGCCTCTCGCGGGTCTTCCCATCCGTGAGCGCAATGAGCGACCGACCCAGGCACTGGAAGCAGCAGTAGTGGCAGAGGCACATGCCTATGCCTTTGCGGCAGCCGGTGCCGGATCCCTGAAGCAGACGACGCAGCACCACACGATGTGGGCCTTCCGTGGGCCTGAACCCTGGAGTGATCCAGCCTGATCTTCGATCAGGTCGGCGCCTTCAGGGCCGCGGAACCCCACCCGGGATCCGCGGCCCTTCTGTTTGTCCCCAACCAGGGACGACAGAGCGAAGGGGCCTCGGGACAAGAAAAGAACCCGGTACCAGCCGCCAACCGGCCAACCGGCCGGCACGACCAGACGAGGAAGACGAACCGTGCAACTCGAAGCGCACGCCCCGTCCGTACCGCCTTCCGAAACGATCCCCCCGCCCGGCCTCACGGAGGACTCCACCTTGATCCCGCTCACTGCGCTCACCGCGCTCGACGACGCCATCGAGAGCCTCGGCGTACCCGTCCCCTGCCGCTCCTACGACCCGGAGGTCTTCTTCGCCGAGTCGCCGGCCGATGTCGAGTACGCCAAGTCCCTCTGCCGCACCTGCCCGCTGATCGAGGCCTGCCTCGCCGGCGCCAAGGAGCGGCGTGAGCCCTGGGGCGTCTGGGGTGGCGAGCTCTTCGTCCAGGGTGTCGTCGTGGCCCGCAAGCGGCCCCGCGGCCGCCCGCGCAAGAACCCGGTTGCGGCATGAACACCCGAGGAACGATCGACCGCCCCCTGACGCACGACCCCAAGAAGCAGGCCCCGATGAAGCCGTCCACCAGCGAGCCCGCCGGCTCCGCCATCCCAGACTTCACCACCACCGGCGCGAACGACTCGCGTCAGAACAGGACCCGAGAGATGCAACTCATCCCAGAAGCCCTGGCTCGTGCGCATATGCACGAGCGACTGCACGACGCCGAGCGGGAACGCCGGGCCGTGCGCCTGGCGACCGCCCGCCGGATGCAGCGTCGGGCCGAGCGCGCCTCGATGCGAGCCCGGCGCGCGCTGGCCATGGCGGTCATGCAGTAGCCGACGGCAGTCGCAGGCAGTAACTCCTCGCGGGGGTCGGTCCGAAGGGACCGGCCCCCGCGGTGCGTTGTGCCAGGCGAACCGCCGACCACGGCGATATCGTCGCCGAGTGACGAGTCTTCCCGGGGACAGTGACAACCGCGGCACCGCGCAGCGGCCCGACACGGCCGAGGCCCAGCGCATCGCGTGCGCCCGTTGTGGCACGCCGGCAGAGGGCCCCCAGCCGACCTGGACCTGCTCCGTGGAGAACGGGACCCGCCACTACTTCTGCGACAGCTGCGCTCGCACCAACCTCAGGGCGATCGAGGGGCGGCTCGACTCGGCGTGGTGGTAAGTCACGCTCTCCTCCGGGGGGCCTCCCTCCCGCCCCGCCCCACCCCTCCCCCCGCCCTCCCCTCAGCCGCTCAAAGGCAGCCCAAACTCACGCCTCCGCCGCCGACTCCTCCCCGTCCAGCAGCTCGTCCGTCATTTCCTCGTCCGGCATGAACCCCGGCAGCCACTCCTCCAGTTCGTCGCGGAGGCGGACCGTGGCGCCCAGTTGGCACAGGACGCCGATGGTGCTCAGGGTCACGCGGTGTATCAGGAGGTAGGACGGGGGCAGGTTGAGTCGCTTGCCGAGCTGGTAGGCGGGGGAGCGGGGGTCGGCCACCCGGGCGGCCTGGCTGCGCATCCAGCCCCGGGTGAAGGTGAACTCGTCGGCCTGGGCCGGTTCGATGATCGGCAGGAGGTAGTCCACGACCGCGTCGGGTTCGAGCTCTATGGACTCCTTGACGAAGCCCTCCTCGCAGAGCAGTTCGTAGACCGCCTCCGCCTCGCCGTCGAGGGTCATGCGCAGGGAGTCGCCGATCGGCGAGGGCAGGCCGCCGGGGAGACGATCGACCGTGCCGAAGTCCAGGACGCCCAGACGCCAGCCGCTCTTCTCATCGGGCAGCAGACGGAAGTTGCCGGGGTGCGGATCGGCGTGCAGCAGTCCGGTGCGGGCGGGGCCCGAGAAGAGGAAGCGGGCCAGCAGCTGGCCGGCGCGGTCCCGCTGCTCCTGGGTGCCGTCGGCGATCACCTCCGACAGGGGTATCCCGTCGACCCATTCGGTCACCAGGATCTGGTCGCACTGGTGGACCACCGCCGGTACGAGGACATCCGGGTCGCCCGCGAACTCCTGCGCGTGTGCCTCCTGGGCCTGCGCCTCCAGTCCGTAGTCGAGTTCCTCGGACACCCGGTCGCGCAACTCCGCGATGAGCGGCTTGATGTCCATGCCGGGGATCAGGGGGCCCAGGAGTCTGGCGAATCGGCTGAGCTGGGTCAGATCGGACAGCAGGGCCTCGCCCGCCCCGGGGTACTGCACCTTGACCGCGACCTCGCGCCCGTCGTGCCATACCGCGTGGTGCACCTGGCCGATCGAGGCCGCCGCGGACGGTTTGTCCTCGAACGCCAGGAACAGCTCGGACCAGTCCTCGCCGAGCTGCTCCTCCAGCACGGAGTGCACCGTGCGCGTCGGCATGGGAGGTGCCGCTTCCTGGAGCTTCGTCAGCGCCGCGCGATACGGCCCCGCGACCTCCTCGGGCAGGGCCGACTCGAAGACGGACAGCGCCTGCCCGAACTTCATCGCGCCGCCCTTCAGCTCACCGAGCACCTTGAACAGCTGCTCCGCCGTGCGCTGCTGCAGCTCGCGGCCCACGATCTCCGCCGACTTCCCGCCGATCCGTTTGCCGAGTCCCCAGGTCGCCCGCCCGGCGAAGCCGAGCGGTAGCGCGGCGAGTTTGGCAGTACGGGTGACCGCCTTCCGGGGAAGATCAGACATGCGCCCTCCAAGTCCCAGACAGCCGTGCCGCGTACGGCTGTTACTCGGCCATTGTGTCGTGCGGCTCGCCGTCCTCGGAGGCGCGCTCCCCCTTACCTTTCTCCGCCGCGCCGCAGGGGCATGCCGGATGCGACCAGACCGGTCTCGCGTGCCAGTCGAAGCCCGGTACGGACGTCTCCCAGCGGGCTCCCGCGCTCGACGGCAACTCCCCGTCCAGGAAGGCCAGTGCGTGACCCGCCGCGAGTCCGGCGACGCCGGCCGCCAGCGCGAGGTCGCACGCCGGGACCTGGCGCCGCTGCCCGGAGCGCCACTGTGCGACCAGGCGCGGCCAGGTCGGATCCCGGTCGACGCGCCCCTGGTCCAGGCAGCCCGCGCAGCCCGTGTCGCCGGGCAGGACCAGCGGGCCGACGACACCTGTGCCCTCCACAACTCCGGCGTAGAGATGTGGTGTCCCTGAAGTGATCAGGGGCTCGGCGGCGACCGGGTCGGGCGCGTGGACGGCGAGGCCGTCACGGGGGGTGAGGATCACCAGCGACAGTCCACGCTCCTCCTCCTCATCGGAGGGTGTTCGCGGTGGGCGGTCCGGTGCCGCTCGGCGCACCGCCCGGCGGGCGGCTTCCCCCCGGCGCTCGCCGATGGAGTCCGCGGGCAGCCCGCCCGGCGCCACGTCCCACGGTTCGACGCAGCCGACGTCGCAGACATCGACCTCGCCCACGCCCGCACCGGCGATCAGCGAGGCCATGACCACTCCGACCCGGCCGGCGCCCCGTACCTGTACGCGCAAAGAGCGGCGGGCGGCAAGGCGTTTGATGGCGTCGCCCGGCTCGGGGGCGACGAGGGAGAGGGACGCGAGGTCGGGGCGCAGCCGGTCCAGGACCGGCTTCTTCTGGCGCAAGGTGTCCGCGGCCGGGCCGCCTCCCGTCGCGTCGTCGAGCAGACCGGAGTGGGCCAGCCGCTCCACCAGCCCGTCGACATGGCCGTCGGGCAGACCCATCTTGCGTCCCTCGTCGCGCAGGAGTGGCAGCCCGCGTGTTCCGTCGAGCAGGTCGAGGAAGCTGCCCGTCGCCGTGTCCATCGGGCCCAGCACCATCGCGTGCGCGGGTGCCATCCCGAACTGCACGGTGTTGAGATCCCGCCAGCCGCGCCGCAGCGCGGGTTTCACCATCGGATGCATGACCGACCCCCGTGGTCCGTAGAGCGTCCCCGTGTGTCGGCGGGTGCGAGTTGCGCGCCGCCGATCGAATGCCAGCATGCCCGTCGCGGCCGAACGGTGCCGAAAGTTGTCCACAGGTGGGGGCGTTCGTCGTACAAATCAAGCGCTCGGAGTGCGGATCGGCATCGAACCGTCCCGGGGGCGGGACTTCCCCCGTGTGCAGCGGGTAACGTCAGGGCGTGCCCGCCGACCCACTGCACCGCGCCGGAAAACCACAGCGCAGTACGACGAGCCCGCCGCCAAGCGGCTCGGGGGCGAGCGCGATCGAGGTCCGCAGGAGCGCGCGACGGCGCAGAACGGTCTCCGCGTACCGCGAGGGCGATCGCACCGTTGTGCTCATCCCCGCCCGGATGTCCGAGGCGGAGGAACAGCGCTGGGTGACCGTCATGCTCGACAAGCTGGCCGCCCAGGAGAACAAAAGGGTGCTCGGCGACACCGAGCTGGCCGAGCGGGCGGCGCGTCTGTCGGACCAGTACTTCGACGGCCGTGCCCGGCCCGCGTCGGTTCGCTGGGTCACCAACCAGAACACGCGCTGGGGCTCGTGCACGCCGTCCGAGGGCAGTATCCGTCTGTCGCACCGGTTGCAGGGCATGCCCGAGTACGTCGTCGACTACGTCCTCGTCCACGAACTCGCGCATCTGCTCGTGCCCGGACACGGGCCCCGCTTCTGGCGGCTCCTGGAGGCGTATCCGCGTACCGAGCGTGCTCGCGGCTACCTCGAAGGGGTGGTCGCGGCGGACCGGCTGCCCCATCTGCCCGCCGCGCGCGACGAGTAGGGGTGGTCCGCGCGCGTCGCGAGGGGTGATTGTGTACCGGGTCTGTACCGGCTTCGTCCACTCCCAGTGTTTGCCGTTAGCCTGGCGCGACGCACTCGCATTCCGGATGGGGGACGGTCGTTACGCATGGCCAGGGAATTCCAACGCGGCCACAAGGCCAGGATCAGTGACCTCACCGCGGGCACCGATCTGTACGTAGGTGTGCAGATCACCGGCCCCGGACTGACCTTCGACATCAGTTGCTTCGGTCTGGACGCCGGTGAACGGCTTTCGGACGACCGGTACTTCATCTTCTTCAACCAGCCGAAGACCCCTGAGGAGTCCATTCAGCTTCTGGGTGCCCAGTCGGGTGACTCGGAGTCCTTCCGCGTCACGCTCGGCCGGATCCCGGCGCAGATCCAGAAGTTGTCGTTCACGGCGACGATCGACGGTGCCGGGCAGATGTCGCAGATCGCCCCCGGGTATCTCCGTATCGTCGCGGGTGGCGAGGAGGTGGCCCGGTATTCGTTCAGCGGCGCGGAGTTCTCCACGGAACGCGCCGTGATGCTGGGCGACTTCTACTTGAAGGACGTCTGGCGGTTCGCGGCCGTGGGACAGGGCTTCGACGGCGGCCTCGATGCGCTGCTGAAGAACTTCGGCGGCGAGGTCGCCGACGAGCAGCCCGCCGCGCCGCAGCAGCAGGCCGGCGCCGCACCGTCCTTCGCTCCGCCCGCGTTCGGCGCCCCGGCCGCACCGGCGCCCGCACCGGCTCCAGCCCCGGCGCCCCAGCCCGCCGCGCAGGGTTTCGCGCCGCCCCCGGGGGGCGCAGCGCCTCCCGCGCCGGCGCCCGCGCCCTCGGTGCACGCCGCGCCGACCATCATCGCGCCCCTGCACACTCCGCCGGGTGGCACCGTGGCGCCGCCGGGCCCCGCGCCTTACGCACAGCCTCCCGGGCAGCCCGGCCCGCCCCCCGGCTACGGTCAGCAGCCGCCCGGCCAGACGGCTCCGATGCCGCCCGGTTACGGCCAGCAGGCTCCGGCCGCGCCTCCCGGTTACGGTCAGCAGGCTCCGCCCGCGCCTCCCGGTTATGGCCAGCAGGCCCCGACCGCACCCCCTGGCTACGGTCAGCAGCCGCCGTACGGTCAGGTCCCGGGCCAGCTGCCCGGCCAGGCCGGCGCACCTTCCCCGTACGGCGCTCCCCAGGGCGCCCCGCAGGGCGGTGCCGGTGTCGCTGCTGCGCTGGGGGCCTTCAAGGAGACGCCCACCGGCCAGCGGTGGACGCAGCAGAACAAGAAGCTGATCCGCGTCGACCTCGGCATCGGCGGTCAGCCCGTGCTGGCCCGCCAGGGCAGCATGGTGCTCTACCAGGGCAAGGTCGACTTCAGCTACAAGGGTGCGGGCTTCGCCGGGCGGATCGTGGGCAACGCGACCGGCCAGGAGATGCAGCTGATG
The DNA here is from genome assembly GCF_055569295.1 of Streptomyces sp. NPDC029292. Classification (NCBI taxonomy): domain Bacteria; kingdom Bacillati; phylum Actinomycetota; class Actinomycetes; order Kitasatosporales; family Streptomycetaceae; genus Streptomyces; species Streptomyces sp. NPDC029292. The sequence goes on from NZ_JBVHXR010000002.1 coordinate 576,075, forward strand.
CGCTGTACGGGCCAGGGCCAGGTGTTCCTCGCGGAGAACTCCACCCAGGTGCACCCCATCGAGCTCCAGGGCGACGCGATCTGTGTCTCCGCGGAGAGCGTCCTCGCCTTCGACGAGTCCCTCCAGTACGAGGTCCGCCGCATCGAGGGACACGGGATCCCCGGCGGGGCCCTGTTCACGATGCAGTTCCAGGGGACCGGCACGATCGTCGTGAAGACCCATGGCGCGCCAGTCGTGCTGCCTGTCACACCCACGACGTTCGCCGACTGCAACGCCGTCGTCGCGTGGTCCGCAGCCTCCCAGGTGATCGTCTCCAGCCAGGTGCGGATGCGCCGGAACGCCTACCCCGGCGACACCGGAGAGAGCGTGAACCTCCAGTTCCGCGGCGCGCCCGGCAATTTCATCGTCGTCCAGCCGTACGAGGTCTGAGGGAGCCCGTCATGAACCAGCCACTCGCGGGCTTCGCCCCGGCACCCGTCACCGCCCGCATGGAGAACCACGGCAATCACATGCTGAAGGTCGCCATGCAGACCGGAAACGACCTCCTCGCGCGCGTGGGATCGATGGTCGCCTACGAAGGTTTCGTCCAGTACGAGCCCAACCCGCCGGCCGTACGGCAGATCGCGCGCGACTGGATCACCGGTGAGGGCGCGCCCCTCATGAAGTGCTCCGGCGACGGCCTGCTCTACCTCGCCGACTACGGGGCGAACGTCGTCGTCATCAACCTCAACGGGGACGCGATCTCCGTCAACGCCACCAACCTGCTCGCCTTCGACGCGCACCTCACCTGGGGCGTCGAGCGGGTGAAGGGGCTCGCCAAGTTCGCCGGGCAGGGCCTGTGGAACACCAAGATCTCCGGCCAGGGGTGGGTCGCGCTGACCTCCCGGGGCAAGCCGATCGTCGTCGACTGCGGTGGCGGTGAGGACGAGACGTACGTCGACCCGGACGCGCTCGTCGCCTGGTCCCCGAACCTCAAGGTGAAGGGCAAGCGCAGCTTCAAGGCGCAGTCGCTGATCGGGCGCGGCAGCGGCGAGGCGTACCAGATGGCGTTCTCCGGGCAGGGCATCGTCGTCGTCCAGCCCAGCGAGGACAGCACCGACCGCCTCCGAGTCCGGGGCTGAGGGGGAGCGACACACCATGCAGAGCCCGCTTTTCGGCTACAACGAACAGCAGACCCAGGAGCGCTACAGCCTGCAGAACTCGCAGATGCTGCGCGTCGTCCTGGAGGGCCACGACGACATGCTCGCCCGCAAGGGCACCATGGTCGCGTACCAGGGGCTCGTCGAGTTCGACGCCGAGTACCAGAACAACAGCCAGCACCGGGCGCGTGCGTACACCGGCGAGGGCCTCGACCTGATGCGCTGCCATGGGCAGGGCACGGTCTACCTCGCGAACCTGGGCCAGCACGTGCACGTGGTCGACGTGGACCAGGACGGCCTCACCGTCGACAGCAGCTACGTCCTGGCGATGGACTCCGCGCTGCACTACGAGGTCATCGCCGTGGACAGCCAGTACGGTATCGCCGGCTCAGGCAAGTACCAGCTCAACATCACCGGGCGCGGCAAGGTCGCGCTGATGACCTCCGGAATGCCGCTGATGATGCAGGTCACGCCGGACCGGTACGTCAACTGCGACGCCGACGCGATCGTCGCATGGTCCACCAGCCTGCGCGTGCAGATGCAGGCCCAGACGCACTCCTCCGGGGTGTGGCGGCGCCGGGGCAACACCGGTGAGGGCTGGGAGCTGAGCTTCATGGGCAACGGCTACGCGCTCGTCCAGCCCAGTGAAATGCTGCCGCCGCAGAACGCGGTGATCGGCCAGGGGCTGCGCGCCCAGTACGGCATGGGCCAGCACGGTGCGCACGCACAGAACCAGGGCAACGTCTGGAGCTGACCCCGCCGCGGGAAGCGCCGCCGTACAAGGCTGCGGGCCGGCTGTGACAGGTAAGGGGTGACCGCCATTGCGGTCACCCCTTACACGCGTTCAGAGCCTGGCGCGGGTGGCCTCCAGCAGCCGTACGACCGACGCGTCCGCCACCGCCGCGACCTCGTCGTAGCCGAACCAGCGCAGGTCGAGGGACTCGTCGCTGATGGCCTCCACGGCGTCGGCCGGGGCGAGCGCGGCGTACTGGACGTCCAGGTGCCAGTTGCACGGAGCCGGGATGGCGTGCCGGTCCAGGGTCACAGGGCCGCCCGGCAGCAGGGTCAGCCCCGCGATGCCCGACTCCTCGGTCGCCTCGCGCAGCGCGGCCGCCGACAGCGTCGCGTCACCCGGCTCGCAGTGGCCGCCCATCTGCAGCCACATCTGGAGTTTGCGGTGCAGCGTCAGCAGAACGCGGCCGCGCGTCGGGTCGATCACCAGCGCGCTCGCCGTGACATGCCCGGACGAGCAGGACTTCCAGGTCCCGTCGGGGTGCTCGGAGAGGTGGTCCAGATACGCCTGGCGCAGCTCTTCCTGGTCCTCGTAGCTCTTCAGTACGAGGACCGCGTCGTCGTGAAGGCTCACTCGGTGTCGTCGCCCTTGTCGTCGTTCCTGGGGGCGTCCTTGGGGCCGTCGTCCTTCTTCAGGTTCGGCTTCTCGCCGGAGCCCGAACCGCTCGCCGCCTCGCCGAGCATCTTGTCGATCTCGGAGAAGTCCAGCTGCTCGCGGTGCACGAAGCCGTCCGGGTCGTCCAGGTCGGACGCGGTCGGCAGCATGTCCGGGTGGGCCCACAGGCCGTCACGGCCGTCGACACCGCGCGCGTCGGTGAGCGAGGCCCACAGGCGCGAGGCGTCCCGCAGCCGGCGCGGACGCAGCTCCAGGCCGATCAGCGTGGCGAACGTCTGCTCGGCGGGGCCGCCCGTGGCACGGCGGCGGCGCAGCGTCTCGCGCAGCGCGTCCGCGGACGCAAGACGCGGCTTGGCGGCCGAGTGCACGACCGCGTCCACCCAGCCCTCGACGAGCGCGAGCGCCGTCTCCAGGCGGGCCAGCGCGGCCTTCTGCTCCGGCGTGTCCTCCGGCTGGAACATGCCCTGCTGGAGTGCCTGCTGCAGCTCCTCCGGGTTCTGCGGGTCGAACTGGCCGACCACGTCCTCCAGCTTGGCCGTGTCGACCTTGATCCCGCGCGCGTAGCCCTCGACCGCGCCGAACAGGTGCGAGCGCAGCCACGGCACGTGCGCGAAGAGACGCTGGTGGGCGGCCTCGCGCAGGGCGAGGTAGAGCCGCACCTCCTCCTGGGGGATGCCCAGGTCCTTGCCGAACGACTCGATGTTCAGCGGCAGCAGCGCGGCCTTGCCGGCCGGGCCGAGCGGCAGGCCGATGTCGGTCGAGCCGACGACCTCGCCCGCGAGCACGCCCACGGCCTGCCCGATCTGCGTACCGAACATGGCGCCGCCCATCGAGCGCATCATTCCGATGAGCGGGCCCGCCATGGCCTGCATCTCCTCCGGCAGGACGTCGCCCATGGCCGCGCCGACACGCTCGGCTACCGGGTCGACGAGCTCCTTCCACACGGGAAGGGTCGCCTCGACCCACTCCGCGCGGCTCCACGCCACCGCGGAGCCCGCGCCGGACGGCAGGGACGTCGCGTCGTCCAGCCACAGATCGGCCAGGCGTACGGCCTCCTCGACCGCGGAGCGCTCGGTGGGGCCGACGCTCGCGTCCTTGGTGCCGTCAGGAGTGCCCTGGGAGACCGTCTGGCGGGCGATCTGCTTGGCCATGTCCCAATTCACCGGGCCGCCCTCGTACGAGAGCATCTGGCCCAGCTGCTGGAACGCGGCACCCAGGTCATTGGGGTTCATGGAACCGAACATCGCTGCGAGCGGATTGTCGGCGCCGGGGCCGCCGGCTCCGGGCAGCCCGAAACCGAACGGTCCCTGACCACCGCCGCTCTCCTGGTCCTTCTTCTTGCCCTCGTCGCCGTTCTCCGGCTCCTCCGGCGGAAGGCCGAATCCGAATGGGGTGTCACTCACGGGATTCCTCGGCTGGTAAGGCCGCCGGTTCGTTCCGACGGCGGCTGCCCACAACACCACCCAGCGTAGACACCCGAACCCGATCGGGCCTCGGTGCTTCGCCGACTGTCGGCCTGCGGCAGGATGGATGCCACCTGGTACGGACGCGTCACGCGCGTCCGTTACTGAAGACAACCGCTGGAGACGCCCGGTGAGTTCCCCAGATCCGCAGGTTCGCGCAGCGCGAAACCACTCAACCAGCCCGCCCCTGCGCGGGCCCGTCGTCGCGGTCACCGGCGCCGCGTCCGGCGTGGGCGCGCTGCTCACCGAGCGGCTTGCCGCATCCGAGGCGATCAAGCAGGTCATCGCCATCGACGAGCGGCGCGGCGAGTGCGCGGCCGCCCAGTGGCACATCCTGGACGTCCGGGACCCGGCGATCGCCGAGAAGCTGCGCGGCGCCGACGTCGTCGTGCACCTCGCGCTCGACCTCGATCTGGAGACGGACGCGGCGGCCCGGACGGCGTACAACGTCCGGGGGACGCAGACCGTGCTCACGGCCGCCGCGGCGGCCGGGGTCCACCGGGTGGTGCTGTGCACCTCCGCGATGGTCTACGGGGCGCTGCCCGACAACGAACTGCCCCTCTCCGAAGACGCCGAATTGCGGGCGACGGCCGAGGCCACCGGGGTCGGTGACCTGCTGGAGATCGAGCGGCTCGCGCGGCGGGCGCCGCGGGCGCATCCGGGACTTAATGTCACCGTTGTGCGGCCCGCCGTGCTCGTCGGCGGTACCGACACCGCTCTGACCAGGTACTTCGAGTCGCCGCGGCTGCTGGTGGTGGCGGGGTCCCGGCCCGCGTGGCAGTTCTGCCATGTCGAGGATCTGTGCAGCGCCCTGGAGTACGCCGTCGTGGAGAAGGTGGAGGGGGAGCTGGCCGTCGGGTGCGACGGGTGGCTGGAGCAGGAGGAGGTCGAGGAGCTGAGCGGGATCCGGCGGATGGAGCTGCCGTCCGCCGTCGCCCTCGGGGCCGCCGCTCGGCTTCACCGGATCGGGCTCACTCCTTCGCCTGCCGGGGATCTGGCGTACACGATGTATCCCTGGGTGGTGAGCGGGAGCCGGCTGCATGACGCCGGGTGGCGGCCGCAGTGGACCAATGAGGAGGTTCTCGCGGAGCTGCTGGAGGAGGTTGCCGGGCGGCATACGGTGGCTGGGCGGCGGCTCGGGCGGAAGGACGCGACCGCGGCGGGGGCCGCGGGGGCGACGGTGGCTCTGTTGGGTGCGGCTGCCGTGGTCCGGCGGGCTCGCAAGGCTCGGCGGCGGATCTGAGTATCAGGCCGCGCCCTGCGGTTCCGGGGTACCCGGCGTTGGCGTCGGCGTCGGGTTGTTTCGCCCCCTCCGCCCCTACCGTCCCGTACCTGGGGGCTGCCGCCCCCAGATCCCCGCTTCGGCCTGGACCGGCCTCGTCCTCAAACGCCGGACGGGCTGGTTGGTCTGTAGGAGGCTCCAAAGCTCCACCCGCGTGTGCCGGGTGAAAACGGTATTTCGCGGTGTCAGTGGGGTGCGGCACGATGGACGTATGGCACCTACCTATGACCATCCCGGTGAGCAGGGCGCGCAGGATCCGATCCGGCTGCTGGCGATTCGTGACGAGCCGCTCTCGCTGGACGAGGTGTTCCAGGCCGTCGGGGACGACGCCGCCGGAGGGACCGCGCTGTTCGTGGGGACCGTGCGCAATCATGACGGGGGTGCCGACGTCGATGAGCTGGGGTATTCGTGTCATCCCAGTGCCGAGGCGGAGATGCGGCGGATCGCCGAGAAGGTGATCGCCGAGTATCCGGTGCGGGCGCTGGCCGCCGTGCACCGCGTCGGTGATCTGGCCGTCGGGGATCTCGCGGTCGTCGTCGCCGTCTCGTGTCCGCATCGGGGCGAGGCCTTCGAAGCGTGCCGCAAGCTCATCGACGACCTGAAGCACGAAGTGCCGATCTGGAAGCACCAGAAGTTCTCCGACGGTTCGGAGGAATGGGTCGGCGCCTGCTGAGAGAGCCGGCCCGATGCCACAGACAGGCCTCACCAACCTCTCGCCCGCCCTCCGGTTGCGTAACCCTCACCCTGCCGTGAGCGTTAACACTGTGGATGGTTAATCTGCTGATCAGTCAGTTGCGGTCGCTCATGGGGTTGGGAGGTCGGCATGGCGTCGCTCGCCTGGTTGCTGATTCCGCTTGTGGCTGCGATCGGTGCCGGACTGTGGGGTAGTTGGGCCGGCCGGAATCGCAAGACGGCGGGAGACGGCAACGAGCTCGCGGGATACACGCGCTTTCGTGAGGCCATGGAGAGGTCCGAGACCAGGGAGAAGTCCCACTCCGACGCCGTCTGAGACCCCCGCGCTCCGACCCCGTACGGACGGCCCGGACGGTGCGCTGACAGCACCGTCCCGTACTGTCGTTCCATGCCACGCCGCACCGCGACGATGCTCGCCTCCACCCTGATCCTGATCGCGCTCCTGTGCGCGGGAGTGTTCATCAAAGTCCCGTACGCGGAGATGTCACCGGGACCGACGGTGAACACGCTGGGCGAGCACGACGGCGAGCCGGTGCTGCGGATCTCCGGGCGCAAGACCTATCCGACGACCGGGCATCTGAACATGACCACCGTCCGGGTCACCAGCGCCAACTACAAGATGAACCTTGTCGAGGCCGTCTACGGGTGGCTCGCGCACGACAGCAAGGTGGTCCCGCACGACACGCTCTACCCCGACGGCAAGACGGAGGAGCAGTCGACGCAGGAGAACGCCGAGGAGTTCAGCCAGTCCCAGGAGAGCGCCAAGGTCGCCGCCCTCAAGGAGCTGAACATCCCGGTGAAGTCCTGGGTGATCGTCTCGACGGTCGTCAAGGCCACACCGGCCGAGGGCAAGCTGCACGCCGGAGACGTGATCAAGGCTGTCGACGGTACGACGGTGAAGGCGCCCGAGGACGTCGCGAAGCTGGTCACCAAGCACAAGCCGGGCGAGAAGGTCGTCTTCACGATCGTGCCCGCCAAGGAGCAGGCCGCCGCCGAGAAGGCGAACAAGACGGCGACCGAGACCAAGGACATCACGATCACCACCGCGAAGTCCGCGGACGACGGCGCCTCCCGGGCCATCGTCGGCATCTCGGCAGGCACCGACCACACGTTCCCGTTCACCATCGACATCAAGCTCGCCGACGTCGGCGGACCGAGCGCGGGCCTGATGTTCGCGCTCGGCATCGTGGACAAGATCACCCCGGGGAACCTCACCGGCGGCAAGTTCGTGGCCGGCACCGGCACCATCGACGACGACGGCAAGGTCGGTCCGATCGGCGGCATCGAAATGAAGACGGTCGGCGCGCGGGAGAAGGGCGCCCAGTACTTCCTGACGCCCAAGGACAACTGCGCGGCCGCCGCCAAGGACACCCCCAAGGGGCTCACCCTCGTCAAGGTGAACACCATCGACGACGCGATGGGCGCCCTCAAGGACATCAGCTCCGGCAAGACCGCCGACCTGCCGAAGTGCACCGCCAAGGGCTGACCGCACCGGCTCAGAGCTCGTACGTCGATGGGGGCGCACCCGACACCGGGTGCGCCCCCATCGACGTAACTGAAAGCCTGAGAAGAGGCCTGAAGCCTCGTGCGAGGCCGCAAGCCTCGTACGAGAAATCAGTCCGCGAACGTCGCCGACAGGGCCTCCGCCAGGCCCGGCACCAGCTCCGAGCCCGTGAGCACCTCCGTCGGCGCGTCCTTCTCGCGCAGCCGCAGCGCGGAGTCGCGGGTGCCGTCGCGCAGCACGCCGACCGTCATGCGTACCTCCTGACGGTCCGGGTGCTCGGCGACCCACTTCGTGAGCTTCTTCTGGCTGAGGCCCTCCGGGACGGACGCCTCCGCGGACGGCGGCAGCATCAGCCGCTCCACGGTGAGGGCGCAGCCGACCACGGCGTCCGGCCAGGCGATGGTGCCGAGGAACTCGTCCAGCGGCTTGCCGGCAGGGATCTCGTCCTGCTCGATGGGGGTGAGACCGGTGGTCTCCGGCTCGTCCTGCAGGCCGAGCTGGGCCGCGAGGCCGGGTTCCTGGGCCCGCAGTCGCGCGGTGTCTACGAGGGCGAAGAGGCGAGCGGGCTGGTCCCAGCCGAGGCCGGAGGCGTACTCGTCGATCTCGAGTACGGCCCGGGTGAGCGGGCTCGCTGCCATGGGAGTGTTGGACATGGTCACAATCCTGCCTCGTTAATACCCGGAACCGGGAACCGAGTAAAGCGTGAGTAAGTTGCATAGATGAGGCTCCACGATCACGGAGCCTTACGGACGGTCCACCATCACGGGGACCTGACGGATCAACAGCGACTTCGAGGTGCGCACCTTGGCTTTCCAGATGCCGGACCGCGGCGGAGGCCCGACGGGGCCACGGATCAGAGTGGGCCGACCCTCCCGGCGTGTCCGGACCCTGCTCATGACGCTGGGCGTGCTGGCCGTGCTGGCCATGGCCTTCGTCATGTTCGCGGGGTTCTGGACGGACTGGCTCTGGTACCGGTCGGTTCACTACTCGTCCGTCTTCACCACCACCCTGTGGACCAAGATCGGGCTCTTCTTCGTCTTCGGTCTGCTGATGGCGGCCGCGGTCGGCGTGAACATCTGGCTGGCGCACCGGCTGCGCCCGCCGCTCAGCGCCATGTCGATGGAGCAGCAGAGCCTCGACCGGTACCGGATGGGCATCGCGCCCTACAAGAGGTGGCTGCTGCTCGCCATCACCTCCCTGGTCGGGCTGATCGCCGGCGCGTCCGCCTCCGGCCAGTGGCGTACGTGGCTGATGTGGGTGAACGGGGTGCCCTTCCACCAGAAGGACCCCCAGTTCCACCTCGACGTCTCCTTCTACGCCTTCGACCTGCCCTGGTACCGCTTCCTGCTCGGCTTCGGCTTCGCGGCCGCCGTGCTCTCGCTGATCGCCGCCGCGCTCACCCACTACCTGTACGGCGGGCTGCGGATCACCAGCCCGGGGGCGCGCGCCACGGGCGCGGCCACCGGTCATCTCTCCGTGCTCCTCGGCATCTTCGTCGCGCTGAAGGCGGTCGCCTACTGGCTCGACCGGTACGGACTCGCGGTGAAGTCCAGCGACTTCAAGGCGACCGGAAACTGGACGGGCCTCAGGTACGTCGACGCCAACGCGTATCTGCCCGCCAAGACGATCCTGTTCTGCATCGCCGTCATCTGCGCCCTGCTGTTCTTCGCCACCCTGTGGCGGCGCACCTGGCAGCTGCCCGTCATCGGCTTCGGCCTGATGGTGCTCTCGGCGATCCTGATCGGCGGCCTGTACCCCGCGATCGTCCAGAAGTTCCAGGTCCAGCCGAACGAGCAGGCCAAGGAAGCCCCGTACGTAGAGAAGAACCTCAAGGCGACCCGCGAGGCGTACGGCATCGACGGCGCCAAGGTCACCGACTACGCGGGCAAGAGCAACACCAGTGACAAGACCAAGCTGCGCGATGACGCCAACACCGCCGCCAGCATCCGCCTGATGGACCCGAACATCGTGTCGCCGACGTTCCAGCAGCTCCAGCAGGTGCGGAACTACTACGGCTTCCCGTCGAACCTGGACGTCGACCGGTACAGCAAGGACGGCAAGGACCAGGACACGGTCATCGGTCTGCGCGAGCTGAACCTCCAGGGCATTCCGAAGAACAACTGGATCAACGACCACTTCCGTTACACGCACGGGTACGGCGTGGTCGCGGCCAAGGGCACCACGGCCGACAGCGAGGGCCGCCCGGTCTTCACCGAATACGACCTGCCGTCCAAGGGCAACCTGGGCGAGTATCAGCAGCAGATCTACTACGGCGAGAAGACCACCCAGTACTCCATCGTCGGCGGTCCCCAGAAGGAGATCGACTACTCCGACGACAGCGGCGAGAAGACCACCAGTTACAAGGGCAAGAGCGGGGTCAGCCTCTCCAGCCCGATCAACCGGGCAGCGTACGCGGTGGCGTTCAGCGAGCCGCAGATTCTCTACTCGGGCGCGATCGGGGACGGTTCCCGGATCCTCTACAACCGCACCCCCAAGGAGCGCGTCGAAGCGGTGGCCCCCTGGCTGACCATCGACGGTGACGCCTACCCGGCCGTCGTCGGCGGGAAGATCCAGTGGATCGTCGACGCGTACACCACCACCAACGGCTATCCGTACGCCTCCCGCACCACCCTCGGCGACACGACGGCCGACTCGCTGACCGCGAGCAACAACCAGCGCGCGGTGGTGGCCCAGCAGAACCAGGTCAACTACATCCGCAACTCGGTGAAGGCGACCGTCGACGCGTACACCGGTGAGGTCAAGCTCTACCAGTGGGACACCGAGGACCCGGTCCTGAAGACCTGGATGAAGGCGTTCCCGAACACGGTCAAGAAGAAGAGCGAGATCTCGCAGTCGCTCATGGACCATCTGCGGTACCCGCAGGACCTGTTCAAGGTCCAGCGCGAGCTGCTGACCCGCTACCACGTGAAGGACGCCCAGACGTTCCTGAGCGGCAGCGAGGTGTGGCAGGTCCCGGACGACCCGACGAACAAGTCGGGCAGCGCCGTGCCGCCGTACTACCTGAGCATGAAGCTGCCCGGCGACACGTCGCAGGAGTTCTCGCTGACGACGACACTGACGCCGAACGGCCGCGACAACCTGAGCGCCTTCATGTCGGTCAACGCCGACGCGGGCACGCCCGACTACGGCAAGATCAACATCCTGAAACTGCCGACGGGCAAAACCATCGACGGACCTAAACGGGTGCAGAGCCAGTTCAACTCCGAGCCGGCCATCGCGGAGTCGATCAGACTCCTGAGCGGCGGTGATTCACAAGTCGAGTACGGCAACCTGCTGACGGTTCCGCTCGACGGAGGACTGCTCTATGTGGAGCCCGTCTACGTACGCGGTGGTGGAATCAAGTACCCACTGCTGCGCAAGGTATTGGTGACCTACGGAGGCAGCACCGCCTTCGAGGACACGCTCGACGCGGCGCTCAACAAGGTCTTCGGAGCGGACGGTTCGGTCAGTCCGCCGTCCGACGAGGGGACCAGTCCACCCACATCGAGCAATCCAACGGTCCAAGAGGCACTCAGCGACGCCCAGAAGGCCTTCGACCAAGGTCAGGAAGCTCTCAAGAAGGGCGACTGGAAGGCCTACGGCGTGGCACAGAAGGATCTTGAGGACGCGCTGAAGCGGGCCGAGGCGGCGCAGGCCAAGGCCGACAAGACCAGTGGCAGCGGTAGCAGCAAGAACAGCAGCCCGAGCAGCAGCCCGAGCAGCAGTGCCAGCAGCAGTCCGAGCAGCGACAAGAGCTCCGGCAGCGGCTGAGTCAGGGGCCGCCCCGCGCCGTGGTACGGTTGCAACACAACGGCGCGGGGTGGAGCAGCTCGGTAGCTCGCTGGGCTCATAACCCAGAGGTCGCAGGTTCAAATCCTGTCCCCGCTACTCAAGGCGAAGGCCCGGATCCTGATCAAGGATCCGGGCCTTCGACGTGTGTGGCGACGCGCCGAGGGCGTGTGCGGCGATGTGCCGATGACATACGCGGGGATACGCCGAGGACGTGGGCGGCGACGCGCCGAGCCGCCCGCGGTGACCTGGCGACTCGTGTGAAGTACTGCTCCATGCGGGGGGAGTTGGGAAATCTGTGTTTGACTTGTCTCTCTGTGGGCATGTCGACAAAACGCTGAAGTGACCTCACTGGCTGCGGTATACCAGGTGTACCCAGGTTGCAGGTGGTGCGACGATGGACGTTATGGGGGACAAGGCAACTCTGTTGGATACAGGGCGGTTTGCGCAGCCTGCCGACTTTGTGCGGCCTGCGGATCTCACGCAGCCTTCCGACCGGGACGAAACCGGCGAGGCTGTCGAGGAAGCGCGCCAGCGGCTCGCCGCCGAAGAAGGCGACGTCGAGGCGATGAGCGTCCTCGGAGCCATGCTGCTGCGCCGCGGTGATCTCGACGGAGCCGAGCCTCAACTGCGCGCTGCCACCGCCGAAGGTGACCGCGCCGCCGCCAACAACCTGGGTGTCCTCCTGCACCAGCGCGGGTACGCCGACGAGGCCGCCGGATGGTGGCGGATCGCCGCCGTCGCGGGCTCCGTGGCCGCCGCGCATGCGCTCGGGCGGTACCACCGCGAGCGCGGCGACGAACCCGCCGCCGAGTACTGGCTGCGCCAGTCCGCCGAGCAGGGGCACGTCCTCGGGGCGTACGCGCTCGCGGATCTGCTGGAGCACCGCAGTGACGTCGGCGCGGAGCAGTGGATGCGGGTCGCCGCCGAGCGCGGGCACCGCGAGGCCGCGTACCGGCTGGCGCGCACGCTTGATCGCAAGGCCGCGGACTCGAGCGAGGCCGGTGCTGACAACGGTGTCATCGGGGTCATCGGTGCCGCCGGTGAAGAGGCCGAACAGTGGTACCGGCAGGCGTCCGCGCGCGGACACCGGCGGGCCGCGCTGCATCTCGGGGCGATCCTGGAGAAGCGGGGCGAGCTGAAGGAGGCCGGGCGCTGGTATCTCACGTCCGCCAAGGACGGGGAGGCGCGGGCCGCCTGTGCGCTCGGGTTCCTGCTGCGGGACGCCGGCGACACCGAGAGCGCCGCCGTGTGGTGGCTGCGGGCCGCGCAGGACGGGGACGGCAACGCCGCGAACGCGCTGGGCGCGCTGCACGCCGAGCGCGGTGAGACGCAGACCGCCGAGCGGTGGTACCGCGCCGCGATGGACGCGGGTGACATCAACGGCGCGTACAACCTCGGGCTGCTCTGCGCCGAGCAGGGGCGGACCGCACAGGCCGAGCAGTGGTACCGGCGTGCCGCGTACGCCGGTCACCGCGAGGCGGCGAACGCGCTCGCCATCCTGCTGCTGCAGGTCGGCGACGCGGCCGGGGCCGAGCCGTGGTTCTCCAAGGCCGCGGAGGCGGGGAGTGTGGACGCCGCCTTCAACCTCGGCATCCTGCATGCCGGGCGGGGCAGCGAGGACGATGACGTGGCCGCGCTGCGGTGGTACGAGCGTGCGGCTGCCGCCGGGCACACCGAAGCGGCGCTGCAGGTTGCCATCGCGCGGCTGCGGGAGGGGGACGAGCGGGCCGCCGAGCGGCATCTGCGGTGCGCCGCGGGGGGTGGCAGTGCCGAGGCCGCGTACCGGCTTGCCGCCGTGCTCGACGCGCGGCGGCCGCCGGCGCCCGCCCATGAGCTGGGGGAGCCCGCGCACGAGAAGAGTGAGTGCGAGGAGTGGTACGAGCGGGCGGCGTCGCAGGGGCATCGGCGGGCGCAGGTGCGGGTCGGGATGCTGGCCGCCGCGCGGGGCGATGTGGTGCAGGCGGCCCGGTGGTACCGCGAGGCCGCGGAGGCCGGGTCCCGGAACGGCGCCTTCAATCTCGGGCTGCTGCTCGCCCGGGAGGGGAGCGAGCCGGAGGCCGCGCTGTGGTGGGCCCGGGCGGCGGATGCGGGGCATGGGCGGGCGGCGTTGCGGCTTGCCCTCGTCTACGCGCGTCAGGGGGAGCTGGCGGAAGGGCAGCGGTGGGCCGACCGGGCGGTCACTCTTGGGCCGGCTGAGGTCTCCGAGCGGGCCGCTCGGCTGCGGGATGCCTTGCGGCAGGAGCTGACTGCTTGACGGTGGGGCGGGGTCGGTGTGGGCCGGCAGGGGCTTTCGCCCCCTCCGCCCCTACCCTTCCCGTCCCTGGCGGCTGCCGCCCCAGGCCCCGCTATCGGGCCTGGACGGCCTCGTCCTCAAACGCCGGACGGGCCGGGGGGTGCCGGCCGGGCCAGAAGAGCGCCGGACGGGCCACAAACAAAGCGATTTGCACTGCTCCACATGGTTGACGTAATGTTCAGTTCAACGACGCGGGGTGGAGCAGCTCGGTAGCTCGCTGGGCTCATAACCCAGAGGTCGCAGGTTCAAATCCTGTCCCCGCTACTGAAACCGAAGGCCCGGATCCAGATCATGGATCCGGGCCTTCGGCTTGTCGGCGTTCGGACGGCGGCGAAAGGCCCCGGCACCTGAAGGTGCCGGGGCCTTTCGTAGGAGTTCTTACGCCGCCGCGCAGTTCGGGCAGACGCCGCGGTAGGTGACCTCTACGTCCGAGACCGTGAAGCCGAAGCGCTCCGAGTCGGGGAGGTCGGCGAGCGGGTTGCCGCTCGGGTGGACGTCGCGGATCGCGCCGCACTGGGCGCAGACCAGGTGCTGATGCGGACGGTGCGCGTTCGGGTCGTAGCGCTTGGCGCGCTTGTCCGTGGCGACTTCCAGCACCTCGCCGAGTGAGACGAGCTCACCCAGCGTGTTGTAGACGGTCGCCCGGGAGATCTCGGGCAGCTTGGCGACAGCGCGCGCATGTACCTCGTCGGCCGTCAGATGGACGTGATCGCCGTCGAGGACCTCGGCCACGACACGCCGCTGCGCGGTCATTCGCCAGCCGCGTCCGCGCAGTCGTTCTAGCAGGTCACTCATACAGACCAGCCTAACAGCAGGGAGACCAGATCCCGAACAGGTGTGACTTTGGAAGTAGACTTGATTTAGACAATGTCTATTGTAGGATCGATTTCGGTATTGGCCAAGGGGCAGGACTGGCCTGGAATGACGCAGGAGGCGCACGTGACGCAGGGACCGCTTACGACGGAGGCCGGCGCGCCGGTGGCCGACAACCAGAACAGCGAGACCGCGGGCGTCGGCGGGCCCGTCCTCGTTCAGGACCAGCTGCTGCTCGAGAAGCTCGCGCACTTCAACCGTGAGCGCATCCCGGAGCGCATCGTGCACGCCCGCGGTGCCGCCGCCTACGGCACCTTCACGCTGACCCGTGACGTCTCGCGGTGGACGCGCGCGAAGTTCCTCTCCGAGGTCGGCAAGCAGACCGAGACCTTCCTGCGCTTCTCCACGGTCGCCGGCAACCTCGGCTCCGCCGACGCCGTGCGCGACCCGCGCGGCTTCGCGCTGAAGTTCTACACCGAAGAGGGCAACTATGACCTCGTCGGCAACAACACCCCGGTGTTCTTCATCAAGGACGCCATCAAGTTCCCCGACTTCATCCACACGCAGAAGCGCGACCCGTACACGGGCTCGCAGGAAGCCGACAACGTGTGGGACTTCTGGGGGCTGTCCCCCGAGTCCACCCACCAGGTGACCTGGCTCTTCGGTGACCGCGGCATCCCGGCCTCCTACCGGCACCTCAACGGGTACGGCTCGCACACGTACCAGTGGAACAACGAGGCCGGCGAGGTCTTCTGGGTCAAGTACCACTTCAAGACCGACCAGGGCATCAAGAACCTGACATCGCAAGAGGCCGCGAAGCTCGCCGGTGAGGACCCCGACTCCCACCAGCGCGACCTGCGCGAGGCCATCGAGCGCGGCGAGTTCCCGTCCTGGACCGTGCAGGTGCAGATCATGCCGGCGGCCGAGGCAGCCACCTACCGCTTCAACCCGTTCGACCTCACCAAGGTGTGGCCGCACGAGGACTACCCGCCGATCGAGATCGGCAAGCTGGAGCTCAACCGCAACCCGGAGAACATCTTCGCCGAGGTCGAGCAGAGCACTTTCTCCCCGGCTCACTTCGTGCCGGGTATCGGACCCGCGCCCGACAAAATGCTCCAGGGCCGCCTCTTCGCGTACGGAGACGCGCACCGCTACCGCGTCGGCATCAACGCCGACCACCTGCCGGTGAACCGTCCGCACGCCACCGAGGCGCGCACCCACTCCCGTGACGGCTCCCTGTACGACGGCCGCCACAAGGGTGCGAAGAAGAACTACGAGCCGAACAGTTTCGGCGGGCCGTTCCAGACGGACCGGCCGCTGTGGCAGTCGACCGCCGACTTCACTGCGGGCACCGGCAACCACGAAGCCCCGGTCCACTCCCAGGACAGCGACTTCGTGCAGGCAGGCAACCTCTACCGGCTGTTCTCCGAGGACGAGAAGGTCCGTCTGATCGAGAACCTGGCGGGCTTCATCGCCAAGGTGTCCCGTGACGACATCGCCGAGCGCGCGATCGACAACTTCCGCCAGGCGGACGGTGACTTCGGCAAGCGGCTGGAGGCCGCGGTCCAGGCCCTGCGCGGCTGACAGCAGCTGGAACGCTTGTCGTGGGCAGCGGGCCGGATCTCCTCTCAAGGGGGTCCGGCCCGCCGGCGTACGCGGCGGCGGTGCTCAGGCCGGTACCTGCTGCCGTGCCGGTGCCCAGCAGCGGATGATGTCGCGGACCGAGACGATGCCGACCGGGCCGGTTCCGTCGAGCACGACCAGATGGCGGAAGCCGCCGTGCGACATCGCCGTCGCGGCCTCCTCCAGGGTCCAGGCGGGGGCGGCGAAGACGACGTCGGTGGTGGTGTGGGCGCTTGCGGTCTCGGTGTCCGGGTTCTGGTCGAGGGCCAGGGAGTTGAGGATGTCGCGCTCGGTGAGGATCCCGAGTCCGCTGGCGTCCTCGTCGAGGACGACAGCCGCGCCGACGCGGCGGGCGGACATCAGGCGGGCCGCCTGACGGAGGGTGTGTGCCGGGCCGATGGTGAGGACCACCGTGCTCATGGCGTCGCGTACGAGCATGGGCTGGAGCCACCTCCTTGGTGAAGCGCCGTCCGGCGAAAGCGCCAAGAGAAGCGATTCACAAGTTCACAAGTGGGGGGACTCTCAGGGTCGCAGTTAAAGGGAGGGTCAACAAGAGGGCGCGTGCGGTGAGTTCGGGGGCGCCCATGGATCACACAAGCGCCCCACGGCTCCTCAGTACCGCTGGTTCAGATACCCCAGCATCTCGTCGTGGAGGATGCCGTTCGACGCGGCCGCGTTGCCGCTGTGCGGGCCCGGGCGGCCGTCGAGGCCGGTGAAGGAGCCGCCCGCCTCGGTCACGACGATCGCCGTCGCCGCCATGTCCCACAGCGACAGCTCGGGTTCGGCGCAGATGTCGACGGAGCCCTCGGCGACCATCATGTAAGGCCAGAAGTCGCCGTATCCGCGGGTGCGCCAGACGGCCTTGGTGAGGTCGAGGAAGCCGTCGAGGCGGCCCTGGTCCTCCCAGCCGCTCAGCGAGGAGTACGCGAAGGAGGCGTCGGCCATCCGTGAGACGCGGGAGACCTGGAGCCGGGACGCCGAGGAGAGGCTGCGGCCGGTGAACGCGCCGTGGCCCTTCGCGGCCCACCAGCGGCGGCCCAGTGCGGGCGCGGAGACCACGCCGACGACGGGCTGGTAGCCGCCCTCGCCCGCCTCCGTCAGGGAGATCAGCGTGGCCCAGACGGGCACGCCGCGTACGTAGTTCTTGGTGCCGTCGATCGGGTCGATGACCCAGCGGCGCGGGCCCGTGCCCTCGATGCCGTACTCCTCACCGAGGATCGCGTCGCGCGGGCGCGCCCGCTGGAGCTGGCCGCGGATGAGCTCCTCGGCGGCCTTGTCCGCCTCGCTCACCGGTGTCATGTCCGGCTTGGTCTCGACCTTCAGGTCGAGCGCCTTGAACCGGTCCATCGTCGCGGCGTCGGCGGCATCCGCCAGGACATGGGCGAGGCGCAGGTCATCGCGATAGTCGGGCATGACCGAACCGTATCTGCCCCCGTGGGGGAAGGGCCACACGGCCCCGGGCAGCACTGTCGGACCTCCTTGGCGGATCTTGGGCTCGGCGGCTCTTGGGCTCGGCGGGTCTGGGGCTCGGCGGGCCTGGAGGCCGCGGCAGCCGGTGCGGGTGTCGGCCGGGGGTGTTTTCGCCCCCTCCGCCCCTACCCGTCCCGTTCCTGGGGGCTCCGCCCCCAGACCCCCGTGTCGCGCCGCGCGCTCGTCCTCAAACGCCGGACGGGCTGACGACGGGTCGGACACCGCGCACAATCACCGGCGCACGCCCCCCGGCACCGCCGCGAACCCTTGACAGTGCCCCTGCGCGCGTCAAATCTGAGCTGCAGAGTCGCTCGCCCCAGGGAGGCGATGATGCCTGCAGCGCGGGAATCCCTCTTGGACGCCGCCTATACGGCGTTGGCGCGTCGTGCGTGGTCTGCGGTGCGGATGGTCGATGTGGCCGCCGTGGCCGGAGTGTCACGCCAGACGCTCTACAACGAGTTCGGGAGTAAAGAGGGGCTTGCGCGTGCCCTTGTGCGGCGGGAGGCGGATGCCTATCTCGCGGGGGTCGAGCGGGCGCTGGCCGCTCACACGGACGCGCGGGAGCGGCTGGTCGCGACCGCCGAGTGGACCGCGTCGGCCGCGCGGAGCAATGCGCTGGTACGGGCGATGCTGACCGGGTGCTGGAGCGAGCGGCTGCCGTCGCCGACGCTCTCGGCGGTGCCCTCGTCGACCGCGGTGCCCGCGCAGCGGCGGGCCGACGGGCCGTTGCCCTCGCCCGCCGACTTCGTGGCGCTGGTGCGGGATCGGGCCGTCGCCGCGCTGTCCGGGCTCGGCGCCGCCACGTCGGAAGCGTCCGAGCTGGCCCGCTCGTGCGAGCTCGTGGTGCGCCTTTCCCTGTCCTGTGTGACGGCGCCGCCTGGTGAGGGCGGGGTCACCGACCTGGTGAAGGCCGTGCTGACCCCGCCGCACCGGGCGCTCGGGGCTACTTCTTGAGCCAGCCGGCTTTCGTGAAGTCGTCGTCGGCGAGCCCACCATCATCGACGCGACCATCGCCGTCGGTGGGGCCGTGATGAGCGAGACCGCGCTGTCGTACTTCGGGATCGGGGTGCAGGCGCCCGACGCGTCGCTCGGCACGCTCATCGCCTCGGGCACCGGTGCGGCGGTGACGTACCCCTGGATGTTCTTCTACGCGGCCGGGCTTCTTGTCGTGTTCGTGCTGGCGGTGAATCTGGTGGGGGACGGGTTGCGGGACGCGCTGGATCCGACCTCCCGGAGAGGAGCGTCCCGGTGATCCCTGTGCTCGAAGTGGCCCATCTGGACGTCGACTTCGACGGGCGGCCCGCCGTCCGCGACGTGAGCTTCTCGCCGGCCCGAGGTGAAGTCCTCGGCCTGGTGGGCGAGTCGGGGTCGGGGAAGTCCGCCACCGCGCTCGCCGTGCTCGGGCTGCTTCCCGACAACGCGAGAGTAAGCGGGTTCGTACGGCTCGACGGGCAGGAGCTGGCCGGGGCCACGGAAAGGGAGCTGAACCGGGTCCGGGGAGCCGCGTCGCCATGGTCTTCCAGGACCCGCTCTCCGCGTTCACGCCGGTCTACCGGATCGGCGACCAGATCGCGGAGGCCGTACGGGCGCATCAGGACGTGTCCCGGGAGCGCGCCCTGCACCGCGCGGCCGAACTGCTCGACCTCGACGGCGTTCCCGCCTCCCGGGCGCGGGCGTTCCCGCACGAGTTCTCCGGCGGCCAGCGGCTGGGGGTACCCCCAGGCCCTTGAGGCACTGGGGGAGCATCGGCATCGCGCGGGCGCTGAGGGTCGAGCCGGAGCTGCTCGTGCTCGACGAGCCGGTGTCGGCGCTCGACGTCTCCGTCCAGGCGGGGGTGCTCGAACTGCTGGACCGGCTCAAGGCCGAACTGGGACTCGCCTATCTCTTCGTCTCGCACGATCTTTCCGTCGTCCGGCATTCGCGGACCGGGTGAGCGTGGTCTACCTCGGCCATACCGTCGAGTCGCCGCGCGTGCGGGAGGTGATCTGAAGCGGGGTCAGTGGGCGGACCCCGACAGCTGCAGCCCGATGACCCCCATGATCACGAAGCTGATCGAGACGATTTTGAGCGTCGACACCAGGTCGCCGAGGAAGATCATGCCGTAGATCGCGGTGCCCGCCGCGCCGATGCCGGTCCACACCGCGTACGCGGGACCGACGTCGAGCTTCTTCAGGGAGAGCGTCAGCAGACCGAAGCTGCCGAGCGCGAAGACGCAGAAGGCGACCGTCGGCCAGAATCTGGTGAAGCCGTGCGAGAGTTTCAGGCAGACGGCGAAGCCGGTCTCGAGCAGCCCCGCCACAACGACCAGCAGCCACGCCATGTCTTGTCCTCCCGCGTCCGCTCGTCGACTGCTTCGTCTGGCTTGGGTCCGGCTTGGTGCGATTATGCATTTACCGGTGGACCGTGGACGCAAACAACGCGGAGGTCACGCGGTGAACCGTCGCTCCCCTTTGCGCGGCGGACACTCGCCCCCTGCGCGCGGCGGACACTCGCCCCCTGCGCGCCGCGGACACTCGCCCCCTGCGCGCCGCGGACACTCGCCCCCTGCGCGCGGGATCAGTCGCCTTCCGTGCGCTCACGCGTCGACAGCAGCCTGCGCAGGGAGTAGAGGCGGGCCGGGTCCGCGTGGCCGTCGGCCACCCACTGGTCGAGGGCGCAGTCCGGCTCGTCGTGGCTGCACGCGCGCGGACAGCCCTCGGTGCCGGGTTCGAGGTCGGGGAAGGCCTTGATGACACGGGACGGGTCCACGTGGTGCAGGCCGAAGGAGCGGACGCCCGGGGTGTCGATGACCCAGCCGGCCGCTTCCGGCAGCGGGATCGCGCGCGCCGATGTCGTGGTGTGCCGGCCGCGGCCCGTCACGACGTTGACATGGCCGGTACTGCGCCGCCGCTCCAGCGAGACCAGCGCGTTGACCAGGGTCGTCTTGCCGACGCCCGAGTGGCCGACGAACGCCGTGATCTTGCCGTCCAGCTGCTTGCGGACGCGCTCCACCGCTTCGCCGCTCTCCAGCTCCTCGCGGCTGGTCACGACGTAGGGGACGCCCAACGCCCCGTACAGCTCCAGGAGTTCGTCGGGCGAGGCCAGATCGGACTTGGTGAGGACCAGGAGTGGGGTGAGGCCGCCGTCGTACGCCGCGACCAGACAGCGGTCGATCAGACGTGGGCGGGGCTCGGGGTCGGCGAGAGCGGTGACGATGGCGAGCTGGTCGGCGTTGGCGACGACCACGCGCTCGTAGGGATCGTCGTCGTCGGCCGTGCGGCGCAGCACGGAGGTGCGCGGCTCGATGCGGACGATGCGGGCGAGGGTGTCCTTCTCGCCGGACAGGTCGCCGACGATGGCGACACGGTCGCCGACGATCGCGGCCTTGCGGCCCAGTTCGCGGGCCTTCATCGCCATCACGACGCGGTCCTCGACCAGGCAGGTCAGGCGGCCCCGGTCGACGGTGAGGACCATGCCCTCGACCGCCTCCTCGTGCTTGGGGCGGATGTTCGTACGAGGCCGGTTGCCCTTGCGGTTGGGGCGCTGGCGAATGTCGTCCTCGTCGGTGTGCTTGCCGTAGCGGCGCATGATCCCGGTCCGCCCGTCAGTTCCCGAGCATTCCGGTCCACAATTCGGGGAAGTCCGGCAGGGTCTTCGCCGTCGTCGCCACGTTCTCGATCTGTACGCCCTCCACCGCCAGGCCGATGATCGCGCCGGCGGTGGCCATGCGGTGGTCGTCGTAGGTGTGGAAGATGCCGCCGTGCAGTCGGCGCGGGCGGATGTGCAGGCCGTCGGCGGTCTCGGTGACGTCGCCGCCGAGCTCGTTGATCTCCTTGGTGAGCGCGGCCAGCCGGTCCGTCTCGTGCAGGCGCAGGTGGGCCACGCCGCGCAGGGTGGACGGGGAGTCCGCGAGGGCCGCGACCGCCGCGATGCCCGGGGTCAGCTCGCCGACCTCGCTCAGGTCCACGTCGATGCCGTGGATCGCGCCGGAACCGGTGAACTCCAGGCCGCTGTCGGTCAGTTCGCAGGAACCGCCCATCTCGGTGAAGATCTCCCGCAGCTTGTCACCGGGCTGGGTGGTGCGCGTGGGCCAGTCGGGGATGAAGACCGTGCCGCCGGTCACCAGGGCCGCCGCCAGGAACGGCTGTGCGTTCGAGAGGTCCGGCTCGACGGTCAGGTCGCGGCCGAGCAGGGCGCCCGGCGTGACCCGCCAGACGTTCGGCTCGCCGCCCGACTCCGGGGTGTCCACCTGGGCGCCGATCGCGCGCAGCATGTCGACGGTCATCCGGATGTGGGGCATGGAGGGGAGGGTGGAGCCGATGTGCCGGACCTCCACCCCCTGGTTGAAGCGCGGGCCGGAGAGCAGGAGGGCGCTCACGAACTGGGAGGACGACGACGCGTCGATCTCCACCGGGCCACCGTCCAGGGCGCCCGAGCCGTGCACGGTCAGCGGCAGCGCGCCGCGCCCGTCGTCGTCGATACGCGCGCCGAGCAGGCGCAGCCCGTCGATCACACCGTGCAGCGGGCGCTCGTAGGAACGCGGGTCGCCGTCGAAGCGGATGGGGCCGTCGGCCAGCGCGGCGACCGGGGGCAGGAAGCGCATCACGGTGCCGGCGTTGCCGACATCGACGGTGGTCGGGCCGTGCAGGCCCGAGGGGATGACCCGCCAGGCCTCGCCGGAGGCGTCCGGCCCCGCGGCGACCGTGGAGCTGGACGACACGGTCTCCTCGATACCGACGCCCATCGCGCGCAGGGCACCTGCCATCAGCAGCGTGTCGCGGGAGCGCAGCGGGCGGCGCAGCCAGCCGGGCTCCGAGGCGAGGGCCGCGAGGACCAGGGCACGGTTGGTGACCGACTTCGACCCCGGCACGTGGACCGTCGCATCGACGGCTCCGCTCGCGTGCGGGGCGGGCCAGAGAGCGGTGTGGGCGGGGTTCGCGGTCATGGGCCCCACTTTAGTGGGGGTTCGCTCCGCGGCTCGCTCCGCTGGTTTGGCCGGGGAATGGGGTCGTCTCTCAGCTGCGGGTCCGTTGGGGCTGGTCGCGCAGTTCCCCGCGCCCCTTTGGGGCGCTTCAGACCTCCAGCAGCCACCTGCCCCCGCCCATCAATGAGCACAGGGACACCGTGTGGAACAGGAAGAGCCACATGCCCGCCGGGACGTGCGTGAGCCGCGACAGCTGGTCCGCGTCCGAGTCGCCCGCTCCGCCGCGGCTGCGCTTGGCCTGCAGTTCGAAGGCCGGGCGGACGCCGCCGAGCAGCAGGAACCACACCACGGCGTACGCGAACGCCGCCTGGACCTGAGGTCCTGCCAGCCAGGACACGACGAGGAACGTGCCGCCGGTCAGGACCACCGTGAGCGCGCCGTACGCGTTGCGGATCATCACCAGCATCGCCACCAGCAGGGCCGTGGCCAGCCACAGCAGTGCGGTGATGTGGCCCGCGGCGAGCAGCGCGGCGCCGCCGAGGCCCAGCAGCGGGGGAGCGGTGTAGCCCGCGGCGGCGGTGAGGATCATGCCGAGCCCGGTGGGCTTGCCGCGGCTGACGGTGAGGCCGCTGGTGTCGGAGTGCAGCCGGATGCCGCTGAGGCTGCGCCCGGTCAGCAGCGCGATCAGGCCGTGGCCGCCCTCGTGGGCGATGGTGATGGCGTTGCGGGCGAGCCGCCAGACGTTGTGCGGGACGATCACGGCGAGGGCCGCGACCATGGTGGCTATCACCACCCACAGGTCGGGGTCCGGCTGGCTGCCGAACACCTGGTCCCAGAGCGAGGCCAGCGAGGTGGATGCGGTGCTGTCCATATGTCTGCTGGGGCTCCCTCTGGTGTCGGAAACAGGGCTCGGCGCGGAGCGCCGTCGTTGCGGGGGTGGTGGCCGGGCGACGGGTGGGCCTGGCAGTGTGGCACGTATGTGCGGACGGTATGCAGCGAGTCGCAGGCCCGAGGATCTCGCAGGAATCTTTGAAATCGAGAAGTGGGAGCCCGAGGAAACTCTGGCCCCCGATTTCAACGTGGCCCCGACCAAAGAGGTCTACGCCGTCCTGGACCGTCCCGTTAAGGACGCCGACAGCCCGAAGCCGGTTCGCCAGCTGCGCAAACTCAAGTGGGGGCTCGTCCCGTCCTGGGCCAAGACGCCCGAGGGCGGCGCCCGGATGATCAACGCCCGCGCCGAGACCGTCCACGAGAAGCCCTCGTACCGCCGCGCCTTCGCCGCCCGGCGCTGCATCATCCCCGCCGACGGCTACTACGAGTGGGTCACCGCGTCCGCCGAGCGCGATCTGGAGGTCGAGGGCAAGAAGAAGCGGCCCCGCAAGCAGCCGTACTTCGTGCTCCCCGCCGACGGTTCGGTCTTCGCGATGGCCGGGCTGTACGAGTTCTGGCGCGACAGGACGCTCCCGGACGAGCACCCGCTCGCCTGGTGGGTGACGTGCTCGGTGATCACGACGGAGGCGGAGACGACGCCGCTCGCCGTGGCCCCCGCAGAGGGCCCGCACGCCCTCGCCGACATCCACCCCCGCATGCCCCTGATGCTCACCCCGGACCGCTGGGACAGCTGGCTCGACCCGTCCCGCACCGACCCCGACGAACTCCGCGAGCTGCTCGCGCCGCCGCCCGCCGGGCTGATGCGTGCGTACCCCGTCTCCACGGCGGTCAGCAACGTCCGCAACAACGGGCCGGAGCTGCTGAAGGAGCTGGAGGGGCCCGAAGAGGGCACACTCTTCTGACGTGACTTCTGATGTGACTTCCGGCGTGACAGAGATCATTGAGACGGACGCGGGCGCCGCCCGCATCACCTGGCTCAAGGCGAGGAAGCCCAGGTTGCTGCTCGCCGTCAGCCATGGCGCCGGCGGCGGCATCGAAGCCCGCGACCTCCGGGCCCTGGCGGCCGCGCTCCCCGGCCACGGAGTGAGCGTCGCGCTCGTCGAGCAGCCCTGGCGGGTGGCCGGGAAGAAGGTGGCGCCCGCGCCGAAGACGCTGGACGTGGGATGGCGGGGCGTGTGGCCCGCGCTCGCCGGGTCCGGGGTTCCCGTGGTCGCGGGCGGGCGGAGCGCCGGGGCACGGGTCGCCTGCCGGACGGCCACCGAACTGGGCGCCCGCGCCGTCCTCGCGCTCAGCTTCCCCCTGCACCCGCCGGGCAAGCCCGAGAAGTCCCGCGCCGACGAGCTGCTCGGCTCCGGGGTGCCCACCCTCGTCGTACAGGGCGGCAACGATCCGTTCGGGAAGCCGGAGGAGTTCCCGGAGGGTTCGTACGAGATCGTCGAGGTGCCGTACGGCGATCATGGCTTCGCGGTCCCGAAACGGGCGCCCCTCGGGCAGGACGAGGCAGTGACGATCATCACCGATGCCGTGGCGAAGTGGACCGGGTCACTCGGGTAACGCCCGGGAATGTTGAGCGGCGTACCTCTGTTGTGGGAAGCAGACAGCACAGCCGTGCTGAACCGTTCGTACGAGAGGAAGTCCGCCGCATGGGTTCGACCATCTGCCCGAGCCGCAGCAGCAGCGCTGACCTGGACTGGACGGTGCTGCACGCGGGGAAGATCGCGCCTATTCGGGCGGCGGCGGGTACGGATCGTCGTCTATCCTCCGATTCCAGTGGGACCGGTTTCGGTCCTGCCAACACTCTGGAGGAGGTGGGTCCGGTCACTGGGACCGACGCAGGGACCGATCACGGCCAGGCGGAGCAGCCCGAGGGCCAGGGCACGGGCACGGAGTCGTCCGCCGAGCGCACCGCGCGCTTCGAGCGGGACGCGCTCGAATTCCTCGACCAGATGTACTCGGCCGCCCTGCGCATGACGCGCAACCCGGCCGACGCCGAGGACCTGGTGCAGGAGACGTACGCGAAGGCGTACGCGTCCTTCCACCAGTTCCGCGAGGGCACCAACCTCAAGGCGTGGCTGTACCGCATTCTCACCAACACCTTCATCAACTCGTACCGCAAGAAGCAGCGCGAACCCCAGCGCAGCGCGGCCGAGGAGATCGAGGACTGGCAGCTGGCGCGCGCCGAGTCGCACATGTCGACCGGACTGCGCTCCGCGGAGTCGCAGGCGCTCGACCACCTGCCCGACTCGGACGTCAAGTCGGCGCTGCAGGCCATCCCCGAGGAATTCCGGATCGCTGTCTATCTCGCGGACGTAGAGGGCTTTGCGTACAAGGAGATCGCGGACATCATGGGGACACCCATCGGAACGGTGATGTCCCGGCTGCACCGGGGCCGTCGCCAACTGCGCGGCATGCTCGAGGACTACGCCCGTGACCGCGGGCTGGTTCCGGCCGGCGCCGGAGAGTCGAACGAAGCGAAAGGCTCGGGCTCATGAGCTGCGGAGAGCCGCACGAGACGGATTGCAGTGAGGTACTCGACCACCTGTACGAGTTCCTCGATCATGAGATGCCGGACTCGGACTGCACCAAATTCGAAGTGCACTTCGAGGAGTGCTCTCCGTGCCTCGAGAAGTACGGGCTCGAGCAGGCCGTGAAGAAGCTGGTCAAGCGGTGCTGCGGCCATGACGACGTGCCGACCGATCTGCGTGCCAAGGTCATGGGGCGCATCGACCTCATCCGCTCCGGGCAGGTCGTGCCCGAGCATGACGTGACCGTGACTCCGCAGGAGTCCTGAGCCCCGAAGCGGATCGTCCGCTTATCACCCGAACGTGCTAATCCGCGGGCTCTGAACCCGCGGATTCGGCCGTTGGTGTCCCCGTACCGCCCCCGCCGTTCTAGGCTCCGGGACCTGAGGACGGGGAGGGGACGAGTATGGGGTCGGTTCCGGCGTGGGCCCGTGTGTACGTGGCCTGTGTCGTCCTCGCCGCCCTGGCCTGTCTGGCTCCCCTGCCGAACGTCCACGCTCCGTGGTGGGTCGTCGCGCTGCTCGCCGTGCTGTACGCAGGGTGCGAGCGGATCACACTCCCGCGCGGACCCAGGGCCGCGGGTGGCTCAGGCCGGGACGCTCCCCAAGGGATGGGCACCTTCCTCCCCGTGCTGCTGGCCGGGGCTTTTCTGCTGCCGCCCCCGGCCGCCGCGCTCGTCGCGCTGCCGGGGGCGTTGCTCGCCCGGGTCGAGCAGCGGCCGCGGTGGCTGCGCCGGGTCTGGCGCGCGGCCCAGCTCGCCGTCGCGATCTGGGCGGCCTCCCGGGTGCACTGGGCGCTGGGCGGCCGGGACGCGGTGGTCGCGCCCCACTTTCCGTACGCGCTCCTGCCCGCCGGGGGCGCGGTGCTGACGTTCTGCCTCGTCCTGACCGTCCTCGACGGGGGGATCCTCGCGCTCGCCGAGCGGGTGCCCGTGCGCGGTGCCTGGCGCGGGCTGTTTCCGCGCTCCCTCGCGCCCGTCGCCGTGCACGGGCTCGCCGGGCTGATGATGGCGGTGCTGTGGCGCAGTCCGTACGGTCCTGTCGCCGCGCTGCTCGTGCTGTTGCCGATGTACGTGTCCTGCTGGGTGTTCGCCCAGTACCACCGGGAACGGGCCGCCCACCAGGCCACCATCCGGGCGCTCGTGCAGGCCGTCGACATCAAGGACGGGTACACGCGGGGGCACAGTGAGCGGGTCGGGCAGGCGTCCATGATGATCGCGCGTGAACTGGGCATGGACGATGAACGCGTCGAGGTGCTGCGGTTCGCCGGGATCCTGCACGACGTGGGCAAACTCGGTGTTCCCACGCGGTTGTTGCGCAAGGACGGCCCGCTGACGCCGGAGGAGCGGCGGGTCATCGAGCTGCATCCCGAGTACGGGCACGAGATGGTCAGGGGGATCGGGTTCCTCGGGGAGGCCCGGTCGGCGATTCTGCATCACCATGAGCGGCTTGACGGGAGCGGGTATCCGTACGGGCTGATGGGGTCGCAGATTCCGGAGTTCGCTCGGGTGGTGGCCGTCGCCGATGCGTTCGACGCGATGACGTCCACGCGGTCCTATCGGCGGGCTCGGCCGGTGGCGGCCGCGCTGGAGGAGCTCGAGCGGTGTGCCGGGGCTCAGTTCGACCCCGGGATGGTGCGGGCGCTGGTGCGGGCGCTGTCCCGGCACGGGTGGCATCCGGCTGTCACGGCGGACAGCACGCCGCTCCGCGGCGGTGTTTATCCACCCGCTCCGCCACCCGTTTCCAGTCAGTTGGAAAGTCACCCGACCGACATCACCGGCCGGAGGGGGACATGAGCCCCGCCCGCACGGGGCTCCCCGGGCACCACCGACCGGAAGGGGACATGGGCGCCCTCGGGCAGAAACGCTCCCTGAGCGCGCTGGGGCGGAAACGCTTCTCGGGCGTCCTCAGGCCGGAACGCTCGCCGAGCACCCCCTGCCGGAAACGCTCCCCGAGCTCCCCCAGCCGGAAACGCTCCCCGAGCTCCCCCAGCCGGAAACGCTCCCCGAGCTCCCCCAGGCAGAATCGCTCCTCGAGCACCCTCAGCCAGAAACGCTTCTCGACCCCCGTCCACCGGAGGGTCGCCCCATGAGCCCGCCCCACGCCCCGCTCGGTGTCCCCCGTGCGCGCAGAACCGCCGGTTCGTTCACTGTGCTGGCGCACGGGAGTGCCGCGGTCCTCGGTGTTCTCGCTCTGGCCTGCACCCTCTGGGTAGGTCTCGACGAACGCGGTACCGCCCTGGCCTTCGGGATTCTCATAGCCGTCGGTGAGCTCACTCGTTGGAGCGGCGCAGGGGAGCGGGAGTCGGCTCCGCTCGGGGCCGCGGGGGCGTTGTCGTACGCGCTGCTCGGGGAGCAGGCCGGGCACCCCACGTACCACGGTGTTCTCCAGGTCGTCGCCGTGGTCGTAGCCGCCGCGCTGCTGGGGTGCGTGCCGCATGTGGCCAGGGGGCGGGGGCCGACCCTCGATCACCTCACCCGGCGGGTGCTGACCGTCGGGTTCGCCGCCGTGTGCTGTCAACCCCTCTACAACCACGGGAGGCTGGACGAGTGGGGCGGCCCGTCCTACGCGCTGCTTCTGGTCGCGCTGCTGGTGCTCACCGCGCTGTGCGACGCCGTACTCACCGCGGCGATGGCACACTCGCGCACCCGGTGGCCGTTCGGGCCGCTGCTGCGGGACGAGCTGCGGGCGATGCTCGGTATCGGGTCGGCCGTGTGCGCGACGGGGGCCGTGATGTCGCTGGCCGTCGCGGTGGCCGGGCTCTGGGCCCTGCCCGTCTTCTCGCTTCCCCTGCTGCTGACCCAGCTGTCCTTCCGGCGGTACTCGGCCGTGCGGATCACCTACCGGCAGACCATCGCCTCACTTGCCCGGGCGACCGAGATCGCGGGGTACACGCCTGCCGGGCACGCCCGGCGGGTGGCGGCGCTCAGCCGGGCGGTGGGGCGGGAGCTGGGGCTCTCCGAGTCCGATCTGACCGTGCTGGAGTACGCGGCGCTGATGCACGACATCGGGCAGCTGAGTCTGGTCGATCCCGTGCCCGCCGGGGCCACCGCGGTGCTCTCCGCGGACGAACAGCGGCGTATCGCGCTGCTCGGCGGCGCCGTCGTCCGCCAGACCGGGGTGGACGCCGAGGTCGCGGTGGTGGTCGAGCGGCAGGCCGATCCGTACCGGGAGCAGCCGCTCACCGCGCGGATCGTACGGGCCGTGAACGCATACGAGGAGATGGCCAGGGAAGCAGGGCCGGGAGGGCCGCTGACCGCCCTGGAGAAGCTGCGCCTGGGCACCGCCCGCGACTATCAGCCGGAAGTCGTGGAGTCCCTGGCCAGGGTACTTTCGAGGGGCAGTCTGACCCTGCCCCAGGCTGGGTAACCCATGGGTAATGAGCGCCCGTCCGACGGTACGTGGTTGGATGCGAGGAAGAGGGTGTTCGGGGGCACGGGCCAGCCCGGGGCTGCGCTGTCTTCAAGGGACTCTTCAAGGGACCGGCAGGCGGGAATCGCAAGGAACTGGCAGGCGGGAATCGTGAGGATCTTCGGCAAGGGACGACACCGGCCCTCCGCCTCATGGCGGCAGGCCACCGACCGTGCGTTCACGCTGATCGGCGACGGCCGGTACGAGGACGCGGGAGCGCTGTTGACACGCGCCGCGGACCTGGAGCCGTGGCTGTCCGAGTCCTGGTTCAACCTGGCCCTGCTGCACAAGTTCCGGCACGACTGGGAGCAGGCACGGGCGGCCGGGCTGCGGGCCGTCGCGCTCCTCGACCGCGAGACCGGGGCGCCCGACTGGTGGAACGTGGGCATCGCGGCCACCGCCCTGCAGGACTGGCCACTCGCCCGGCGTGCCTGGCAGGCGTACGGGCTGCGGGTGCCCGGCGGCGCCGCCGTCTCCGGGGAACCGGTGGGCATGGACCTGGGCAGTGCGGCCGTACGGCTGTCGCCGGAGGGCGAGGCCGAGGTGGTGTGGGGGCGCAGGCTCGACCCCGCCCGCATCGAGGTGCTGTCCATTCCGCTGCCGTCCTCCGGGCGGCGCTGGGGCGAGGTCGTGCTGCACGACGGTGTGCCGCACGGTGAGCGGACCACCGCCGCCGGGCACGCCTACCCCGTCTTCGACGAGATCGAGCTGTGGGCGCCCTCGCCCGTTCCCACCTGGGTGGTGCTGCTGGAAGCGGCCACCGAGGACGACCGGGACGCCCTGGAGCAGCTGGCCGCCGACGCCGGCTTCGCCGCCGAGGACTGGTCGTCGTCCGTACGGCTGCTGTGCAGGATGTGCTCCGAGTCCCGGATGCCTTCCGACGAGGGCGACGGCGAGCACCTCGACCCGCACGACCACAGCGAGCCGGGCCACCCGGGGCCGCTCGGCCACCGCACCGACGGGCAGCTGTGGGTGCCCGAGCGGGAGTGCGGGGTGGCTGCGCCGGCTGGGCTGGTACGGGGGTTGTTGGACGGGTGGGTTGCGGACAGCCCGGATTCCAGGGACTGGCGGGATCTGGAAGAGGTTTGCTAGGGGCCGCGTAGGTCGTGCTGCGCTGCGGGTTCGTCGTGGCTGGTCGCGCCCACGCGGCGGAGCCGCATATCGACACAGTCCCGGCCTCTGTCGGGGCGCCGACCCCCGTACCCTGTATGAGCACCACACCCCTGGTTTCGAGGAAGGCGTACGTCGGTCATGGCGCAGCAGGACACCGATCAGCAGCACGCGGGCGTGCTCCCCGTGGACGACGAGGGCTTCGTCATCGACACCGAGGAGACGGAGGAGCGCGAGGCGGCCTACCGCGAGCGCGGCACCTCGCGGCCGATCACGGTCGTCGGGAACCCGGTGCTGCACAAGGAGTGCAAGGACGTCACCGAGTTCGGGGACGAGCTCGACCAGCTGGTCGCCGACATGTTCGCCAGCCAGCGCACCGCCGAGGGCGTAGGCCTGGCCGCCAACCAGATCGGTGTCGATCTGAAGGTCTTCGTCTACGACTGCATGGACGACGAGGGCAAGCGGCACGTAGGTGTCGTCTGCAACCCCGTCCTCGTCGAGCTGCCCGCCGAGCTGCGCCGCCTGGACGACAGCAACGAGGGCTGCCTCTCGGTGCCGACCGCCTACGCGCCGCTCGCCCGCCCCGACTACGCCGAGGTCACCGGGCAGGACGAGAAGGGCAACCCGGTGAAGGTGCGCGGCACCGGTTACTTCGCGCGCTGCCTCCAGCACGAGACGGACCACCTCTACGGGTACCTGTACATCGACCGGCTCTCCAAGCGCGAGCGCAAGGACGCGCTGCGGCAGATGGCCGAGAACGAGCCCCGCTACCCGATCGTGGCGAACGGCTGAGACCTCGTCGTGAACGACTGAGACGTGTTGGCGAACGACTGAGTCGTCGTGGCGAACGACCGACACGTCGTGGCGAACGACTGAGACAGAAAATGACAGGTGGGACTCGCCATCTCTTGTGAGTCCGCTCGAACGGCGCCTGGTCGGGGAACCCTCCCGACCAGGCGCCGTTCGTATGTGCGTCGCACGTTCGATCCCATGTGCTCCTCTAGCGATCCAGATTCAGTCACACAAGGGGAGATTCTCGGCATCGTGGGGTAATGAGTGGAGCAAATCCGTTCCCAGAACGGTCAGTTGTGGTGCTGAATGGGAAGTGCGGGGATACGCAACGGCGCACGCCCGGCACAGCGGGAGGGGTGTAGCGCCAACAGGCGGCTGAGAGGGGTTTGTTCGTGCATGCTTTCTCACAGAGCACTTCATCGACACCGACAGTGGTCGCGGTTCCACCGGCGCTCTCTCTCCCGGTGATCGAGGCCGTGTTTCCCCGTCAACTGCACCCGTATTGGCCCAGGCTCCAGGAGAAGACCAGGACCTGGCTCCTCGAAAAACGGCTCATGCCCGCGGACAAGGTCGAGGAATATGCCGACGGCCTGTGCTACACGGACCTCATGGCGGGCTACTACATTGGCGCCCCCGACGAGGTCATGCAGGCGATAGCGGACTACAGCGCGTGGTTCTTCGTCTGGGACGACCGCCATGACCGCGATGTCATCCACGGCCGGGCGGACGCCTGGCGGAGGCTCAGGTTCCAGCTGCACGCGGCCCTCGACTCCCCCAGGGATCACCTGCACCACCCGGATCCCCTGGTAGCGGCGTTCGCGGACAGCATGGTGCGCCTTTACTCGTTCCTCAGCAAGAAGTGGAACGAGCGGTTCGCACTCCACTTCCACGCGGTGATCGAAGCGTACGACCGGGAGTTCCGGAACCGTACGTCGGGCACCGTCCCCACGGTCGACGAATATCTTGAACTCCGTCGACTGACCTTTGCGCACTGGATCTGGACCGACCTTCTGGAGCCCAGCGCGGGGTACGAACTCCCCACCGCGGTACGGAAACACCCCGCGTATCACCGGGCGGCGCTGCTCAGCCAGGAATTCGCCGCCTGGTACAACGATCTGTGTTCGCTCCCCAAGGAAATCGCGGGCGACGAAGTACACAATCTCGGAATCAGTCTCATTCACCACGAGGGGCTGACTCTCGAAGATGCGGTAACGGAAGTCCGGCGGCGGGTCGAGGAATGCATCAGTGAATTCCTGATCGCCGAACAAGGCGTATTACGACTCGCCGACACCCTCGCGGACGGGACGGTGCGCGGCAAGGAATCCAGCGTCGCCGTGAAGGCGTGCCTGAGCAATATGCGGAACTGGTTCAGTTCCGTGTACTGGTTCCATCACGAGTCGGGCCGGTACATGGTCGACAGCTGGGACGACCGCTCCACACCCCCGTACGTCAACAATGAAGCGGCAGGTGAGAAATGACCGTCGAGTCCGTGCGGCCTGAGGTTGCTCAGGCGCTGGAGCCGCTGTCCACCCCGCCCCTCGCCGGAGGTGGTGTACCGGGTCTGGGCCATGGCTGGAAACTGGTCCGCGATCCGCTGGGCTTCCTCGCCCAGCTGCGCGACCACGGCGACGTCGTCCGGCTCAAGCTGGGCCCCAAGACGGTGTACGCGGTCACTACGCCGGAACTCACCGGGGCACTCGCTCTGACCCCCGACTACGAGATCGGCGGCCCGCTGTGGGAGTCCCTCGAAGGGCTCCTCGGCAACAAGGGGGTCGCCACCGCCAACGGGCCGCAGCACCGGCGTCAGCGACGCACGATCCAGCCCGCGTTCCGGGCCGACATCATCGCCGAGTACGCCTCCGTGATGGAGGAGGAGGCGCGCGCGTTCGCGGCCCGCTGGGAGCCGGGGACCGCGGTCGACTGCACGTCGGAGTCGTTCCGCGTCGCCGTCCGCATCGCGGCCCGCTGTCTGCTGCGCGGCCAGTTCATGGACGAGCGGGCAGAGCGGCTGAGTATCGCGCTCGCCACGGTGTTCCGCGGTATGTACCAGCGCATGGTGATCCCGGCGGGGCCGCTCTATCGGCTGCCGCTTCCGGCCATGCGCAAATTCAACCGCGCATTGGCCGATTTGCACGACCTCGTCGACGAGATCATCGACGAGCGGCGGTCATCCGGTCAAAAGCCGGACGATCTGCTGACGGCATTGCTGGAAGCGAAGGACGACAACGGCGACCCCATCGACGAACAGGAGATCCACGACCAAGTCGTCGCGATACTCACCCCCGGCAGCGAAACCATCGCGTCCTCGATCATGTCGCTCCTGCAGGTCCTCACCGAACACCCGGAACAGGCGGCCAAGGTGAGCGAGGAGGCCAAATCCGTCGCGGGGGACCGGCCCGTCGCATTCGAGGACGTCCGGAAGCTGTCGCACACGAAGAATGTCGTCGTCGAGACGATGCGTTTGCGCCCCGCCGTATGGATTTTGACACGGCGGGTGGTGACCGAAACCGAGCTGGGCGGCTATCGCATTCCGGCCGGTGCCGACATCGTGTACAGCCCGTACGCGATCCAGCGGGACCCGAGGTCGTACGAGCGGCATCTGGATTTCGACCCCGACCGCTGGCTTCCGGAACGGTCCAAGGACATACCGAAGTACGCGATGCGCCCGTTCAGCGTGGGCAACCGGAAGTGCCCCAGTGACCACTTCTCGATGGCCCAGCTCAGCCTGATCACGGCGACCGTCGCGTCCAGGTGGCGCTTCGAGCAGGTGCCCGGGTCCAACGACGCGACCCGCGTCGGCATCACACTGCGGCCGCACAAGCTGCTGCTGAAGGCCCGGCCGCGCTAGGGGCTGTCCGGCGGATCTCGCCGGAGAGGCCCTGACCCCGCGTGCCTACCGGCGCGCGTTCAGGCAGCCTGCGGGCCCCTGAACGTGCGCCGGTACGCCTGCGGGGTCGTCCCCAGGCTCCGTACGAACTGGTGGCGCAGCGCGGCCGCGTTCCCGAACCCGGTGCGGCCCGCGATCGCGTCCATCGTCTCGTCGGACGCCTCCAGCAACTCCTGGGCCAGCAGCACCCGTTGCCGCAGGATCCAGCGATAGGGCGTGGTGCCCGTCTCCTGCTGGAAGCGGCGCGCGAAGGTGCGCGGGGACATGTGGGCGCGGGCCGCGAGCTGCTCGACGGTCACCTCCTCGTCGAGGTGCCGCTCCATCCAGGCGAGCACCTCGCCGACCGTGTCGCACTGCGAGCGGGGCAGCGGGCGCTCGATGTACTGGGCCTGCCCGCCGTCGCGGTGCGGCGGGACGACCATGCGCCGGGCGATGGCGTTGGCGACCTCCGGGCCGTGCTCCTTGCGCACGAGGTGGAGGCAGGCGTCGATACCGGCGGCGGTGCCCGCCGAGGTGATCACCGGGTCCTCGTCGACGTACAGCACGTCCGGCTCGACGATCGCGCCCGGATACTGCCGGGCGAGCGCCTGGGCGTGGCGCCAGTGCACCGCACAGCGCCGCCCGTCCAGCAGCCCGGCCGCACCCAGCACGAAGACACCGGAGCAGACGCTGAGTACCCGGGCGCCGCGGCCCGCCGCCCGGCGCAGCGCGTCGAGCAGCTCGGGCGGATAGCCGCGTACGGCATAGGTGGTCCCGGCGGGTACGACGACCAGGTCGGCCTCGTCCAGCCGGTCGAGGCCGTACGGAGTGGAGACCGTGAACCCGGGGATGTGGGTGCCGAGCGTCGGGCCCTCGGCCGAGGCGATCGCGAAGTCGTACACGGGCAGTCCCTCGTCGCTGCGGTCGAGGCCGAACACCTCGCAGGCGACGCCGAGTTCGAAGGGATGCACGCCGTCGAGCAGGACGGCGGCCACGTTCTTCAGCATGCTGTCCAGTGTGCCTCGTCAGTGGCAGTAATTCGAGGGTCTACGGCAGTCCTGCCACTGACGGTGCGGAGCCATCGGCGCGACAGTGGTGTTCATGAACACACTCATGGACAACCTCATCGGAATCCTGACCGTCCTTGGGGTCTTCGCGGTCGTGGCCCTCCCCTCACTGATCGGGCTCGCCCACGAGCGGCGCATCGACCGCCAGCTCAGGGCGGCCGACCGCTCCCGCCCGCAACCCGACAGCCGGGTTCGGGCTCACGGCTTCGTCACCACCACCGTGACCGTCCAGTCCTGAAGGCCCTTGCACGAGATCCGGGCCGGATCGCTGGGGCACAGCGGGCGGGACGAGGTGAGTTTCGCCGTCCCGGCCGAGACCGCCTTGAAGGCGGAGGAGGCGTCGCCCGCCTGCAGGACGATGCCGCTGTTGGTGGCCTCCAGGCCGCTGCCGCTGACGGTGACCGGCGCCCACGGCCGGCTGGTGGTGCCGTCCAGGCTGATGCGGATCACCTCACCCGTCGTCAGGCAGAACGTGCGGCCGCTGTCGGCGGCGCCGAGCGTGGCTTGCGCCGTACAGCCCGTCCTGGTCGTGGTGGGGGACGGTGACACGGTGCCGCTGCCGCCCGCGTCGCTTCCGCCCTGCGTGCCGCAGCCCGCGAGGAGAAGCGTCAGCGCCGCGAGGGCGAGGGTCCGGCGGTGGTGGATCGTTCGGTGCATGGGATGGCCTCCTTGCAGCTTGGACGTGCCACCCGCGCATCAGGATCCACACCGGGACGGGACGGGGCCCCGGCCGCGATGCCGGCCGGGGCCCCGGCACATCAGCTGGTCGTCACGGCGGTGTCGTCGACGACGAAGCTGGTCTGGAGCGAGGAGTCCTCGACGCCGCTGAACTTCAGCGTGACGGTGGTACCGGCGAGGGAGGACAGGTCGAAGGTCTTCTGGGCGTAGCCGGAGGCGGCGTTGAGGTTCGAGTACGTCGCCAGGGTGGTCGATCCGGCGGTGACCGTCAGCTTGTCGTACTGGCTGCTGGTGGTCGTCTCCGCCGTGTCGATGTGGAGGTAGAAGGTGAACGAGGCCTTGCAGCCGGACGGGATCGTCACCGACTGGGAGAGCGTGTCGGTGTGGGTCGACCCGTAGCCGTCCATCCAGGCCTTGTACGAGCCGGCGTGTGCCGCCTCACTGCTGGAGTTGGTGATGACGCCACTGCTGGCGGTCCACGTGGTGTTGCCCGACTCGAAGCCCGGGTTGCCGAGCAGCTGCGCCGAGGTGCAGGTGCCGCCGCCGGAGGTGCTGACGGTCCAGGTGAAGGAGGCCGAGCCGGAGGCGCCGGTGCTGTCGGTCGCGGTGACGGTGGTGCTGTAGGTCCCCGCGGTGCTCGCGGTGCCCGAGATCAGGCCGGTCGAGCTGCTGATGGACAGCCCGGTGGGCAGGCCGCTCGCGCTGTACGTGAGAGCGGCGCCCGCGCTGTCACTGGCCGAGATCTGGAGGCTGACCGAGCGGCCGGTGGCGGTGGACTGGCTGCCCGGGTTGGTGACGGTCACCGTGTTGCCGGTGCTGGTGCCGGACGCGAAGGCGGTGGTGCCGTTGGGGGTGCCCCAACCGGTCGGGCCGTCGAAGCCGGTGGCCGCGGTGCAGAAGTACGAGGTCGAGCAGGAGCCGTTGTTGCCGCTGGTGACGTCGTACAGGTTCGAGGTGTGGGAGTACGGATACTTCGCCGGGTAGTCGCTGGAGCCCGGGGTGCCCGCGAGGGCGTACACACCCGCGATGATCGGCGCCGAGGCGCTCGTACCGCCGTAGACCGCCCAGCCGGAGCCGCCGTAGGTGTCGTAGACGGCCACGCCGGTGGCGGGGTCGGCGACCGCGGAGACGTCGGACTCCATGCGCTTGGTGCAGCCGGTGTCGGTCTGCCAGCTCGGCTTGGCGTCGTACGCGGAGCAGCCGGAGCCGGTGCCCTCGGTGCTGCTGGTCTTCCACACGGACTCGGTCCAGCCGCGGGTGTTGGAGCTGGTGGACAGCGCGGTGCCGCCGACGGCGGTCACGTACTGGGACGTGGCCGGGTACTCGGCGCCGTAGCCGGAGTCACCCGCGGAGACGGTGATGGCGACGCCCGGGTGCTTGAAGTACTGGGTGTCCTCGCTGGTCTGGGAGGAGGACTCGTCGCCGCCCCAGCTGTTGGAGACGAACTTCGCGCCCAGGGTCACGGCCTCGTTCTCGGCGGTGCCGAGGTCGGAGTCCGTGGCCGAGTTGGCCTCGACGAGGATGATGTTGCAGTTCGGGCAGACCGCGCTGACCATGTCGATGTCGAGCGCTTCCTCGCCCGCCCAGCCGGTGTCGTTCGTCGGCAGCGAGGTGGTCGAGCCGGTCTGGCTGACCTGCTTGAAGCAGCCGTTGGCGACCGTGCAGGCCGACAGGCCGAACTGCGAACGGTAAGTGGCCAGGTCGGAGGCCGCGTTGGGGTCGTTGTACGCGTCGACCACCGCGACAGTCAGGCCGGAGCCGCCCGTCGAGGGCAGGTTGTAGGCGCTGTGCAGGTTGGCCGGGCTGAGGCCGGACACCGCGGCGGCGGCGTTCGGGGAGATCGCGGCGGCCAGCTTCTGCCTGATGTCGGTACGCCGCTGGGCGAAGCAGGACGCGTGACCGGGGGTCGGGGCGCCGCACAGGTGCGTGGTCGGCACCTTCTGTCCGGCCTTGCCGGTGGAGTGGACGGCCTGTGCGTCGGGGGCCGTCAGGGCCTTCGCGTTCTGGGTGACGCGGGAGGTGTGCCCGGTGGTCGGCGCGGTCTGGGCGCCGGCGCTCGGGGCCGCCATCAGACCGGCGACGGTGAGGGCGAGGGCGGGTATGGCGGCGGTCAGAAGTCTTCGCAGGTTCCCGGCGGGTCTGCCGGAGCGTGTCTCACGCATGGGGGTGCTGCCTCCATCGGTTCGAGGCGGGTGCCGCGCGGACCGGGGTAGGGCAGTACGCGGCTCCACAGCCGGAAGTGGGGGTTCTCGGCGCTGAGTGGCGGGCCAGTGACGCGCGTAGCGTGAACAAAGGGAGGTCGCGTCATGGGCATGCCAAATCAGTCGTCCTGTCATGTCCTTGTGCGGGACATGTCGGGACGGGCAGAACGTAACCGGGGCCGAGGACGCGCGGATAGCCGCGCCCGAAGAACTTTGCCGCTCCATGGCTGCTCCATGGACGGCGCATAGCCGCTCCATGGGCGAGACGCGACGACGCCGGGCCGCACAGGCGGCCCGGCGTCATCGGTGATGAACCGTCAGAAGTCTTCCTCGGACGGCTTCGTCAGAAGTCCTCGTCGAGGTCGACCGTGCCCTCCACCGCGACCTGGTACGCCGACGGGCGGCGCTCGAAGAAGTTGGTCAGCTCCTGGACGCCCTGGAGCTCCATGAAGGAGAAGGGGTTCTCGGAGCCGTACACAGGGGCGAAGCCCAGTCGCTGGAGGCGCTGGTCGGCGACGCACTCCAGATATTGGCGCATCGAGTCGGTGTTCATGCCCGGCAGGCCGTCACCGCACAGGTCGCGGCCGAACTGCAGCTCGGCTTCGACGGCCTCGCGGATCATGTCGGTGACCTGCTGCTGGAGCAGGTCGTCGAAGAGCTCCGGCTCCTCCTTGCGGACGGTGTCGACCACCTCGAAGGCGAAAGACATGTGCATCGTCTCGTCGCGGAACACCCAGTTGGTGCCGGTGGCGAGACCGTGCAGCAGACCCCGGCTGCGGAACCAGTAGACGTACGCGAAGGCGCCGTAGAAGAACAGGCCCTCGATGCACGCGGCGAAGCAGATCAGGTTGAGCAGGAAACGGCGGCGGTCCGCCTTGGTCTCCAGTCGGTCCAGCTTCTCGACCGAGTCCATCCACTTGAAGCAGAACTCGGCCTTCTCGCGGATGGAGGGGATGTTCTCGACGGCGTCGAAGGCGGCCGCGCGGTCGTCCGGGTCGGGGAGATAGGTGTCCAGCAGCGTCAGGTAGAACTGGACGTGCACGGCCTCCTCGAAGAGCTGGCGGGAGAGATACAGCCGCGCCTCGGGGGAGTTGATGTGCTTGTACAGCGTCAGGACCAGGTTGTTCGACACGATCGAGTCGCCCGTCGCGAAGAACGCGACCAGGCGGCCGATCATGTGCTGCTCGCCCGGCGACAGCTTCGCGAGGTCGGCGACGTCCGAGTGGAGGTCGACCTCCTCGACGGTCCAGGTGTTCTTGATGGCGTCCCGGTAGCGCTCGTAGAAGTCGGGGTAGCGCATGGGGCGGAGGGTGAGTTCGAAGCCCGGGTCGAGCAGGTTCTTGTTCTCGCTGGTCATTACTGGCAGGCCTCGCAGGACTCGGGGTTCTCAAGGGAGCAGGCGACGGCGTCGGGGTCGGCGACCTGCTGGACGGGGATGGTCTTCTCGGGCTGCGCCTGGGCCTGGGCCGCGCGGGCGATGCGCGTCGCCGGGCGGGAGCGCAGG
This sequence comes from Streptomyces sp. NPDC029292, assembly GCF_055569295.1. NCBI lineage: Bacteria > Bacillati > Actinomycetota > Actinomycetes > Kitasatosporales > Streptomycetaceae > Streptomyces > Streptomyces sp. NPDC029292. Next base: position 615,499 of record NZ_JBVHXR010000002.1, read on the forward strand.
TAGTACGTCGTCTTCAGGCCCGACTTCCAGGCGTACGCGTACATCGAGGAGAGCTTGCCGATGGTCGGCGTCTCCAGGAACAGGTTCAGGGACTGCGCCTGGTCGAGGTACGGGGTGCGCGCGGCGGCCATGTCGATGAGGCCGCGCTGCGGGATCTCCCACGCCGTGCGGTACAGGTCACGGACGTCCTGCGGCACCCAAGTGAAGCCCTGCACCGATCCGTTGGACTCGCGCAGCGCCTCCCGGGTCTGCGTGTCCCAGACGCCGAGCTTCTTCAGCTCGGCCACCAGGTAGGAGTTGACCTGGAGGAACTCGCCGGAGAGCGTCTCGCGCTTGAACAGGTTCGACACCTGCGGCTCGATGCACTCGTACACGCCCGCGATCGAGGCGATGGTGGCGGTGGGGGCGATCGCCAGGAGCAGCGAGTTGCGCATGCCCACCGCGGCGATACGTGCCCGCAGGGCCGTCCAGCGCTCCGGCCAGGTGAGCTCGACGTCGAAGTGGTCGGGGTGCAGCACGCCGCGGGCCGTACGGGTCTTCTCCCAGGCCGGGAGCGGGCCGTTGCGTTCGGCGAGGTCGGTGGAGGCCTCGTACGCGGCGAGCATGATGCGCTCGGCGATGCGGGTGGAGAGCGCCCTGGCCTGCGGTGAGTCGAAGGGCAGACGCAGCTTGAAGAAGACGTCCTGGAGACCCATCGCGCCGAGGCCCACCGGGCGCCACTTGGCGTTGGAGCGGCCCGCCTGCTCGGTCGGGTAGAAGTTGATGTCGACGACGCGGTCGAGGAAGGTGACGGCGGTGCGGACCGTCTCGTCCAGCCGCTCCCAGTCGATGTCCCCGGTCGTCGTGTCGACGAACGCGCCCAGGTTCACCGAGCCCAGGTTGCAGACCGCCGTCTCCCCGTCGTCCGTGACCTCCAGGATCTCGGTGCACAGGTTCGAGGAGTGGACGGTGTGGCCGGGCTCCGCCGTCTGATTGGCGGTGCGGTTGGCGGCGTCCTTGAAGGTCATCCAGCCGTTGCCGGTCTGCGCGAGGGTGCGCATCATGCGGCCGTACAGGTCGCGGGCCGGGATGGTCTTCTTGGCGAGGCCCGCCTCTTCCGCCTTGCGGTACGCCGCGTCGAACTCGTCGCCCCACAGGTCGACCAGCTCGGGCACATCGGCCGGGGAGAAGAGGGACCAGACGCCGTTCTCGTTCACCCGGCGCATGAACTCGTCCGGGATCCAGTGCGCGAGGTTCAGGTTGTGCGTACGCCGGGCGTCCTCGCCGGTGTTGTCGCGCAGCTCCAGGAACTCCTCGATGTCGGAGTGCCAGGTCTCCAGGTAGACCGCGGCCGCGCCCTTGCGCCGGCCACCCTGGTTCACCGCGGCGACCGAGGCGTCGAGGGTCTTCAGGAACGGGACGATGCCGTTGGAGTGCCCGTTGGTGCCGCGGATCAGCGAACCGCGCGACCGGATCCGGGAGTACGAGAGTCCGATGCCGCCCGCGTGCTTCGAGAGGCGCGCGACCTGGTGGTAGCGGTCGTAGATGGAGTCCAGCTCGTCCAGCGGGGAGTCGAGGAGGTAGCAGGACGACATCTGGGGGTGCCGCGTACCGGAGTTGAAGAGTGTGGGGGAGGAGGGGAGGTAGTCGAGGCGGCTCATGAGCCCGTAGAGGGCCGCGACTTCGTCCACGGAATGGGCCGTGTCGTCCTCGGCGAGACCGGACGCCACCCGCAGTATGAAGTGCTGGGGCGTCTCGATCACGTGCCGGGTGATCGGGTGCCGCAGCAGATAGCGGCTGTGCAGAGTGCGCAGACCGAAGTAGCCGAAGCGGTCGTCGGCACCCTCAGCGAAGGAGGCGGCGATGAGCGCGTCCAGGCGGGCCGTGTGCAGGCGTACGAACTCGGCCGTGCGGTCCGCGATGAGGCCCTCGCGGTGGCCGACGGCGACCGACTCGGAGAAGGACGTGACGCCCTGTGAGGCGGCCTCCGCCGCGATGCTGATCGTCAGCAGCCTGGCTGCCAGCCGGGAGTAGGCGGGGTCCTCGGAGATCAGGCCCGCGGCCGCCTCGGTGGCCAGCTCGCGCAGCTCCGTCTCGTCCGCGCGCGCGGACCGGCCGCGCAGCGCGGCGGCGGCGACCCGGCCGGGGTCGGCGTCGGGGAGGTCGGCGGTGAGGTCGGTCAGGGTCCGCAGCAGCGCGGTACCGGGACCGTCCGTCTCCACCGGGGCCTGCGTCGCTGAAGCTGAGGCCGGATCGGCTGGCGCGATGGTCACGTGGGGCTCTCCCTCGCTCGGCACGGGGCCTTGCGGGGGCGGCGGGGCACACGAGCGCACGCTTTTGGCAGCGGTGCGCCGCGTCCACCGGCCCATTCCGCGAGGCCCGGACGTCATGTCACCCGGGCCGGATGGCCGGGGCGCGCTGTCGGCAGGTCCTCGGACTGACTCTCGTACGCGGCTCGCCCTGGGGGCGGATACGCACAAGTACACCGTTGCGGGACAGTTCCGGATTCGCACCGGATTCCCCTGCGGCGACAGCGAGCATGAGCATACATCTTGTGCCGGGCTGCGGTGGCACCCCCACATGTTGTGTCGTGTCGGCTTCGGAGGGTGTCAGAGTGTCAACCCATAGGTGAGCAGCAGGATGTCGTCCAGGTGCGGGATCGGGTTCCAGTCGCGCTCGGGGGCGCGGGTGAAGCCGAGGCGCTCGTAGATGCGGTGGGCGGTGTGCATGGTGCGCTGGGTGGACAGCACGACGCGTACGCAGCCGTCCGTGGCCCGTGCGCGGTCCACGCAGGCGCGGACGAGGGCCTCGCCGGTGCCTCTGCCGCGGGCCTCGCGCGCTACCGCGAGCATGCGGATCTCGGCTTCGCCGGGGCGGGCTATGTCGGCCATGGGGCCGCCTTGGGGTACGAAGGTGACGCCGCCGAGTACGCGGTTCCCGTCGACGGCGACGAGTACGTCGGCCGCGGCGGCCCGCTTCGCAACGTCCCGCAGTTCGCCCAGGTACTCGTCGCTCTCCCCGAAGTCGAGCAGGCCGTCATCGAGGTAGGCCTGGGCGGTGATCTCACCGAGGGTGGGGTATTCCTCGGGCTGCGCCCGTCGGATGAGGATGTCCATCCGGGGAGTGTGCATCAGGGGAGCGGTGGCGGGCCGCCGGATTTTCGCCCCCTCCGCCCCTGCCCGTCCCGTCCTGGGGCTCCGCCCCAGACCCCGCTCCTCAAACGCCGGAGGGGCTGAAAATCAGCTCCTCCGGCGTTTGAGGGGGCGGGGCGGGGCGGTGGTGCCCGCCTAGTGGGTCGCCCCGGCCGTGGCCGGCGGGAGCTCCACCTCGACGCCAGGGTCGCCCGCGTCCGCCGTGTAGTCCTCCGGAGACGTCTCGTCGACGCCCTCCGGGGCCTTGAACGCGCGGAAGGCGAAGGTGAGGACGACGGTCACGACCACGTTCAGGACGAACGCCGTGAGGCCGATGTAGCCGATCTCCCCGATGCCGGGGATCTCCTTCGAGCTGCCGCCGAAGTGCTTCTGGGTCGGGGAGGCGACCCCGTACGCGGCGAGCGTGCCGTAGAGCATGCCGACGGCCCAGCCGGCGAGGAGGGCCCAGCGGTGGAACCAGCGGGTGAACAGGCCGCCGACCAGGGCCGGGAAGGTCTGCAGGATCCAGATGCCGCCCAGGAGCTGGAAGTTGATGGCGACCGTCTTGTCCATGGTGAGGACGAAGATCAGCGCGCCGACCTTCACCAGGAGCGAGACCAGCTTGGAGACCTTGGTCTCCTGGGCGGGCGTGGCGTCCGGCTTGATGAAGTCCTTGTAGATGTTGCGGGTGAAGAGGTTCGCGGCTGCGATGGACATGATGGCCGCGGGGACGAGTGCGCCGATACCGATGGCGGCGAAGGCCACGCCCGCGAACCAGTCCGGGAACATGGTCTCGAAGAGCTGGGGGATGGCGAGCTGGCCGTTGGTGACCTTCACTCCGGCCGCGATCGCCATGAACCCGAGCAGGGCGAGCAGGCCCAGCATGAGCGAGTACAGGGGGAGAATCGTGGTGTTGCGGCGGATGACGTCACGGCTGCGGCTGGACAGCGTCGCCGTGATCGAGTGCGGGTACATGAACAGTGCGAGCGCCGAGCCGAGTGCGAGGGTGGCGTACGTCCATTGGCCCGCCTCGGGGGGGACGACTCCGCCCACGCCGGCCGCCGTGTACTTGTCGCTCGCCGCCTTGAAGATCTCGTCGAAGCCGCCCAGCTTGATCGGGATGTAGATGATGGCCACCGCGATCACGATGTAGATCAGGGTGTCCTTCACGAACGCGATCAGGGCGGGGGCGCGGAGACCCGAGGAGTAGGTGTACGCGGCCAGTACGCCGAAGGCGATGAGGAGGGGGAGGTCCTTGACGAACCAGTTGGTGTTCTCGCCGCCGCCGACGCCCATCACGTCCAGGACGGCCTGGATGCCGACCAGTTGGAGCGCGATGTAGGGCATGGTGGCCAGGATGCCGGTGACGGCCACGGCGAGGGACAGGCCCTTGGAGCCGAAGCGGCCGCGCACGAAGTCCGACGTCGTCACGTACCCGTGCTTGTGCGAGACCGACCACAGGCGGGGGAGGAACGTGAAGATCAGCGGGTAGACCAGGATCGTGTACGGCACCGCGAAGAAGCCCGCCGCGCCCGCCGCGTAGACGGCGGCCGGCACGGCGACGAAGGTGTACGCCGTGTAGAGGTCGCCGCCGAGCAGGAACCAGGTGATCCAGGTGCCGAACGACCGTCCGCCCAGGCCCCATTCGTCGAGGCTCTGCTCGTCGTCGGCCCTGCGCCAGCGCGCGGCCAGGAAGCCCATGACCGTGACGGCCAGGAAGAAGAAGATGAAGACGGCGAGCGCGACGCCGTTCACGCCGTCCTTCATGATGCGGCACCGCCCCTCGCGGAAACGCGGGCGCGCTGGTCACGCTGCCACAGCTTGTACGCGGTCATCGTGAGCGCCGTGGAGATGAGCACCCACAGCATCTGGTACCAGTAGAAGAACGGGATACCGATGAAGGCCGGATCGGTCTTCGCGTACGAGCCGACCCACAGCATCGCCACGAACGGGGCGAGCAGGCAGAGGGCGATCACGACGCGGACCGGTGTCACCACCGGTGGCTTCACTTCAGGCACATCTGACATACGGCGGCTCCGTCCCCTCGCTGATCACTTACGTGATCACTGATCACCTGTGTAACGCGCAGGCAATCTAGGGGACGGCGTCGCGCAAGCGGAACCCCCCGTCCGTATATCGGTCCGCAACGACCTGCGCATATCCGCATATCCGCTCTCAACAGCAGCGGAATCCTTGTCGGGGATCCTTCTCCTGGCGGTCCGTGCGCGCCCGCTCGAACTCACGGCGTGACGGCACGGACGCGTCCGGATGGTCCTTGCGGACGTGGGCGACAAAGCGGTCGTACCCGGATTCGTCGGTCAACTCCCGGACGTACCACCGCAGTCCGCTAATCGCGCTGCGCAGCGCCGACCGCATCGAGCTCCTCCGCCTTCTCCTCCTGGGTCGGGATCAGCCCGGCCGGGGCGACGATCTTCGACTCCACGTACGGCGCCTCGCTGAGCGTGGAGAGCGCGGGGCGGCGTACGTGCCGGACGCAGACCCGGGCCGCGTCCGCGATCACGACGACGATGAGGACAGCGAGCACCGCCGAAAGGACGCCGTCCACCGTGGAGTTGGTGACCACGGTGTGCATGTCGTCCATGCTCTTGGCGGGCGGCAGGACCTTTCCGGCGTCGATGCCGTCCTGGTAGACCGAGCGCTGCTTGAAGAAGCCCACGCGCGGATCGCTGGAGAAGACCTTCTGATAGCTGGCCGTGAGCGTCACCGTGGCGTCCCAGACGAGCGGAATCCCGGTGATCCAGGCCCACTTGAGGCGCCCGGACTTGACCAGCAGGGTCGTGCAGACGGCGAGGGCGACCGCGGCGAGCAGCTGGTTGGAGATGCCGAAGATCGGGAACAGCTGGTTGATGCCACCGAGCGGTTCGTGGACACCGACCCAGAGGAAGTAGCCCCACAGGCCGGTCACGACGGCGCTCGTGATGACCAGGCCCGGCTTCCAGCTCACGTTCTTGAAGGGCCGGTAGACGTTGCCCAGCATGTCCTGGAGCATGAACCGGCCCACGCGCGTGCCCGCGTCCAGCGCGGTCAGGATGAACAGCGCCTCAAACATGATCGCGAAGTGGTACCAGAACGCCCGCAGGCTCCCGCCGGTCACCTTGGAGAAGATCTCCGAGACGCCGATGGCGAGGGTGGGGGCGCCGCCCGTGCGGGAGAGCAGGGTCTGTTCCTCGACCTGGTGGGCCGCTTTCGCCAGGTCCGCGGGCGAGATGGTGTACCCGAAGTTCGCGACCGCGTGGGAGGCCGACTCCACGGTGGTGCCGATGACCCCGGCCGGCGCGTTCATCGCGAAGTACAGCCCCGGGTCGATGATGCATGCCGCCACCAGCGCCATGATCGCGACCGACGACTCCATCAGCATGGAGCCGTACCCGATCATCCGGACCTGCGTCTCCTTCTGGATCATCTTGGGCGTCGTACCGCTCGATATGAGCGAGTGGAAGCCGGACAGCGCTCCGCAGGCGATGGTGATGAAGACGAACGGGAAGAGCGAGCCCGCGAAGACCGGGCCGTCGCCCCGCTTGGCGAAGTCCGTGACCGCGTCCATCTTCAGCGTCGGCAGCGCGATGACGACGCCGAGCGCGAGCAGCGCGATCGTGCCGATCTTCATGAAGGTGGAGAGGTAGTCGCGGGGCGCCAGGAGCATCCACACGGGCAGGATCGAGGCGATGAAGCCGTACGCCACCAGCCAGATGACCAGGGTGGAGGGGGCGAGGGTGAAGGTGTCGGCCCAGGACGACTCGGCGACCCAGCGGCCCGCGACGAGTGCGAGCAGGAGGAGGGCGACACCGATCAATGACACCTCGCTGACCCGTCCAGGGCGCAGTACACGCAGGTAGAAGCCCATCAGCAGGGCGATGGGGATGGTCATCCCGATGGAGAAGGTGCCCCAGGGCGAGGCGGCGAGCGCGTTCACGATCACCAGCGCGAGCACCCCGAGCAGGATGATCATGATGGCGAAGGCGGCGAGCAGCGCGGCGGCCCCGCCGAACGGGCCGATCTCCTCGCGGGCCATCTGCCCGAGGGAGCGCCCGTCCCGCCGGGTCGAGAAGAACAGGACCACCATGTCCTGGACCGCGCCCGCGAAGATCACGCCGACGATGATCCAGATGGTGCCGGGCAGGTAGCCCATCTGCGCGGCCAGTACCGGCCCGACCAGCGGGCCCGCGCCCGCGATCGCCGCGAAGTGATGGCCGAGCAGCACCCGCCGGTCGGTCGGGTGGAAGTCGATGCCGTTGTTCAGCCGCTCCGCCGGGGTCGCCCGGGTCTTGTCGACCTTGAGCACCTTGTACGCGATGAACTTCGCGTAGAAGCGATAGGCGAGGGCGTACGAGCCGAGGGCGGCGGCGACCATCCAGGCGGCCGACACGTTCTCGCCCCGCGCGAGCGCGAGCACGGACCAGCCCGCGGCGCCGACCAGCGCGACGAGGGTCCAGATGACGATGGTGCGGGGAGTTGCCTTGCGGGGTGATCCCGTACGAGGGCTTTCGGTGCGCATGGGCCGTCCTCCCGTCCGTGGGTGACGGGAGGACCGTAGAGCAGGAAGAGGAGCTGCGCTACACCACGTGCACTACCTCAAGTGGCTTGTTTCGGCAGGCGTTCGAGGGTGGCTGGTCCTGCGGGCGTTCGAGCACGGCTCGTCCTGTGGGCGCTTGAGTACGGCCGGCCCTGCGGGCGCTTGAGTACCGCTAGTCCTGCGGGCGCTTGAGCCGTGCGACGAACTTGTACCGGTCGCCCCGGTACACCGACCGCACCCACTCCACCGGCTCGCCCTGCTTGTCCAGCGAGTGCCGGGAGAGCATCAGCATGGGCAGGCCGACGTCGGTGCCGAGCAGTCCGGCCTCGCGCGGGGTGGCCAGCGAGGTCTCGATGGTCTCCTCGGCCTCGGCGAGATGGACGTCGTACACCTCGGCGAGCGCGGTGTAGAGGGACGTGTACTTGACGAGTGACCTGCGCAGGGCGGGGAAACGCTTCGCGGACAGGTGGGTGGTCTCGATGGCCATCGGCTCACCGCTCGCCAGGCGCAGGCGCTCGATCCGCAGCACCCGCCCCCCGGCCGAGATGTCGAGCAGCCCGGCGAGGGTCTCGTCGGCGGTGATGTAGCCGATGTCCAGGAGCTGCGAGGTGGGCTCCAGGCCCTGGGCGCGCATGTCCTCGGTGTACGAGGTGAGTTGGAGCGCCTGGGAGACCTTGGGCTTGGCGACGAAGGTGCCCTTGCCCTGGATGCGTTCGAGGCGGCCCTCGACGACCAGCTCCTGAAGGGCCTGGCGCACGGTGGTGCGCGAGGTGTCGAACTCGGCGGCGAGGGTGCGCTCGGGGGGTACCGGCGTGCCGGGCGACTGCGTCTCCGTCATGTCGAGCAGGTGCTTCTTCAGGCGGTAGTACTTGGGCACGCGCGCGGTACGGATGGGGGCCCCACCCTCGTTCTCCGCACTGCTGACGTCGGTGCTCATGCTCTGCCTTCCCGGCTCCGGGTGCCGAAGCGACCGACATCCCCATCGGTCACGGCTCACATCGTGGCACGGCTTCATGTGCGAGTGGTCCCCGCACGCTCCGTGATCCCCTCTATATACCGTCGGCGTTCCTGTTGGTCTAGTCCACCGCGCGGAGTCGGGTCGCGTGAGCTTCGCAAACGGCCCTGTCTTTTATGTCACTTACCTACTTAAAGGTCCTTGCATATGTAGGTCCCATAACGGACGACTGGACGGGCTTACACACCCTTGACACCCCTCTAGGTCTAGGCCAAGCTCCCCGTACTGGTCTACACCATTGGTCCAGTCCCGGCCCCAAGGGCAGTACTCGGCGTATGTCACGCGGTGGGCAGGGGGGTTTGTGGCATCCCTGAGGAGGGTGGCGTGAAGCGCAAGCTGATAGCCGCGATCGGTATCGCGGGCATGATGGTCTCCATCGCGGCGTGCGGGGGCGACAACGGCGACAGCAGCAAGAAGACCGGGGCCGACGGTTACAAGGGGCAGACCCTGACCGTCTGGGCCATGGACGGCTCGACGCCTCCCGGCTGGACCAAGGACCTGACGGCGGCCTTCGAGAAGAAGACCGGCGCCAAGCTGAAGTTCGAGACCCAGCAGTGGAACGGCATCCAGCAGAAGATCACCACCGCGCTCTCCGAGGACACCCCGCCGGACGTCATCGAGGTCGGCAACACTCAGACGCCCGCCTACGCGGCCACCGGCGGCCTCGCCGACCTGACGGATCTCAAGGCGGAGATCGGCGCCGACTGGACCGAGGCCCTCAACGGGTCCTCCGTCTATGACGGCAAGCAGTACGCGGCCCCGTGGTACTTCGCCAACCGCGTCGTCATCTACAACAAGAAGGTCTGGGCGGACGCCGGCATCAAGGACACCCCGAAGACCCGGGACGAGTTCTTCAAGGACCTCCAGGCCATCGACAAGAAGACCGACGCCGAGCCGATCTACCTGCCCGGCCAGAACTGGTACTTCTTCGACGGCCTGACCATCGGCCAGGGTGCCGACCTGGTGAAGAAGGACGGCGACAAGTACGTCTCCAACCTCGCCGACCCGAAGGTCGCCAAGGCCATGGAGATCTACAAGGAGTACCAGTCCTACTCCAAGGCCCCCAAGGACAAGGACGAGGCGACCCCGCAGCAGGCCGAGGTCTTCGCCAAGGGCAAGACCGGCGCCTTCATCGGCATGGGCTGGGAGGCCGGCACGGCCATCGCCGCCAACAAGAGCATCGAGAAGAACATCGGCTACTTCACCATCCCGGGTGAGACCGCCGACAAGCCCGAGGGTGTCTTCCTGGGCGGCTCCAACTTCGCCGTGGCCGCGGGCAGCAAGAAGCAGGACCTCGCCAAGGAGTTCCTGAAGCTGGCCCTGTCCGACAAGTTCGAGGGCGCGCTCGCCAAGGAGAACGGCGTCATCCCGAACAAGGAGTCGCTGCAGTCCAACCTCTCGGCCAACCCCGCCGCGGTGGCTGCCGCCCCGGCCGCGGCCGGCGGTGGCACCACGCCGCTGATCCCCGAGTGGGCCGCCGTCGAGAACGCCCCGAACCCGATCAAGACCTACATGACCGCGGTGCTGAACGGTAAGTCGCCCGCCGACGCCGCCAAGCAGGTCGAGGCCGAGATCAACAAGCGTCTCTCGCAGACGAGCTGATCACCCGCGCCGGGGCGCCCCCGAAGAGGGTGCCCCGGCGCAGTGGTGCATCGAGCAGTGGTGCATCGACCAGTAGGGCCACAGAGAGATGGCGAGCATGTCAGTGCAGACCGAACCCGCGGACACGGCCGCGGCGGCCGGGATCCGCAAGAGTGACGCATCCCCTCCGGGAGGCGGGGAGAACCGGGCGAGGAGACGAGGCGGCGCGTCCGCCCCCTATCTGCTCCTGCTGCCCGCGTTGGCGGCCACCGCGGTGCTCCTCGGCTGGCCGCTGGTGAAGAACGGCATGCTGTCGTTCCAGAACCTCAACCCGCGGCAGCTGATCCTCCACCTCACCGAGTGGAACGGGATCGACAACTACCAAGAGGTCCTGTCCGGCTCCGAATTCTGGAACGTCGCCGCGCGGACGGTCGTCTTCACCGCCGCCAACGTCGTCCTCATCATGGTGCTCGGCACCCTCGTCGGCCTGCTCCTGGCCCGGCTCGGCAAACGCATGCGGCTGACGCTGCTGCTCGGTCTGGTGCTGGCCTGGGCGATGCCCATGATCGCGGCCACCACTGTCTACCAGTGGCTGTTCGCCCAGCGCTTCGGCGTCGTCAACTGGATGCTGGACAAGCTCGGTTGGCACTCCATGGCCGACTACAACTGGTTCGGCACCCAGTTCTCCACCTTCTCCGTGGTCACCCTGTTGATCGTCTGGCAGTCCGTCCCCTTCGTGGCGATCAACCTCTACGCCGCGACGACCACGATCCCCAAGGAGCTGTACGAGGCCGCCTCGCTGGACGGCGCCGGCGCCTGGAAGTCCTTCACCTCGGTGACCTTCCCGTTCCTGCGGCCGTTCCTGTGGGCCACGACGTTCCTCGAGGTCATCTGGGTCTTCAAGTCGTTCACACAGCTCTTCGCGATGAACGCGGGCGGCCCCGACCGGCTCACCGAGACCCTGCCCATCTACGCCTTCGTCGAGGGCGTCGGCAACCAGCACTTCGGCATGGGCGCGGCGATCTCGTTCCTCACCATCCTGATCCTGCTGGCCCTGACCGCGTACTACCTGCGCACCGTGCTCAAGCAGGAGGAGGACGAGCTGTGAAGCGCTCCCTTGTCGGCCGTCTGTGGCCCAACGCGACAGCGATCGCCCTCTTCGTGGTCTTCGCGTTCCCCGTCTACTGGATGTTCGCCACGGCCTTCAAGCCGACCGGCGACATCATCTCCGAGGCCCCCGTCTTCTTCCCGACCGACGTCACGCTGGAGCACTTCAAGAAGGCCGTGGACGCGGACCACTTCTGGCCGCTGGTCGGCAACTCCGTGACCGTCACCGTGCTGTCGGTGCTCCTGTCGCTCGTCATCGCGCTGCTCGCGTCCTTCGCGCTCGCGCGGATGCGGTTCAAGGGGCGGCGCGGCTTCATCGTCACGTTCATGATCGCGCAGATGGCCCCCTGGGAGGTCATGGTCATCGCGATCTACATGCTCGTGCGCGACTCCGAGATGCTCAACAGCCTGGTCCCGCTGACCTTCTTCTACATGGTCATGGTGCTGCCCTTCACCATCCTGACGCTGCGCGGATACGTCGCCGCCGTGCCGAAGGAGCTGGAGGAGTCGGCCATGGTCGACGGCTGCACCCGTACCCAGGCCTTCATCAAGGTGATCTTCCCGCTGCTCGCGCCCGGCCTGATGGCCACCTCGCTCTTCGGGTTCATCACCGCCTGGAACGAGTTCCCCATGGTCCTCATCCTCAACAAGAACGCCGAGGCCCAGACCCTCCCGCTGTGGCTGTCCAGCTTCCAGACGACCTTCGGCGACGACTGGGGCGCCACCATGGCAGCGGCCTCGCTCTTCGCCGTACCGATCCTGATCCTCTTCGTCTTCCTCCAGCGCAAGGCCGTCAGTGGCCTCACCTCAGGCGCCGTGAAGGGATAACGCCACCCGATGACGACACTCGCCAGTGGTACCGACACCCTGACCCGAGACGCCCTGACCGTTCTCCAGCCCGGCTTCACCGGGACCACGGCCCCCGACTGGCTGCTCCGCCGCCTCGGGGAAGGCCTGGCCTCCGTCGGCCTCTTCGGCCGCAACATCGCCTCCCCCGAGCAACTGGCGTCCCTGACCGCCCAGTTGCGCGCCGAACGTGACGACGTGCTCGTCGCCATCGACGAGGAGGGCGGCGACGTCACCCGCCTGGAGGTCCGCACCGGCTCCTCCTTCCCCGGCAACCACGCACTGGGCGCGGTGGACGACGTCTCGCTCACCCGGGACGTGGCCTTCGAGCTCGGCCGCCGCCTGGCCGCGTGCGGGGTGAACCTCAACTGGGCGCCGTCGGCGGACGTGAACTCGAATCCGGACAACCCCGTGATCGGCGTACGTTCCTTCGGCGCCGACACCGGCCTGGTGGCCCGGCACACGGCCGCCTATGTCACCGGGCTCCAGGCGGCGGGCGTCGCCGCCTGCACCAAGCACTTCCCCGGGCACGGCGACACGGCGGTCGACTCGCACCACGCGCTGCCGCGCATCGACGCGGAGCTCCCGGTCATCGAGGCCCGCGAACTCGTCCCGTTCCGGGCCGCGATCGCCGCGGGCACCCGGGCGGTGATGAGCGCGCACATCCTCGTCCCGGCCCTGGACCCGGACCGCCCGGCCACCCTCTCCCGCCGCATCCTCACGGGCCTGCTCCGCGAGGAACTCGGCTACGACGGCCTCATCGTCACCGACGGCATGGAGATGCAGGCCATCGCCGCGACGTACGGCATCGAGCGGGGCAGCGTGCTGGCCATCGCGGCCGGCGCCGACGCGATCTGCGTGGGCGGGGGACTGGCGGACGACGAGACGGTACGGCGCCTGCGCGACGCCCTCGTCTCGGCGGTCCGCACGGGCGAACTCCCCGAGGAACGCCTCGCGGACGCGGCTTCCCGGGTACGGGCGCTGGCCGCGTGGACGGCATCGGCGGCACTGGCGACATCAGCGGCTGCGGCGGCAGCCGCTGATGCCGCGGCTCCGAACGGTGACGCCGAGGTCGGCCTTGTCGCCGCCCGCCGAGCGCTCACGGTGACGCACGCCGAGACCTACACTCCGATCACCGAGCCCCCGTACGTCGTCGCCCTCACCCCGGCCGCGAACATCGCCGTCGGTGACGAAACCCCCTGGGGCGTGGCCGCGGAACTGGCCCGTCTGCTCCCCGGCACGGAGACCGCGGGCTTCACCGGTGAGGACGCGGGCGCCGTGGCCCTCGCCGCCGCGGGCCCCCGCCGCATCGTCGCCGTCGTCCGCGACGAACACCGCCACCCCTGGATGGCCACGGCCCTCGACACCCTCCTCACCGCCCGCCCCGACACGATCGTGGTCGAGATGGGCGTACCGCAGGCTCCGCCCCGGGGCGCCCTCCACATCGCGACGCACGGCGCGGCGAGGGTGTGCGGGCGGGCGGCGGCGGAGGTCATCGCGGGGAAGTAGTCGCGTGAACGCGCAGGTGCCGGGCCTCCCATGGGAGACCCGGCACCTTCACGCATCCGCGTCCTGCACGCATCCGCGTCCGTGACGCTAAATCCCCTGCCAGTCCGGCTTGTTGGCGAACGTGTGCCGGAAGTAGTCCGCAAGCTTCAGCTTGGACGCCGCAGCCTCGTCCACGACCACCGTGGCATGCGGGTGGAGCTGCAACGCGGACGCCGGGCAGACCGCTGCCACCGGCCCCTCGACGGTGGCGGCCACCGCGTCCGCCTTGCCCTCGCCCGTCGCGAGCAGCACCAGATGCCGGGCTTCCAGAATCGTCCCGATGCCCTGCGTGATCACGTGATGGGGCACCTGCTCGATCTCGCCCTCGAAGAACCGCGCGTTGTCGACCCGGGTCTGCTGCGTCAGCGTCTTGATCCGGGTCCGCGAGGCGAGCGAGGAGCACGGCTCGTTGAACCCGATGTGCCCGTCCGTCCCGATCCCGAGCAGCTGGAGATCGACCCCGCCGGCCTCCGCCAGCGCCCTGTCGTACGTCTCGCACGCGGCCTGCACGTCCTCGGCGGTGCCGTCCGGCCCCATGAACGCGTCCATGCCCAGCCCCAGCGGCTCGAGCACCTCGCGCCGCAGCACCGACCGGTAGGACTCGGGATGCTCGGCCGGCAGCCCCACGTACTCGTCGAGCTGCGCGATCCGCGCACCCGAGGCGTCCACGGCACCGGAGCTCACCTTGGCCGCCAGCGCCTGGTAAATGGGCAGCGGGGTCGAGCCGGTGGCCACGCCGAGCAGGGCGTCGGGCTTGCGTCGGAGCAGCTCCGCCATGGCCTCGGCGATCAGCTCGCCGCCCGCCTTGGCGTCCGGGACGATGACAACTTCCACGCTGGGCCTGCCGATCTGGAGAGGGGACTCAACTGGAACCCGAAGGGGGACACATGTGGTATAGACCAATCTAGCAGAGCCCCACCCTACCGTCGCCCCGAACGCCCCACCTGCTCGGGACCTCCGACGCCATGGGCGCAGGGGTGCGCGAGCTCCGCCCGGGGCGCACACCTGGACGTCCGAGGGGCGGCCATGGACACGTACCCGCACCGTGCGCCCCGACCCGGGGCACACGCGCACCGCGAGCCCGACCTGACGCGCGTGCGCACCGCGAGCCCACCGGACATACACGCGCATCGCGCGCCCCGATCCGGGTGCGCACCGCCCCCGCGAGCCCGACCGTACTCACGCGCGCATCGTGCGCCCCGACCCAGGCGCGCACCGCACCCGCGAGCCCGCCCCGGACGCACACCGCACCGCGGAGCCCGCCCCAAACGCACACCCGAACCCGCGAGAGCCCCGCCCCGGACGCGCGAGCCCCCGCCCAGGGAGTGCAATGGAAGCCGCACGCCGTCCGGCTCACGAGGAGGTACCCATGACCGCCACGCCTCCGGACCCCCAGGGCGCACTCCAGGGTGACCCACTGAGCCGCCTAGGTCAGAGACCCCCCCGTCGCGTCCACCCAGCTCCCCGTGATCCACCGCCCGCCGTCCGACGCCAGGAAGGCCACCACGTCGGCCACGTCCGCCGGCATCCCCACCCGGCCCAGCGCCGATATCGCCGCGGCCTGCGCCCACGCCTCGTCGCTCGCGCGCAGAAACCCGGCGGTGTTGTCGGTATCGATGATCCCCGGCGCCACCGAGTTCACCGTGATGCCCCGGGGGCCCAGCACCTTGGACAGGTCCCGGGTGAAGACGTCCAGGGCGGCCTTCGTCATCGCGTACGCCATCTTGTCCGGCATCACCGCGTTGCGTGCGAGCCCCGAGGAGATGTTGATGACGCGCCCGCCGTCCCGCAGCCGGTCGAGGCCGTACTTCACGATGAAGTGGGGTGCCTTCACATTCACCGCGAAGACCTTGTCGTACTCCGCCTCGTCGATCTCGTCGAGGCTCCGGGACGTGCCGATCCCGGCGTTGTTCACCAGGATGTCCAGCCCGTCCGCGTGCCGGTCGAACTCCTCCCACAGCGCTTCGGCGTCGCCCGGCAGCCCCAGCTCCACCCCGATCGTGAACGCCGAGCCCCCCGCCGCCTCGATCGCGGCGACCGTCTCCTTCGCCGCCGCCTCATTACTGCCGTAGTGCACGGCCACCCGTGCGCCGTCCCGCCCCAGCCGCTCGGCGATGCCCCGCCCAATGCCCCTGCCGCCGCCCGTGACGAGTGCCGTCCTGCCCATGAACACGCCCATGCCCGACGCCCCCTCCGTATTTCGCTAGTGGTCGCTACAGAAAAAACCGTACAACAGCCCACCGACATTTCTCTAGCACCCGCTATAAAATCCACCCCATGGTGAGCAGGCAGCAGACCGAGCCGGAGACGCCGACGACGCCGGGGATGCCGACGGCGTCAGTGACGCCGAGGACGAAGAACACCAAGGCGGTGGTGGCCAAGCCGCGCGGCCGCCCCCGCTCCTTCGACCGCGAGACCGCCCTGGAGAAGGCGATCCTCGCCTTCTGGGAGCACGGGTACGAGGCGACCTCCGTCTCCGACCTCACCCGCGTCATGGGCATCGGCGCACCGAGTCTGTACGCGGCGTTCGGCGACAAACGGTCACTGTTCGACGAGGTCGTCCGTGAATACGGCACGAAGTACGGCTCGTTCGGTGCGCGCGCACTCGCCGAGGAACCCACGGCCCGCGCCGCGGTCGAGCGGACGCTGCGGGAGGCCGCAGTCGAATACACCGCCCCGGGCCACCCGCACGGCTGCCTGGTCATCCACGCGGCAACCAACTGCACGTCACCTGAGGTCGAGGAGTCCCTGCGCGAGCGGCGCAACGCCAACATCGCCGCCATCGAGAGCCGTATCAAGGCGGATGTCGCCGCGGGCGAGCTGCCCGCGGACACCGACGCCGCGGCCCTCGCCCGGCACACCGGAGCGATGGTCCAGGGCATGTCCCAGCAGGCCCGCGACGGCGCCACCAAGGAGGAACTGGAGGCCCTCGCCGAACTCGCCATGGTGCTCTGGCCCCGCGCGTAGCCCGCCGCGCGCATCGCGAGGCGCGCGGCGGGCTGTGTCCAGCGGCAGGTGCCCGCAGTTCTCCAGCGCGAAGAACGTGCCACGCGCGGCCGTGATGTCTGACGGACAGCTGCGCACGTAGTCACTCAAAGTCACTGGCGCCGAAAAAGCAGGGCCCCAGGCCCGAAACTGGCCCCGGTCATGACGCGAATACGGCCCCTGACGCGGAGCTGAGCGGGTTAGTCTGCGTGATGGATGCCGTTGGATGTTGGATAAACAGACAACAGCAAACATCCGCCGACGCATGGACAGAAGGCACATGGAGCAGGAGCATGGTCTAGTCCACAATGCTTGGTAACTGAACAAGCCTCCGTCTTCCCCGCACAGGAAGGCGGATCGAGGAACCGGCGCTCTCTGCCCTGACTGCTCCGGCTCCTCTCCTTCGGCCGATCGGGACCGCACACCCCGCGGCCGTTGCTGCTCCGGGCTGCGGTGCCGGGAGGGTCGAGGGTCCCTCCCAGGCGCCGCGGCCCGCGGGTGTTTCCGGGCCCGTGCGAAGCCCCCCGGAGCCCGCGCGAGTGGCTGATTTCGAGGCCTGTCGCATGCGCCGGGTACGCTCGCACACGTGCCCTCCATGAACGACCTCGTACGCCAGCACACCGCACTCGGTGACTCCGATCTCGAGTGGCTGCATCTGCTGGTCTCGGAGTGGCAGCTGCTCTCCGACCTCTCCTTCGCCGACCTCGTGCTGTGGGTCCCCACGCGCGACGGCACCCGCTATGTCTCCGTCGCCCAGATGCGGCCCAACACCGGCCCGACCTCGTATCAGGACGACATGGTCGGCCACCTCGTGCCGCGCGGCCGCCGCCCCATGCTGGACGCCGCGCTCGACGAGGGCCGGATCGTGCGCGAGGGCGACCCGGAGTGGCGGGAAGAGGTTCCGGTACGGGTCGAGTCCATTCCCGTACGACGTGAGGGGCGCGTCCTCGGTGTCATCGCGCGCAACACCAACCTGCTCACCGTGCGCACCCCGAGCCGCCTCGAGCTGACGTACCTCCAGAGCGCCTCCGACCTCGCCCAGATGATCGCCGCGGGCACCTTCCCGTTCCCCGATCAGCAGGTCGACATGGACGCCTCCCCGCGGGTGGGCGACGGTCTGATCCGGCTCGACGCGGACGGCATCGTCCAGTACGCCTCTCCGAACGCGCTGTCGGCGTACCACCGCCTCGGCCTGGCCGCCGACCTGGTGGGCCACAACCTCGGCGTGACCACCGCCGAACTCGCCCCGTCCCGCGGCCCGGTGGACGAGGCGCTGGCCAAGGTCGCCAGCGGCTGGGCGCCCCGTGAGTTCGAGATCGAGAGCGGCGACGGAGTGATCCAGCTGCGCGCGATCCCGCTCAAGCCCAAGGGCACCCGAGTCGGTTCACTCGTCCTGCTGCGCGACGTCACCGAACTGCGGCGCCGCGAGCGCGAGTTGATCACCAAGGACGCGACCATCCGGGAGATCCATCACCGGGTGAAGAACAACCTTCAGACGGTGGCGGCGCTGCTCCGGCTGCAGGCCCGGCGCATCGACTCGGACAAGGGCCGCGAGGCCCTGGAGGAAGCCGTACGCCGGGTCGGTTCGATCGCGATCGTGCACGAGACGCTCTCCCAGAACCTGGACGAGCGCGTGGAGTTCGACGAGATCGCCGACCGGGTGCTCGCCATGGTCGCCGAGATCTCGCCCGGCAAGGTCACCGGGCGGCGCACCGGCCGCTTCGGCATTCTGGACGCGGAGGTCGCGACCCCGCTCTCCATGGTCCTCACGGAAATTCTGCAGAACGCCCTGGAGCACGGCTTCCGTGAGGGCGACCGGGGCACGGTCGAGGTCTCCGCGGTCCGCGGTGGCACCACCAAGGAGTCCCGCCTCCTGGTCACCGTCCAGGACGACGGGGTCGGGCTGCCCGAGGGCTTCGACCCGCACCGCTCGGGCAACCTCGGGCTGCAGATCGTACGGACGCTGGTGGAGGGCGAGTTGGGCGGCTCCTTCGACATGGTCGCGGCTCCGGAGCGGGGCACCCAGGTGATCCTCGACATCCCGGTACGCGCTCACAAGTAGTCGGCGCGGTCGCGAAAGGAACAGCCGCGAAACGAACGGGCGCGAACAGCGCAGCCGCAACGAGAACGGCCGCAAACAGCACAGCCGCAAACAGCAATGAGCCCCGGGCCACTTCGTGGTCCGGGGCTGAAAGCTCGTGCTATGCGCATCGGGGGTACTGCGCGCTGCGGCTCGGGGGCGGGAGATGCGTACTCGCTGTACGCGCCGCCAAGCTCAGGCTCGTGCGGGGTGGGGTATCAGGCGGTGGCCTGACGGGCCCGGTTGCGGGCGGCGCGGCGCTTCATCGCACGGCGCTCGTCCTCGCTGAGGCCACCCCAGACGCCGGAGTCCTGGCCGGACTCGAGCGCCCACTGCAGGCACTGCTCCATGACGGGGCAGCGACGGCAGACGGCCTTGGCTTCCTCGATCTGCAGCAGCGCAGGACCGGTGTTGCCGATAGGGAAGAAGAGCTCGGGGTCTTCCTCGCGGCAAACGGCGTTGTGACGCCAGTCCATGGCTGCTACCTCTCCTTGGTATTACATGCAAGTTGCTTGTGAATGTGAACGCTTTCACGAATCCCTCAACAAGTGAAGGGCCGACTGTCAGGTGACCTGACGTGGTCCTGTGATTTGAGGAGGGGTTCTGGCTCTCTGTGGGGCCGATGTTGCGGGCCGTCCCGAGCGCCACGTAGAGACTCGCAAACCTCAGCGGCGGATACAACCCCTTCAGGAAAGTTTTTTTTGATTCCTCGGTGTCGACTAGGTCACAGCCGTACTTCTATGGGGTGGACCCTGGTCTAAACGTTCGAGTGAAAGGACTTTGGGCCCTTCCGCTCACACAATCACACGCAGTGCACGGCGTACGCCTGTGAACGTCACGCTGGTGCGCAGTCCGAGGTGGTCGCCGTCCATCTGAAGGGGCAGCGGCACCTTCGAATGCAAGGTGAAGTCCGTCAGGTCGTGCAGGGACACGGCGTGCTTGCCATGGGGTCCACGCTCGGGGGACGAAGTGAGCAACTGGGTGGCATACCGGGCAACCGCGGCCGTCGACATGCGGCTGAGGGCGAGTACGTCGAGCCCGGTATCGAACGATGCCTTAGGCGACGCGTACACCGGACGATTGCCGAGAAACGTCCAGGGCGAGGTGTTGCAGATTATGGACAGAACCAGATCGGTGACCGGGTCCTGGCCGGGCCGCTCCAGGGTGATCGTTCCGTGCCGGCGGTGAGGTTCGTCCAAAAATTGGCGTACCACTTGGCGCAAATAGAGGGCGTGCGTGGAGCGCTTGCCGCGCTCGCGCTGCTGTTCGACCCGGCCTATGACCCCCGCGTCGAAGCCGAGGCCCGCGCAGAAGGTGAACCAGCGGGAGGGCACCGCTTCGTCCTCGGTGCCGGGGGTGCCCGCGGCGAGGCCGAGGCCGATCGTCCGCTCCCGCTCCTCGCGCAGTGCGTCCAGCAGGGCGCCGGTGGCTTCCACGGCGTCGTTGGGCAGACCCAGGGCGCGGGCGAAGACGTTGGTGGAGCCGCCGGGGACCACGGCGAGGCGGGGGAGGCGCTCCGGATCGGGGCCGTGGTGCAGCAGCCCGTTCACGACCTCGTTGACGGTTCCGTCGCCGCCGAGCGCGACCACCAGCTCGATGTCCTTGCTCTCCGCGGCGTGCCGGCCGAGGTCCCGGGCGTGCCCGCGGTACTCGGTGGTGACCGCCTCGAGCTTCATCTCGCTCGCCAGTGCGTGGATCAAGACGTCACGCGTACGCGCACTTGTGGTGGTTGCTGCCGGATTGACCACGAGAAGTGCACGCATGCGAAGCAGCGTACCTACTGGGTGGTACTCGGCCCAGACCGAGGTAGGGATCAGGTAAGAGATCGGGGTGTGAGTCAGGCGTGAGCCAGGTGTGAGTCCGCACACCCGGTGCGGTCGGCGCTCGGTGGCCGAGGGCTACTCTTCTGGGGTGAGCCCTGAGCAGAACCCCACCGCCGAAGCCCCCACCGCAGAACCCCGCCCCGGGCGGCTGACCGCCGCGGCGGCGCTGGCCGCGCTGGAGGGGCTCGCCCTGGCCGCGGGGGGCGTCTACATGCTCGTACTGGGCGTCACGGGCGACCCCGACGACCGGCAGCAGGCCGTCACCGGGGGCGTCACGCTGATCGTGCTCGCGCTGCTGCCCCTGCTGGCCGCCCGCGGACTGCTGCTCCGGCGCAGCTGGAGCCGGGGCCCGGCCGTCATCACCCAGATCATGGCGCTGCCCGTGGCCTACAACCTGCTCCAGGCCGACAGCATCGCGATCCCCGGCGGCATCGCCCTCGCGGTCGTCGCGGTCGCGGCGCTGGTGCTGCTCGTGAACCCGGCGACGACGCGTGCGCTGGGCATCCGCGGGCCGGGCGGCGCGCAGGAACCGAAGTAGAGCCGGGGCGGGCCTGCCGCCCCGGGCTCTCGGTCCGTGCCGTGTGCGTCCCTGCCGCGTCGGTCCGTGCCGCGTCCGTCGACGCCGTCTGCCCGGAGAGTTCGGCGCCGTGTCCCCGGGTCTCCGTGGCCACCGCGCCGCGGGGCGAGGCGCGCTGTTACTCCTCCACCAGCAGCTTCTCGCGGAGCTGTGCCAGGGTCCTGGCCAGCAGCCGGGAGACATGCATCTGCGAGATGCCGACCTCCTGCGCGATCTGCGACTGCGTCATGTTGCCGAAGAAGCGCAGGAGCAGGATGCGCTTCTCGCGGGGCGGGAGGTCCTCGAGGAGCGGCTTGAGGGACTCGCGGTATTCGACGCCCTCCAGGGCCTCGTCCTCGGCGCCCAGGGTGTCCGCGACGGCCGGGGACTCGTCGTCCGTGTCGGGGACGTCCAGGGACAGCGTGGAGTACGCGTTCGCGGACTCCAGGCCCTCCAGGACCTCCTCCTCCGAGATGGCCAGCTTCTCGGCCAGCTCGTGGACCGTGGGGGAGCGGCCATGCTGCTGTGAGAGCTCGGCCGTGGCCGTGGTGAGCGCCAGCCGCAGTTCCTGAAGACGGCGCGGTACGCGCACCGCCCAGCCCTTGTCGCGGAAGTGCCGCTTGATCTCGCCGACGACCGTCGGGGTCGCGTACGTCGAGAACTCGACGCCGCGCTCCGGGTCGAAGCGGTCGACCGACTTGATCAGGCCGATGGTGGCGACCTGGGTCAGGTCGTCCAGCGGCTCTCCGCGGTTGCGGAAGCGGCGCGCGAGGTGCTCGACAAGCGGCAGATGCATGCGGACCAGCTGGTTGCGCAGCTCCGCGTACTCGGCGCTGCCGTCCTTCAGCTTGCGCAGCTCGATGAACATCGCCCGTGCCCCACTGCGGTCCTGGGGGTCGTGCTGCGTGTGCTGGGCGCTCGGCCCGTGCTGCGTGCCCTGCACGCTCTGCTCCGCGTTTCGCTCGTGCTCGCTCATAGTCCCGCCCGTCACCAGCCGCCGCCCTTCCGAGGACGTGCTCCGCGCGGCACCCTCCGGATCCCGTTGCCCGTCGCCCTGGCTGAAGAGCCTCTCCCGTTCGTCCTCGTCGACCGGCGCTGTCTGCGGTGTCTCTGCGGACGCCGCGCCGTCCTCCGGGTGCGGCCGGGCCTGCTCGGGGATGCCGTCGACGCCCTCCGCCGTGCGCCGCGGCCCGCCGAGGCCGTCGACACGCTCGGCGGGAAGCTCCCGTGTGCCGCGCTCTTCGTCCCGCACCGGCCCGTCCCCGTTCCTCACGCCGGCCCGGGTCCCGCGCCGCGCTGTTTGTAGAGGCTGATCGAAACGGTCTTGTCCTCGGCGACGGTGGAGTCGACCTTGCCCGCGAGGGCCGAGAGGACGGTCCAGGCGAACGTGTCGCGCGCGGGGGCGTGACCGTCCGTGGTCGGGGCCGAGACTGTGACCTCGAGCGAGTCGTCGATGAGCCGGAAGACACAGCTGAGCACCGAGCCGGGGACGGCCTGCTGCAGCAGGATCGCGCAGGCCTCGTCCACCGCGATGCGCAGGTCCTCGATCTCGTCGAGGGTGAAGTCCAAACGGGCCGCGAGCCCGGCCGTGGCCGTGCGCAGCACCGACAGGTAGGCACCCGCGGCCGGCAGCCGGACTTCTACGAAGTCCTTCGTCGCGGGCTCGCCTGCGATCTGGGACACCCTCACCTCCATGGTGGTACAAGCTCTTTCAAGCTCTTTCGGGGCCGAGGGTCGCCCCCCGGGGTAACGCGCTACGTGGTTCAGCGGTGACGCTACCGCGCTCCCAAGTTTCCTGTCCTGGGGACCCCGCCCCTTGCTGTCACTCATAGTAAGCCCATGAGTACGGACAGTGGCTAGGGGTCTGCGGCCCCAAATAGGAAGAGCGCGCGCCGGGTTGACGTACCCAGGCGTCAGACGGTCGAACCGTCCGGATCGCGGGCCACACCCGTACGTGATCCACGAGTCATACGAGAACGTGGTCGACGAAGCACCAGCGCCAGCTCTCCCCCGGCTCGAAGGTCTGCATCACCGGATGTCCGGTCTCCTTGAAGTGCTCCGTCGCGTGCCGAAGCGGGGAGGAGTCGCAACAGCCGAGGTGCCCGCACTCCAGACACAGCCGCAGCTGCACCGGGTGCGTGCCGGTCTCCAGGCACTCCAGGCAGGTCTCGCTCAGAGGATCGGGTCCGGGGTGCGGCAGCGCGTCGGCGTGCGTGCACTGTTTCATGATTGCCAGGTTACGTCGGGGACGCGGGAAGCCGCGCGAAAACGAGGGCGGGCGGAAGACAATGCACGTTTTGCCACTGCTGTTGCTGGTCGCGGGCAGCGCCGCGGTCGCCGGGGTCGCCCGCCGTACTCCGGTCCCGGCGCCACTGCTGATCGTCGCGGTCAGCCTGATGGTCTCGTACGTCCCCGGGGTGCCCGCATACGAACTCAACCCCGAGGTCGTGCTCCCACTGGTGCTGCCCCCGCTGCTGTACACGGCGGCCACCGACAGCTCGTACCTCGATCTGCGGGCGCAACTGCGGCCCGTCGCGCTGTTGTCGGTCGGTTACGTCCTTTTCGCGACGCTGGTCGTCGGCTGGGCCGCCTATCTGATCGTGCCGAGTCTGCCGCTGCCCGCAGCGCTGGTGCTCGGGGCGGTGGTGGCGCCGCCTGACGCGGTCGCGGCGACCGCCGTCGCGCGCCGGGTGGGGCTGCCCTCGCGGATCACCACCATCCTGCAGGGCGAGTCCCTGGTGAACGACGCGACCGCGATCACCGCCTACAAGGTGGCCCTCGCCGCCGCGGTCGGCGAGGGCGCGACCTGGGCGGGCGGCGTCGGCGAGTTCCTGCTCGCGGCGGTCGGCGGTGTGCTCGTCGGGCTGGTCCTGATGCTCCCGATCCACTGGCTGCGCACGCACCTGAAGGAGGCGCTTCTCCAGAACACCCTCTCCTTGTTGATCCCGTTCGTCGCCTACGGGATCGCCGAGCAGGTCAAGGCCTCCGGGGTGCTCGCGGTGGTCGTCGTCGCGCTCTACCTCGGACACCGCTCCTGGGAGGTGGACTTCGCGACCCGGCTCCAGGAGGAGGCGGTGTGGAAGATGGTCGCGTTCGTCCTGGAGTCGGCGGTGTTCGCCCTGATCGGACTGCAACTGCCGGTCGTCATCGAGGGGCTGGGGGAGTACGCGGGCGGCCGCGCCGCCTGGTACGCGGTGGCCGTCTTCCTCGTCGTGGTCGTGACCCGGTTCGTGTGGGTGTATCCGGCGGCCTTCCTGCCGCGCATTCTTTCGGCGCGGATCCGGGAGCGTGAGGAGAACCCCACCTGGAAGGGGGCGTTCGTCACCAGCTGGGCCGGGATGCGGGGCGTGGTCTCGCTCGCCATCGCCTTCTCCATCCCGCTCACCGTGCACGGCGGCGGCGCCTTTCCCGATCGCAACCTGATCCTCTTCCTGACCTTCACGACGGTCATCGGGACCCTGGTCGTGCAGGGGCTGACGCTGCCGCCGCTGATCCGCCTCCTGAAGCTGCCCGGGCGCGACCAGCAGACCGCGACGCTCGCCGAGGCCAACGCCCAGGCGCAGGCCTCCCGGGCCGCCGAACAACGCCTCGACGACCTCCTCGCCGACGAGCGCAACGCCCTGCCCCCGCCGCTCTCCGACCGCCTGCGCACGGTCATGGAACGGCGCCGCAACGCCGTCTGGGAGCGGCTCGGCTCGGTCAACCCGGTGACCGGCGAGACTGCCGACGACACCTACCGACGCCTGTCCCGCGAAATGATCGGCACCGAGCGTGAGGTCTTCGTGAAGCTCCGCGACCACCGCTACATCGACGACGAGATGCTGCGGACGCTGCTGCGGCGGCTGGACCTGGAGGAGGCGGCGGCGTTCAGGGAGGCGGCGTGAGCGCTGCCGTGAGCACGGTCAGGAGAGCGGCGCTCCAGTGATCACCGCCGCCACCGTCGTCCCCCGCGGGAACGCGCCTTCCTCCGCCAGAGCGACAAGTCCGTACAGCATCTTGGCGACATAGAGACGTTCGACGGGCAGGTCGTGGCGGTTTTCGAAGTCCTCGGCGAAGGCGTCGAGTTCGGGGGTGGTGCGGGCGTAGCCGCCGAAGTGGAAGCGGTCGTCGAGGGACCAGGTGCCGCGGCGGGAGCCGAAGGCGGCTTGCTGGAGGTCCCGTATGTCGGCGCTGAGGAAGCCGCCCTTGAGGACGGGGATGCCCAGGGCGCGCTGGTCGGGGGCGAGGCCGGCGGCCAGGCCCGCGAGGGTGCCGCCGGTGCCGCAGGCGAGGGCGGCTACGTCGACACCGCCGTGGCCGCGCAGCTCCTCGCCGAGGCCTTGGCAGCCGCGTACGGCAAGGGAGTTGCTGCCGCCTTCCGGGACGACGTACGCGTCCTCCGCGCCCACCGCGCGCAGGATTTCGGCCAGTGTCTCCGGCTCCGCCTTGTGGCGGTACGTCGATCTGTCGACGAAGTGCAGCCGCATGCCGTCGGCCGCGCACCGGGCGAGGGAGGGGTTGAGGGGACGGTCGGCCAGTTCCTGGCCGCGGACCACGCCGACGGTGGGCAGGCCGAGGAGGCGGCCCGCGGCGGCGGTGGCGCGCAGATGGTTCGAGTAGGCGCCGCCGAAGGTGAGGACCGTGCGGCCCGCCGCCGCCCGTAGGTTCGGGGCCAGCTTGCGCCACTTGTTGCCGATCAGCTCCGGGTGGATCAGATCGTCCCGCTTGAGCACCAGCCGGACGCCGTGACGCGCGAAGCGCTCGTCCACGGCCGGACGCAACGGCGACGGCAGTCGCGGCCGCAGGCCGGTCAGGTCGAGCGCTTCAGGGACGTCAGGGACGTCAGGGCTGGTCACCCCACCATTGTCGGACATGTGTCCGGGGGGTGGGCGGCTACCGGTGGCCGATGGTCACTTCAGGCGGTCGCGGATGCGCTCCCGCAGGGAGTTCATCGTGAATCCTCTCGGGTCGACCTTGCCCGGCTGCCACTCCAGGTGGCCGATGACCGAGCGCTCCGACCAGCCGTGGTGGCGGCAGACCGCGGCGGAGACCTTCTCGATGGTTTCCAGCTGGGCCTCGGGCCAGGGGTCCTTGCCGTTGCCGAGGTTCTCGCACTCGAAGCCGTAGAAATGGCGGTTGCCGTCGGTGTTCGCCTCGTTGTCCAGGGGCAGGGCCTTCTCGGCGATCACGGCGCGCAGGACGTCGTCGTCGCCCAGGCCCGCGTGGTTGGCCCGGCCGTAGCCCACGAGGTGGAGGACGCCGTCCTTGGTGATGACGCCGTGGCACAGCGGCCCGGGCAGCTTCGTGCGACCGTTGCGACAGATCTCGACGGTGTGCTCGCTGCCCGAGGTCACCGTGTGATGGATCATCATGCCGTGCACCGGCCCCCAGGGACCCTTGTGATTGCGGTTGTGATGCTCCCAGTCGCCGACCTCGACGACGGTGACGCCTTCCTCCCTGAGCCGGTCCAGGAAAGTGCCCGCGGACATGGGTGGGGCCATGACCGCCTCCTTCGCGCTGCGCGCCGGCCACCCGTCGAGGCCGTCTCGTACCGCTGCTTGTACCCGCAACGAAGCGGCCCGGCCTACTCGTTCGCACAGCGTGCGAGCCGATCCGGACAGGAGCGGAGGAAACAGTCAGGACCGGAGGAACCCGTCCCCGTGCGTGGCGATGTGGCTCTCCAAGGCCTGAAGGGCCTGCTGGGTGGCCTCGGGGGAGCCGCTGCCCCGCCGCTCCGCGTAGTACGCGGCGCCCAGTCTCTTGAGGAGGTCACCACCGGCGCGCTGTGCCTGCACCTCGTCGATCTTCTGCTTGCCCTGCGTGAGCCCTCGCTGCGCCTGTTCCTTGGCGCGGTCCAGGAAGCCTGACATTGCCGTCTCCCGTCCTTGTCCGTCGAAGAGCCAAACGGTTGGCCGGATCTTGGAGTTCCCGACGTGACGCCTCGACAAAATCCCGCGAAGTGCCCACGCCCGGCTGATCCATTCCCCCTCATTCGTGTAATAGCACCGGCACGCTCCGTGATGGAAGGGTGGTCCCCGCAGATCAGTGCACGACTGGGAGGGCAATTTTCATGTCGGTAGGCGAAGAGGTCCGCGCCCAGCAGAACAGGCCGCAGCAGAGCCTCGGCACATCCGCCGCGCGGAACCTGGCCACCACCACCAAGTCCGCACCCCAGATGCAGGAGATCAGCTCCCGCTGGCTGCTGCGCATGCTGCCATGGGTGAACGTGCAGGGTGGCACGTACCGAGTGAACCGGCGGCTCAGCTACTCCGTGGGCGACGGCCGCGTGACGTTCGTGAAGACCGGTGACCGCGTCCAGGTCATCCCCGCGGAGCTCGGCGAGCTGTCCGTACTGCGGTCGTACGAGGATCAGGAGGTGCTCGGCGA
The DNA here is from genome assembly GCF_055569295.1 of Streptomyces sp. NPDC029292. Taxonomy (NCBI): domain Bacteria; kingdom Bacillati; phylum Actinomycetota; class Actinomycetes; order Kitasatosporales; family Streptomycetaceae; genus Streptomyces; species Streptomyces sp. NPDC029292. The sequence continues at coordinate 643,050 of NZ_JBVHXR010000002.1, forward strand.
GCTCGCACAGCGCTGCCAGCAGCGGGAGTTCGCACCGGGGGAGGTGCTCGCCTCGTTCGGCAGCCAGGCCGACGAGGTGTTCCTGCTCGCCCACGGCAAGGTCGAGAAGACCGGCACAGGTCCCTACGGCGACGACGCGGTCCTCGGCGTCCTCGCCGACGGCGCGTACTTCGGGGAGCAGGCCCTCATCGACCCGGACGCCATCTGGGAGTACACGGCCCGCGCGCTCACCGCGGTCACCGTGCTCACGCTGCCCCGCCAGGATCTCGAACAGGTCGCGGAGCGCGCCGAGTCCCTGCGCGACCACCTCCAGGAGCTGCGCGCGATTCCGGCGCAGCGCACCAACAAGTACGGCGAGAAGGAGATCGACCTCGCCGCCGGCCACACCGGAGAGCCGGACATCCCCGGCACCTTCGTGGACTACGAGGCCGCGCCGCGCGAGTACGAACTGAGCATCGCCCAGACCGTGCTGCGCCTGCACACGCGCGTGGCCGATCTCTACAACCAGCCGATGAACCAGACGGAGCAGCAGCTCCGCCTGACCGTCGAGGCGTTGAAGGAGCGCCAGGAGCACGAGCTCATCAACAACAGGGAGTTCGGACTGCTCAACAACTGCGAGTACGAGCAGCGGCTCCAGCCCCACGACGGCGTCCCCAGCCCCGACGACCTCGACGAACTGCTCAGCCGCAGGCGGGGCACCAAGCTGTTCCTCGCCCACCCGCGCGCGATCTCCGCGTTCGGCCGCGAGTGCAACAAGCGCGGACTGGTCCCCGAGAGCGTCGAGATCGCGGGCAACCGCATCCCGACCTGGCGCGGCGTCCCGCTCTTTCCGTGCAACAAGATCCCGGTCAGCGACGCCCGTACGACCTCGATCATCGCCATGCGTACCGGCGAGGCCGAGCAGGGCGTCGTCGGGCTCCAGCAGGCGGGCATCCCGGACGAGATCGAGCCCAGCCTGTCGGTGCGCTTCATGGGCATCAACGAACAGGCGGTCATCTCCTACCTGGTGACGGCGTACTACTCGGCGGCGGTCCTCGTGCCCGACGCCCTCGGCATTCTGGAGAACGTCGAGACCGGCCGGTGGCGGTGACCTTCCGCGCGCCGGTGGTCGCCGTGTTCCCGCCCTTCGGGGCGGGTACACCCAGGGGGTACGCGCCCAGCTGCCGCGGAAGCGCCACCGTCCGCAGCCTCTCCAAGGCGATCCCATAGGTGAGTTCATGACGGAGACGAAGCAGAACCCGACCGAGTCCCTGGAAAGGCGGAGCCTTATCGGGAGGCCCACGGAACGGCAGGGTCCGCCACACCCGCTCGACGGGCAGGAAGCGGCGGGGATCCTGGAGCGCGCCCGGGCGTCCGTCGACCCCGAGCTGCGCAGGGCCATCGACTCGCTGCCCGGCTCGATGCGCCGGATCGCGCTCTACCACTTCGGCTGGGAGCACGCGGACGGCACTCCGGCGGCGGGCAACGCGGGCAAGGCGATCCGGCCCGCGCTCGTACTGACCGCGGTCCGGGCGCTCGGCGGACAGCACACGACCGCCGTACGGGCGGCAGCCGCCGTGGAGCTGATCCACAACTTCACGCTGCTGCACGACGACGTGATGGACCGGGACACCACCCGCAGGCACCGCCCCACCGCGTGGACCGTGTTCGGCGACGCCGACGCGATCCTCGCCGGGGACGCCCTGCAGGCGCTGGCCCAGGGGCTGCTCGCCGAGGACCCGCACCCGGCGTCCTCGGCGGCCGCCGCCCGGCTCGCGTCCTGTGTCGTCGAACTGTGCGCGGGGCAGCACGCGGACACGGCCATGGAGAAGCGCGGTCCCGACGAGGTCACCCTCGCCGAGTGCCTCGCCATGGCCGAGGCCAAGACGGGCGCGCTGCTCGGCTGCGCCTGCGCGCTCGGGGCGCTGTACGCGGGGGCGGGGGAGGAGGACGTCGAGGCGTTGGACGCGTTCGGGCGCGAGGCGGGGCTCGCCTTCCAGCTGATCGACGACGTGATCGGGATCTGGGGGGATCCGAGCCGCACCGGCAAGCCGGCCGGGGCGGACCTCATCGCCCGCAAGAAGTCCCTGCCCGTGGTGGCCGCGCTCGCCTCCGGCACCCCGGCGGCGACCGAACTCGCCGAGCTGTACGGACTTCCTTATGAGGAAGGGGAGTTGGAACGCACGGTGCTGGCCGTAGAGCTCGCGGGCGGCCGGGACTGGGCGCAGGTCCAGGCGGCCGACCGGATGGCGCGGGCGATGCACGAGCTGTCCCGGGCGGTACCCGACCCGGAGGCGGCGGGCGGCCTCCTCGCACTGGCGGAGTTCGTGACGCGGCGCAGCAACTGAGCGCGACTGTCCCGCGATTGAAGACCCCGGAGCCGCCGGGACCGTACGGCACCTGACCTCCGTACGGCACCGGGCTCCGGCCGGGGCGGGACCCGCACATCCCCACGGTGCGCGGGACCCGCCCCCTTTGTGCGGGGCGTCCGTACCTGGGGGCTCCCCCCAGACCCCCGGTCGCCCGAAGGGCTCGTCCTCGAACGCCGGACGGGCTGAAAGATCTCCGGCGCCGCCCGGAGAAGCCCCTCCGACCAGGCTGCAACCGCCGTACGATCAACGCCAGTCGGGGCGAAGAAGGGGCGGCACATGGGCGTGGCGATCCGCGCGGCGGGCGAGGGTGACCGCGAGCTGGTGGTCCGGCTGCTGGACGAGGCCTTCCGGGACGATCCGGTGAGCGGCTGGGTCTTCCCGGACGAGGCGCACCGCCGTACGACCCACCACAAACTCATGGCCGCCTTCCTCGACGTCGTGCTCGCCGAGGGCCGTGTCGACGTCACCGAGGACGGCACGGCGTGCGCCCTGTGGCTGGCTGTCCCCGCCGACGACCATGCCGACGAGGACGGCCCCGTACAGCTGCGCGAGGCCGTCGACCCGGAGAACGAACGCGTCGAGCTGATCGGCAGGTTGACGGCCGGGATCCACCCCGCGGGACGCGCCCACGAGTACCTGTGGATGATCGCCGTGGCGCCGGAGCGCCAGGGCGAGGGCCTCGGCAGCACGCTCATCCGGTCGGTCCTCGACCGCTGCGACCGCGCGGGCCTGCCCGCGTACCTGGAGGCGAGCAGCGCCCGCAGCCGCACGCTGTACGAGCGCCTCGGCTTCGACCTCGCGGGCCGTCCCCTCGACCTGCCGGACGGCCCGCAGATGTGGCCGATGTGGCGCGAGCCGCGGACCTAGTCCCGCTCAGCTCTCCGGGACGATCGTCGCCACGATCCGTTCGAGCAGCTCGTCCGGTACGGCGACCGACGGCAGTACGCCGTCCAGCACGCCCGGCAGCGTCAGGTGCTCCAGGAGCAGTCCGAGCATGGCGAGATAGAGCACCGTGACGGTCTCGTCGCCACCGGGGAGCCCGGCGTCCCGGTGGAACTCCATGCCCTGCTCCAGGTCGCCGCGCACCGACTTCGTGTACGAGGCGCGCAGGGCCGGGCGGCGGGTGGCCTCCAGACGCATCTCGAACAGGGCCAGGTAGCCGGTGCGGTCGCGGATCGCGCGGGCCAGCAGGTCGCGCATGAACTCCAGCACCAGTGAGCGGTCCTTCGGCCCCTTCAGCAGCTCGGCGTGTACGGCCGGGTCGGGCGCGAGACGCTCGTGGATGCGGGCGTCGACCTGGTTCAGCAGGTCGTCGCGGTCGGTGAAGTAGTTCGACGAGGTGCCCACCGGCACGGCCGCCTCGGCGTCCACCGCGCGGAACGTCAGCCCGCGCGCGCCCTCGCGTGCCAGCACTTCGACGGCCGCGTCGACGAGGGCCGCTCTGCGCTCCGGGTTTCTTGCCATGCGGGCGTCCTCCGGTACATCACTGAAATCGCTTGTAACCACTACAGGTGAAGCACTATAACTGGAGTGGTTCGGGGGCGGCCACTGGAGGCGTCACTGGAGTCGTCCCGAACGCCACCTGCGAAAAGAGACCCGCTTGCGCAAGCTCACGTACTTCATCGCCTGCTCGATCGACGGCTTCATCGGGGATCCCGCCGGGGACGCGCAGTTCTTCATGCCGTTCGTCGACGAGGAGTTCCTCGAGGACTTCCTGAAGGCGGAGTACCCGGACACCCTGCCGACCCACGGCCGTCGGCCGCTCGGCATCGACGACCTGGAGAACCGGAAGTTCGACACGATCATCCAGGGCCGCGCCAGCTACGACCTGGCGCTGGACCTCGGCGTCACCAGCCCGTACGCCCATCTGCGCGAGTACGTCGCCTCGCGCAGCCTCAAGGAGTCGCCCGACCCGCATGTCGAGATCGTCGCGGACGACGTCGTCGGAAAGATCCGCGAACTCAAGGCGGAGGACAGCGGGTTCGGCATCTATCTGTGCGGCGGCTCGCAGCTCGCCGGTGAGCTGATCGACGAGGTGGACGAGCTGGTCATCAAGACCTACCCGGTGGTGCTGGGCTCCGGCATGCCGATGTTCGGCTCCGGGTTCGACGTCAAGGAGTTCACGCTCGACGAGATGCGGGTCTTCAAGAACGGGGTGCTCGTGAGGACGTACGGCAGGAAACGGTCAACTGTCCGTCGCTGAAGCGACGGGCTTGCACGACGGGCATCACTGGCTGTGGTGCTGCGTTTGCGTCCAGGCCCACCCTGGTGGTGATGCGGGGTGGGGCAGGGGCCGTTGACCAGTCCGACCTGCACCACCAGCTTCACGATCACCGGCCGTACGCACCCGTACGAGACGCCACACCATGTTCGAGTGCATTCATCAAATTGAGCGAATTATGCGGTCGCGCGTTCGCGTATCCCGAATTCTGGATGTGATTCCTCCTGGACGTGGACGCCCTGGGTTCCTCGCAAGTATCGAGCTAATCCCCCTCCCGTAATACCCTGAAGATATGGGCACCGATGAGCATGTCTGTCCCGTCTGTGGGCAGCCGGTCGCCACGGTCGTGCGGCGGCACAAGACCCTGGGCGCATGGGTCCCCGTCTGGGTGGCCGGTCCCTGCCGGAACCCGAAGTGCGAGGCGTACGCCGACGCGTCCACTCAGGCGCCCCGGGAGAAGCCGGGCGCTCAGGAGCCTCGGGAGAAGCCCGAGGAGCCCGTCACCGAGAAATCCTGACGGGGTGCGCGCGGCCGTGTAGAGAAACGCGGGCCGGCTCCGACGTCCCCTCTGAGAGCCGCCCACCACGGGCGGTCCGAGCGGGAAGCCGAAGGAGCTGACTCATGAAGTACCTGGTGATGGTTCAGGGAACGCAGGCCGACTACGAGGGCATGCGGGGCAAGGCCTCCGCCGGCTCCCCGGCCTGGAGCAAGCAGGAGCTGAGCGCCATGTACGCGTACATGGGCGCGATCAACGACGACCTCTCCGAGTCCGGTGAACTGGTCGACGGGAACGGGCTGGCCGAGCCCGCGCAGACCCGGCTGGTCACCGTCGGTGAGGACGGCAGGACCGTGATCACCGACGGGCCGTACAGCGAGACCAAGGAGCTGATGGCCGGCTACTGGGTCCTGGAGTGCGAGAGCCTGGAGCGGGTCACCGAGATCGCCGAGCGCGTCACCCGGTGTCCCGGCCCCGAGGGGCTCACCAACTATCCGGTGGTCATCCGGCCCATCCTGGACGGCGCCGGAGACATCTGAGCGGTATGAACACCGAGGTCGAGGATCTGCTGCGCCGGCACGCGCCGCAGGTCCCCGGCGCGCTCGACGAGCAGGACCGCGGTCTGTGGGACAGGACGGCGGTCGAGGAGGGCGTGGCATTGGCGACGGAGGCCTTGTCGCGGGGGAGGGCGGGCGCGTACCAGCTCCGCGCCGCCATCGCCGCGGTCCACGGCGAGGCGCCGTCCCGGAGGCGACGGACTGGCGCGAGATCCTCGGCCTGTACGACCTGCTGGTCCGCCAGGTCCCGGGCCCGGTCGAATGTCTCAACCGGGCGGTGGCCGTCGCCATGGTGCACGGGCCGCGCGCGGGACTCGCCGAACTCGACACGCTGGAAGACGAGGTGGCGGGCGGGCCCCGGCTGGAGTCGGCGGGCGGGCACCGACTGGACGCGGTCCGCGGTCATCTGCTGGAGCGCGCGGGTGACACGGCGGCGGCCCGGGTGGCATACGTGTCGGCGGCCGGAAAGACCCTCAGCCTCCCGGAACAGCCCTATTTGCAGGCGCGGGCCGCCCGCCTGGAGCCGTAGCGTGTGCGGCATGCCCGAACCTCTTCTGCACCTCACCGAGCGGTCCCTGTGGGACGCGGCCCGTGTGTCCGGCGCGTACGAGATGTCCACCCGTGGTCGCACCCTCCAGGAGGAGGGCTTCATCCACTGCTCCCTTCGCCACCAACTTCCGAACGTGGCCGCCTTCTTGTACGGCGCGTACGACGGCCCCGACGAACTGGTGGTCCTCGTCGTCGACGCCGAACGGCTCGGGGTGCCGGTGCGGTACGAGGCGATGAAGCCCGGCGGCGAGGAGTTCCCGCACGTCTATGGGCCGATCCCGGTGGAGGCCGTCGTGGACGTGGAAGTGTGGCCCTCCGGCGGGGCGGCCCCGGAGTGACCGCGGCGGGGGGACCGCGCCGCGTCTGGCGGTGGGCCCTGGCGGTGTGGACCGTGTCCGTGATCGTGGGCGGCGCCCTCACCCTCTGGCTCCAGGACTCGGCCGAGCCGCAGCGACCGGGCGGCTGGGAGAAGGACGAGGACGGCCCGGCCCCCCTGCTCTCCTTCACGGGGTCGCCCCCGTCCTGCCCGACCGCGGGAGACGGGACGGCGGTGCTCTGCGTCTACGCGACGGCCCGCTAGGGAAGGCTGCCCGTGCCGGGGTCACGGGGCGTCAGGCAGTACGTGCCGCCCGACGGGTCGCGCATCACGGCCCAGTGGGTGCCGCGGTCGACGAGTGCGGCGCCGAGCTGTTCGTGCCGGGCGCGGACCGCCTCGATGTCCGAGCAGGCGACGTCGAGGTGGGCGGTGGTGGGGCGGTCGGTGCCCAGGCGTTGCAGGAGGATGCGGACGGGCAGCGCGGCGGACGGCTTGACCACGTGGAACTCCGGAAGCGCGCCGGGGCGGGACTCCCACCCGGTCAGGTCGCTCCAGAAGGCGATCTCGGTGGCGTACACGTCCGGTGCGAGGTCGAGGCACACCTGGTCGAGCCGGCTGGTCGCGCCATCCGGTCCCTCGACCACGGGCGGCCGCGTCGACTCCCCGTGCCAGGGCACCGCGCAGAACAACTGCCCACCGGGGGAACGCAGTACGGCCCACCCCTGGTGGTCCCCGACCACCTCGGCGCCCAGCCGCCGCGCCGACTCCACCAGCGCCGGTACGTCCTCGACGGCGAGGTCGAGATGCGCGCCGCCGTCGCCCGCCCCGACGCCCTGTGCCTTCACGCACGGGTCGGCGCCGTCGTGCAGCAGGGTCACGAACTCGCCCTGGTCGCCGCGGGGTTCGGACAGTCTTGTCCCGGTGACCGCGGTCCAGAAGTCACCGGCCCGCCCGAACTCCTTCATGGGCCGGTCGATGAAGGCGTAGGTCCACCGGATGGGTTCGGCCATGGTGCGATTCCCCTGTCGGACGGTGCGTACGGCGTCTCGTACCGTCTCCTGTCCCGGCGGACCGCGCAACGACGTTTCTACATACTGGGGCGTTCGTTGAAGCGGATGAGGTTGCCCGCCGGGTCGCGGAAGGCGCAGTCGCGGAGGCCGTAGGGCTGGTCCATGGGTTCCTGGAGGACTTCGGCGCCGGAGGAGCGGACGCGTTCGTAGAGGGCGTCGCAGTCCGTGGTCGAGAAGATCACGCCGCGGAGGACTCCCTTGGCCAGGAGCTCGGCCATGGCCTGCTTGTCCGCGGGGGAGGTGTTCGGGTCCGCCGCGGGGGGTTCCAGGACGATCTCCACGTCCGGCTGGAGCGGTGAGCCGAGCGTGACCCAGCGCATTCCCTCGAAGCCGACGTCGTTGCGGACCTCCAGGCCCAGGACGTCGCGGTAGAACGCGAGCGCCTTGTCGTGGTCGTCCACGGCGATGAAGCACTGGGAGAGTTTCAGGTCCATGTTCTTCACGTTAGAGGCGCGAGCCCGGTTCCGCTTCCGGGTTGCGGTGGCGGGCCGGGCGGGTGAGGCGTTGGGCGACGCAGGACGGGATGGGGGCGCCGTGGTCGTGGGGGCGGGAGCGGTATTCGCTGGGGGTTTCGCCGACCAGTTCCGTGAAGCGGGAGCTGAAGGAACCGAGCGACGTACAGCCCACGGCCAGGCAGACCTCCGTGACCGTCATGTCGCCGCGTCGCAGGAGGGCCTTGGCGCGCTCGATCCTGCGGGTCATGAGATACGTGTACGGAGTCTCGCCGAACGCCGCGCGGAAGCTTCGCTGGAAGTGGCCGGGCGACATCAGCGCGGTGCGCGCGAGGGCGGCCATGTCCAGTGGCTCCGCGTACTCGCGGTCCATCCGGTCGCGGGCCCGGCGGAGCCGGACCAGGTCCTCTATGGCGCTGGCGTTGGTCACCTCAACAGGATGGCACGAGCCGCTGACAGCGATGCCTGCCGCTGACAGTGGCGACTGCCGCTCACCGCGACGCCTGCCGCTGGGGGTGGGTCGGGGCCGTGCCGGTACATCCGCCCGTCGCCGTCGGGCACTTTGGCCGGCTGTCGGGGATCGCTGGGTTGTGACCACGTAAGCGACGGGCATGTGATGTACCGGCACGGCCCCTTGCGTGCGTCGGCGGCTGTGGGGACGTCGGGGCGGGCGTTCGGCTGCGGGCGGGCGTTCGGCTGCGGGCGGGCGTGCGCTGGGGCGGCGGCCGAGAGGACGCGGGGATCGCCGACCAGCGTCATCGCGATGTCGAGGCGGCGCCGCATCCCCCCGGAGCAGGTGGCGGGCAAATTCTTTGCCGCGCCGGTCAGCTCGAACCGCTCCAGCAGCTCGGCGGCCCGCCGCTTTCCCTCGCGCCGTCCCAGGTGGTGCAGGTCGGCCATCAGCAGCAGGTTCTCCTCGCCGGTGAGCATGCCGTCCACGACGGCGAACTGCCCGTGACACCTGCACGGCCGTGGTCTTCCCGGCGCCATGGGGAACGCGTAGGGGCCCGGCCGGATACCCGGCCGGGCCCCTACGAAACGCTCGCTGACCTGCGAGGGTGCACCGCTCGCCGGTCGTGGCGAACAGATAACCGACCCTGGATCAGGCCTTCTTGGTCTCCCAGAAGATCTTGTCGATCTGGGCGATGTAGTCCAGCGCCTTCTGGCCCGTGGCCGGGTCCGTCGAAGCCTTGGCGGCCGAGAGGGCCTTCAGGGCGTCGTTGACCAGCTGGTGCAGCTCCGGGTACTTCTCGAAGTGCGGGGGCTTGAAGTAGTCGCTCCAGAGCACCGACACGTGGTGCTTGGCGAGCTCGGCGCGCTGCTCCTTGATGACCGTGGCGCGAGCCTGGAAGTGCGGGTCGTCGTTGCCGGCCATCTTTTCCTGGACGGCCTTCACCGACTCCGCCTCGATGCGGGCCTGGGCCGGGTCGTACACACCGCAGGGCAGGTCGCAGTGTGCGCTGACCTTGACCTTGGGGGCAAACAGGCGGGAGAGCATGGAGCGGTCCTTCCTCGTGATCGTCTTCTCAGGTGGGACATTACTCCGTAGGAGACGGGTTTTCGCGAGTGCCCCCATGGGCTTAGGACAAAAGTCCAGGGTGAAACTGGGACTGGTGGAGGATGGGACCGGGGAGGTGCCGGTGATGCCGGAGCTGTCGCAGGAGACCGAGCGTGGGAGGGCCCTCTTGCCGTTTGGGGCGGCAGAGGTGACGGGACCGTCCATGGTGCCCACGTTCCAGCACGGGGATCGGCTCGTCGTGCAGTGGGGGGCGCGGGTCGGGCCCGGGGACGTCGTCGTCCTGCGTCATCCGTTCCAGCAGGACCTGCTCGTCGTCAAGCGGGTCGCGGAACGGCGCGAGGGCGGGTGGTGGGTGCTGGGCGACAACGCGTACGCCGGTGGCGACAGCACCGATTACGGGACCGTGCCCCAGGAGCTGGTCCTGGGGAAAGTGCGGTTCCGCTATCGGCCGCTGAAGCAGGATCAGCGCTCGCCGTTCGCGCTGGTGCGCTGGCTGCTCGTCGCCGCCAGGCCCGTGCTGTCCGACCGGTCCGCCTCCAGGCGCTTGCGGGCGCGGTAGGCCGCCACGTTGGCGCGGGTCGCGCAGCGGTCCGAGCAGTAGCGCCTGGAGCGGTTCGTCGAGGTGTCCAGGTAGGCGTTGCGGCACGGTGCCGCCTCGCACAGGCCCAGACGGTCGACGCCGTATTCCGTCAGGTGGAACGCCAGGCCCATCGCGGCGATCGCCGCGTAGCCCGCCGTCGCGTTCGACGGGTGGTCCGCCAGGTGCATGTGCCACAGCGGGCGGCCGTCGTCGTCCCGGTAGTCGTGGCCGGAGATCTGCGGGCTCACCGGGAACTCCAGGAGGAGCGAGTTCAGCAGGTCCACCGCGAGGGTCTCGTCGCCGCCGTCCGCCGCCTCGAAGACCGCGCGCAGCCGGGCCCGTACGGAGCGGAAGCGGGTGACGTCCGCGTCCGTGGCGCGCCGGGCCGCCGAGGAGTTGCCCCCGAAGAGGTCGCGGACGGCCCCGACCGAGGTCAGCGAGTCCTTGCCCCGGGCCGGCTCCTCGGTGTTGACGAGACGGACGGCGTAATCCGAGTAATAGGCCAGTTCCACTTGTAGTCCTTACGGAGGCGCTCTATCGTCGTGACTGCGGTCAGGTAACAGATGATCGTGCTTCCAGGGTATTACGAGGCGCGGCGAAGAAGGGGCTTTCATGACCACGACGACCGGAACCGACTGGCACGCCTGGCAGCAGAGCTGGGACCGGCAGCAGGAGTGGTACATGCCGGACCGCGAGGAGCGCTTCCGGGTGATGCTCGACATGGTGGAGGCGTTGGTCGGCACCGCACCCCGCGTCCTCGACCTCGCCTGCGGCACCGGCACCATCACGGCCCGGCTGTTCGACCGCTTCCCGAAGGCCACCAGCACCGGCGTCGACCTCGACCCCGCGCTGCTCGCCATCGCCGAGGGCACCTTCGAGGGCGACGACCGCGTCTCCTTCGTCACCGCCGACCTCAAGGACCCGCAGTGGACCGCGCGGCTGCCCTACGACTCGTACGACGCCGTCCTGACCGCCACGGCCCTCCACTGGCTGCACAGCGAACCCCTCGCGGCCCTCTACGGTCAGGTCGCGGAACTCGTCCGCGACGGCGGTGTCTTCATGAACGCCGACCACATGATCGACGAGACCACGCCCCGGATCAACGCGGCGGAGCGCGCCCAGCGGCACGCCCATATGGATCAGGCCAAGAAGGACGGCGCGCTCGACTGGGCCGAATGGTGGGAGCTGGCAGCCAAGGATCCCGTCCTCGCCGCGCCGACCGCCCGCCGCTTCGAGATCTACGGCGAGCACGCCGACGGTGACATGCCGTCCGCCGCCTGGCACGCGCGCGTGCTGCGCGAGAAGGGCTTCGGGGAGGCCCGGCCGGTGTGGTGCTCGCCCTCGGACACGCTCCTGCTCGCGCTCAAGTAGCGACTCCGGGAGGGAGATTCAGAGGCGGTACGGAAAAATCCGTACCGCCTCCGCTGCGTCCTGAGCGACCCCCCACCGCACTGGAAGGGTGAGACGGCCCGTGACCTCGGGCCGGGGAAGGGGGCGGGATGACGCGCGGCGAGGAAGCCGCTCTGCACGCCTTCGTGGAGGGCAGACGGACGGCGCTGTTCCGCAGCGCCTATCTGCTGTGCGGCAACCGTGACGAGGCGGAGGACCTCGTGCAGACGACCCTGGTGAAGGTCGTCCTCGGCGCGCGCCGGCACGGACGCCTCGAGAACCTCGAGGCCTACGCGCGCAAGACACTGGTCAACACCTTCATCTCCGCACGCCGCCGGTTCTGGCGGCGCGAGCAGGCGTACGGCGAAGTGCCGGACGTGGCGGGGCGGTCGGTCGACAGCGACACCGGACTCATGGTGCGGGCCGCCCTCGCGCAGCTCGCGCCCAGGCAGCGGGCCGTGCTGGTGCTGCGCTACTGGGAAGACCTGAGCGTGGCCGCCACGGCTCAGCTGCTCGGGATGCGGGAGAGCACGGTCAAGAGCCACACAGCCAGGGGACTCGCGGCGCTCAGGGCCGCGGTGCGGGAGGAACACGTATGAATCAGCGGGAAGTTGAGACGGAGCACGTCAGGGAGCTGCTCGGGCGGGCGGTGGACGACGTCAGGGCGCCCGGGAGCCGCGGCAGCGAGACCGTCTTCGCGCAGGCCTCGCGGGTACGGTGGCGGCGGCGCGCGGCGGCGACGGGCGTCGCGGCGGCGGCCGTTGTGACCGGCCTGGTCTTCGGGCCCGGCGTGCTGAGTGACGGGCAAGGGGCGAGCGTGGCCAGTGCGCCCACCGCGGGCGAGTTCACCTCCAAGGCGGGCGGGTTCGAGAAACTGCTGCCCGCCGGGACCGGCAAGATCAGCGAGGTCTCGCTGATGCGCCTGGTCAAGCAGGCGCCGAAGGCCCCGCTGCGCAAGCCCGTCGGGCCGTACGACGGTGACTACGCCGTCAGCCGGGACGGCGGCGTCGGATACATCGCGGTGAGCGTGGCCACCCGCAAGGAGGCTCAGGCCAAGTCGGGAGGCATCGAGGACCCGTGCAAGGCCGCCCCCAAGGACGTTCGGGTGGGCTGCACCTCCCAGAGGCTGTCCAACGGCAACCTCCTGGGCATCTGGCAGGAGGGCAAGCCGGATGCCGGCTCGTATCCGACCTGGGGCCCGACGTTCAGCGCGGTCCTGAAGCTGACGGACGGCAGGGTCCTGCATGTGCGGGACACCGGCGGCTTCCTGGGCAAGGGTCAGCTGGGCCCGCTGCTCAAGACCCCGCCGCTGACCCGGGACCAGCTGCACAAGCTGATCCTGAACCCGCAGCTGCTGCCGTAGCCGGGAGGGCATGAAGAAGGGGCGGTACGGGAGACCCGTACCGCCCCTTCCTCGGGTCCGGTCAGAGCACCTTGGACAGGAACGACCTCGTCCGCTCGTGCTGCGGATCCGTCAGTACGTCGCGGGGATGGCCGGATTCGACCACCACACCGCCGTCCATGAAGACCAGGCTGTCGCCCACCTCGCGCGCGAAGCCCATCTCGTGCGTGACGACGACCATCGTCATGCCGGACTCGGCGAGGTCGCGCATGACGTCGAGGACGTCACCGACCAGCTCCGGGTCGAGCGCCGAGGTCGGCTCGTCGAAGAGCATCAGCTTCGGCTCCATCGCCAGCGCGCGGGCGATGGCCACGCGCTGCTGCTGGCCGCCGGAGAGCTGCGAGGGGTAGCTCTTCGCCTTGTCGCCCAGGCCCACGCGCTCCAGGAGCTGGCCCGCGCGTTCCCGCGCCTGGGCCTTGCTGACGCCCTTGACCTGGATCGGCGCCTCCATGACGTTCTCGATGGCCGTCATGTGCGGGAACAGGTTGAAGCGCTGGAAGACCATGCCGATGTCCCGGCGCTTCAGAGCGACTTCGCTGTCCTTGAGCTCGTACAGCTTGTCGCCCTTCTGGCGGTAGCCGACCAGCTCACCGTCGACGTACAGGCGACCGGCGTTGATCTTCTCGAGGTGGTTGATGCACCGCAGGAAGGTCGATTTGCCGGAGCCGGACGGGCCGATGAGGCAGAACACCTCACCGGTGTTCACCTGAAGGTCGATGCCCTTGAGGACCTCGACACTGCCGAAGGACTTGTGGACGCCCTCGGACTTCACCATCGCGGTCATCACACGGCTCCCCTCGGGCTGCCCTTCGAGAACAGGTTCGCCGCGATCTTCTGGAAGATGGTCGGCGGCAGGCTCCGGCTGGAACCGCGTGCGTAGTAACGCTCCAGGTAGTACTGGAAGACGCTGAACACGCTGGTCATGGCCAGGTACCAGATCGAGGCGACGAAGAGCATCTCCATCACGGCGTACGACGTGGAGCCGATCGCCGAGGTCGAGCGCAGCAGCTCGTTGTACGTGACCGCGTACACCAGCGACGAGGTCTTCAGCATGTTGATGAACTCGTTGCCGGTCGGCGGCACGATCACGCGCATCGCCTGCGGGATCACGATCCGGCGCAGGGTCTTGGCGTGGCTCATGCCCAGGGCGTGAGCGGCCTCCGTCTGGCCCTCGTCGACGGCCAGCAGGCCGGCGCGGCAGATCTCCGCCATGTACGCGGCCTCGTTCAGGCCGAGGCCCAGCAGGGCGCACATGAACGGGGTCATGACGTCCGTCATCTCGTTCTTGTAGATCGGACCGAGATTGAGGACGGGGAAGATCAGCGCCAGGTTGAACCAGAGCAGCAGCTGGACGTAGACCGGGGTGCCGCGGAAGAACCAGATGTACAGCCACGCGACGGTGCTGGTCACCGGGTTCTTCGAGAGGCGCATCACCGCGAGGAGGATGCCCAGCAGCACACCCACGATCATGGCGAGCACGCTGATCAGCAGCGTACGGCCCGCGCCCTTGACGACACTGGACACGAAGAGCTGGTCGCCGACCGTGTGCCACTGGATGTCGCCCTGCGAGAACGCGTAGACGAGCGCGACCAGCAGCGCCACGACGATGACGCCGCTGATCCACCGGCCGAAGTGCCGGACGGGGATCGCCTTGATGGCCTCAGGGTTGACCCCGGAGTCCGAGGTCTTGGAGACCTTGTCTCCCGGGGGCGGAGTGTCCGCGGGAGACTTGTCGAGATTGTCAGTCACTTGCTTGCCCTTCAGTGGTGCGCCGGGCTCACTTGCCGCCGTTGATCGCGGACTTCTCGATCGCGCCGGACTGGGCGCCCCACTTCTCCAGGACCTTCTGGTACGAACCGTCCTTGATGATCGCGTCGACGGCTTCCTTCAGCACGTCACGCAGCTCGGTGTTCTTCTTGTCGAGGATGATGCCGAACGGGCCGGCGTCGTACTGCTTATTGATCACTTCGTAGGCGTTGCCGCCGTCGGCCTTGCGGGCCAGGTCCAGGGCGACCGGGTAGTCGTTGATGCCGGCCACCGCGCCACCGGACTTCACCCGGGTCTGGGCCTCGGTGTCGTTGTCGAACGACTCGATGTTGATGGCCTTCTTGCCACCGCTCGTGCACTTCTTGGACTGGTCCTTGAGCGCCTGCTCGTAGGTGGTGCCCCGCTGCACGGCAGCGGTCTTGCCACAGAGGTCCTCGATGCCCGTGATCTTCTCCGGGTTGCCCTTCTTGACGTAGATGGCAGTACCGGCGGTGAAGTAGTCGACGAAGTCGACGCCCTCGCCGAGCTTCTTGCCCTTGTCGTCCAGGCCTTCCTGGCGCTGCTTGTTGTCCGTGATGGACGACATCGCGATGTCGTAGCGGCCGGAGTTGACGGCGGTGATCAGGCCGTCGAAGGAGCCGGAGGTGAACTGGAACTTCACACCGAGCTGCTTGCTCAGCGCGTCGGCCAGGTCCGGGTCGACGCCGACGATCTTGCCGCCCTCGGTCGACTCCATCGGGGCGTACTCGGCGTTCGTGCCGACCTTGATGACACCCGCGTCCTGGATCTTCTTCGGCAGCTTGGAGAAGAGGGGGGCGCTGTTGGCCGAGGCCGTCTTGGAGCCACCCCCGCTGTTCGTCTGGTCACCGCAGCCGGTGAGGATCAGGGCGCCGGCGACCGCGATCGCACCGACCGCGGCTATCCGGGACTGCGCGGCGGTCGTACGACGGGTGGAGCTTGCGGTCATGGTGGGTTCCTCCGGCGGATGAGGGAGTAGCCGATAGGTCGACGAGAACACACACCATCGGGTGTCGCGACCTCGTGTGATGACGGCATCTTGCCATTCGGACTGCGGCATTCAGACGACCGGCTATGTCAAAATCGGATAACGGGTGACCCCCGAACCGCTACCGACCGGTACATCAGGCCGGACCTTATGCGGGAATCACTCCTTCCGGCCGGAAGATCTTCGGTGCATCTCAGGATGCGGGCGGCCGCGTCTCCACCATTGCGGCGCTGGAGGGCAAGTCGTGGACTTGTCCACATATCCAGGTATGAGTCATGTCACCGGCGTGTGACCTTCGCGTTATGGACTCGTCGGCGACACTGTCCGTCCGGTAAGAAGGTTCTTTACACCCCTCATCCGGGGCTCAGGGCGCGTGTGCGGCGCGCCCGTCGCGCAAACGCCCGTACGCAACCACGGCGGCTGGGCTTGCGCGGTGCCCGCCCACCCCTCAACCAGGAGTGGTCACCCTCAAACAATGAAGACTTAAGGGGTAAAACAAAGTGGCAGCGGAGATCGTCAATCCTCGCAGCGACAGCAGTACGGATCAGGAAGGCGGGGGCGAGCCCCTCGATTCCTTCGACCCGGCATTCGCGCTGCATCGTGGCGGCAAGATGGCCGTGCAGGCCACCGTGCCCGTTCGTGACAAGGACGACCTGTCCCTGGCGTACACGCCCGGCGTCGCGAAGGTGTGCAGCGCGATCGCCGAGCAGCCCGAGCTCGTCCACGACTACACGTGGAAGTCGTCCGTCGTCGCTGTGGTGACGGACGGGACGGCCGTGCTCGGACTCGGCGACATCGGCCCGGAGGCCTCGCTCCCCGTCATGGAGGGCAAGGCGATTCTGTTCAAGCAGTTCGGCGGGGTCGACGCGGTGCCGATCGCGCTCGCGTGCACGGGCGTCGACGAGATCGTCGAGACCGTGGTCCGGCTGGCGCCGTCCTTCGGTGGCGTCAACCTGGAGGACATCTCGGCGCCCCGGTGCTTCGAGATCGAGCGGAAGCTCCAGGAGCGCCTGGACATTCCCGTCTTCCACGACGACCAGCACGGGACCGCGGTCGTGACGCTGGCGGCGCTGCGGAACGCCGCGAAGCTGACCGGGCGGACGCTCGGTGACCTGCGCGCGGTGATTTCCGGCGCCGGTGCCGCCGGGGTCGCCATCGCCAAGTTCCTGCTGGAGGCGGGGCTCGGTGACGTCGCCGTCACGGACCGCAAGGGTGTCGTGTCGAGGGACCGGGACGACCTGACGGACGTCAAGCGGGAGCTTGCGGAGATCACCAACAAGGCGGGCCTCTCGGGGTCGCTGGAGTCGGCTCTCGCGGGCGCCGACGTCTTCATCGGCGTCTCCGGGGGTACGGTGCCGGAGCCGGCGGTGGCTTCGATGGCCGAGGGCGCGTTCGTGTTCGCCATGGCCAACCCGAACCCCGAGGTGCACCCGGACATCGCCCACAAGTACGCGGCTGTCGTCGCGACCGGGCGGTCCGACTTCCCCAACCAGATCAACAACGTGCTGGCGTTCCCCGGCATCTTCGCGGGTGCCCTGCAGGTGCGGGCCTCCCGGATCACGGAGGGCATGAAGATCGCGGCGGCCGACGCGCTGGCCGCGGTCGTGGGGGATGACCTTGCCGCGGATTACGTGATTCCTTCGCCGTTCGACGAGCGGGTGGCTCCGGCGGTTACGGCCGCCGTGGCCGCGGCTGCTCGGGCGGAGGGTGTCGCTCGCCGCTGACGCGGTTGGTGGTGTGGCCCCGCCGGGATTCTTCCGGCGGGGCCATTTTTTGCTTGGGGGGTGGGCCGGGTGGGTGGTTTTTCGCCCCCTCCGCCCCTGCCCGTCCCGTACCTGGGGGCTGCCGCCCCAGGCCCCCGCTGTCGCGCTGACGCGCTCGTCCTCAAACTCCCCCACTCTCGGCTTCGCTCGAGCGGGGGGACCCCCACGACGGGCTGAAATCGGCCCCTCCGGCGTTTGAGGGCGGGGCGAAAACCGCTTTGGGGTCGGCGGGACGTGTGTCACACGGGGACCTGGTTCCCCCGGGCGGGGACGGAGCCTATCGTCAAGGTCATGTTCGCTGCTTACGCTGCCCGAATCGACCGTGACCAGCCGCTGAACGGCCTGGAGTTGGGGGAGCGCCCGGCCCCCGAGAAGAGGCCCGGCTGGACGACCGTGAACGTGCGGGCCGCCTCGCTCAATCACCACGACCTGTGGTCGCTGCGCGGAGTCGGCCTGGCCGAGGACAAACTGCCGATGATCCTCGGCTGCGACGCCGCCGGAATCGACGAGGACGGCAATGAGGTCGTCCTGCACTCCGTGATCGGACAGACCGGGCACGGGGTCGGCCCCAAGGAACCCCGGTCCATCCTCACCGAGCGTTACCAGGGCACCTTCGCCGAGCAGGTCTCCGTACCGGCGTGGAACGTGCTTCCGAAGCCCAAGGAGCTGTCGTTCGAAGAGGCCGCCTGTCTGCCCACCGCCTGGCTGACGGCTTACCGGATGCTCTTCACCAATGCCGGGGTACGTCCCGGAGACTCCGTCCTCGTCCAGGGCGCCGGCGGTGGCGTGGCGACGGCGGCGATCGTGCTCGGGAAGGCCGCCGGGCTGCGGGTGTTCGCCACCAGCCGCGACGAGGCCAAGCGGAAGAGGGCCGTCGAGCTGGGGGCCGTAGAGGCGTTCGAGTCCGGGGCCCGGCTGCCGCAGCGCGTGGACGCCGTCATCGAGACGGTCGGTGCCGCCACGTGGTCGCATTCGGTGAAGTCCCTGCGGCCCGGCGGCACTCTGGTCATCTCGGGTGCGACGAGCGGTGACCGGCCCTCGCACGCCGAACTGACCCGCATCTTCTTCCTGGAGCTGAAGGTCGTCGGCTCCACGATGGGCACCAAGGACGAGCTGGAGGACCTGCTGGCGTTCTGCGCCGCCACCGGCGTACGGCCCGTCATTGACGAGGTGCTTCCGCTCGACCGGGCCCGCGAGGGGTTCGAACGGCTGGAGTCCGGCGATCAGTTCGGGAAGATCGTGCTCACGGTGGGCTGAGGTCCGTATGTGACGCGGGCTGGAGTCGGTATGTGACGTTTCACGTGCATTCCACGTGCATTCCACGTGCACTCCACGTGCATTCCAGGCGTTTTCCGCTGCGGCGGGCTCGGGGTCTTCGAGCCCGCCGTTTGCGTGTCCGTGCCTGCATCTGTCAACCGTGGTTGACGTGGCGAGGGTGTCAATGTAGGTTGACAGTATGACCGAAGCAACGGATCTTGCCGAGCGCGCGGGTGATCGCGATCCGCGGATCGGGCTGCGGGCGGTCTCCGCGCTGCGGAGGCTGCTGGAGCAGTTGGAAGCGGTACAGGTGCGCAGTGCGCGCAATCAGGGCTGGTCGTGGCAGGAGATCGCCGCGGAACTCGGAGTGAGCAGGCAGGCCGTGCACAAGAAGTACGGGAGGCAGTGATGTTCGAGCGGTTCACGAAGGATGCGCGCGCCGTTGTCGAGGGTGCGGCGCGTCAGTCCGAGCGGGCGGGGGACGCGACGGTCGAGGAGGCGCACCTGCTGCTCGCTCTCCTTGAGCGGGAGGGGAGTCGTGGGTCGTTCGCCCTCGCCTCGCTCGGGTTGGCGGGGCGTCGTGACTCGGTGGAACGGGCGCTGGCCGAGGCCCGTCGCCGCGGTGGGCTCTCCCGCGCGGACGCGGACGCACTCTCCGGGCTCGGTATCGACCTCTCGGAGATCGTCTCCCGGGTTGAGGAGGCGCACGGGGTGGGGGCCTTGGAGTCGGGGAGGAAGGGGGGTGGCGGAAGTGGGGGTGCGGGGTGGTTGTCCCGCCGTCGGCCCTTCAGCGCGGGGGCTCGGGATGTGTTGACCCGGTCCCTTCGGATCGCCCTTGCTCACCATGATCGGCACATCGGTGACGAGCATCTGCTGATGGCTCTCACAGTGCGGGGTGGGGTGCCTGCGGAGGTGCTTGCCGAGCACGGGGTCACGTATGAGGCGGTGACGCGGGTGCTGTACGGGGGCGGGGGTGGTGTGGCCGAGGCGGGGTGAGGGTTGGGTACAGGGTTACGGGGGTGTCTGTGCCTGGGGACTGTGCCTGGGGGCTGCGGCCCCAGGCAGCCGCTGTCGGCGTGAACGGCCTCGTCCTCGAACGCCGGACGGGCTACACATGCTTGCGCAGCGCCGCGCCGATGTGTGCCGCCGCCGTCGACAAGTGGCGGCGGGTCTCGCGTAGCTGTTCCTCCGTCACTCCTTGGTCGCGGGCCGCGTCGCGGATGTCGTCGCGGAAGCGGTCGAGGAGGCGGTCGAGGTCGCGGGCGGGGTTGCCGGTGGAGTCCTCGTGGGCCCAGGAGGGTTCGTAGCCGGCGGGGAAGTCGTCCGGGGTGACCGTGTAGTCCGGCTCCTTCGCCGCGCCGGTCGTCGCTCCGCTCGTTGCTCCGGTCGTCGTTCCCGGGCGTCCGAAGCCGAAGTCCTTACCGAAGTCCTTCCCGAAGGTCTTTCCGAACTCGCCGAATTCCTTGGCCAGTTCGTTCAGTCCCTCGCGGACACCCGTCGGCCAGTCGCCCCGCGCGAAGTGCTCCTGGACCTGGTCCTGGACCCGCTTGGCCATGCGCTGCATCTCGTCCTGGGCCTCCTTGGCCTGACGGCGGGCGCGCTGGCTCTCGTCGCGGGCGCGGCGGCTCTCGTCCTTCGCACGGCGGGTCTGCTCCTTCCATTCCTGCTTGACGCGCCGCATCTCCTCCTTCGCGGCTCGCCATGCTTCCTTGTCGCGGTATTCGCCGAAGTCCCCGAACTCGCCCGAGGCGGTGGCGTGTTCCCCGGGTCCGGCGCCGCCCTTGGTGCCGCGCCGGGCCTCCGTGGCCGCCGCCCCCATCTCGCGGCGCAGATCGCCCGCCGCGCCCCGTACGTCGGCACGGATCTCCGCCGCGAGCTCCGCCACCGACTCGCGGATCTCCAGCTCCAGATCGGCCAGTTCGCCGCTGCGGTCGGCCAGTTCGGCGCGGCCCGCGTCCGTGATCGCGTACACCTTGCGACCGCCCTCGGTCGTGTGTGTGACGAGTCTTTCCGCCTCCAGCTTCGCCAGCCGGGGGTAGACGGTGCCCGCCGAGGGGGCGTACAGGCCCTGGAAGCGCTCTTCCAGGAGCCGGATCACCTCGTACCCGTGGCGCGGCGCCTCGTCCAGCAGCTTCAGCAGGTAGAGCCGCAGGCGACCATGAGCGAAGACGGGAGGCATCTCAGAGCACCTTCTTGTCGGAGGGGGCATTGGAGGGAGCGTCGGTCGGGACATCGGTCGGGACGGCGGTCGAGATGTCGGCCGGGCCGTCGGTCGCGCCGTCGGCTGGAGCGGTGTCCGGTGGCGTGGTGTCCGGTGACGTGGTGTCGTACGGTCCGTCCTCGTACGGCTCGTCCTCTGCCGGTGGGCGGCGGAGGAGGGCGATGGAGCCGGAGGCCGTCATCGCCTTCAGCCTGCCGTTGCCCGCGCCCAGTCGCCCGGTGAGCTTCTTGGCGCCCCACTGTCCGCTGATCCGGAGGTCCTCGAAGGCGCTGGAGACGGAGCCGCTCGCGGTCTTCGCCTCCACCTCCGCGTCCGCGGGGTGCGGGAGGCGGATGGCGATCTCGCCCGAGACGTTCGTCAGCTGGACGTCGGTGGGGGTGCCCGTGGGGTCGAGGTCCACGATCATCGAGCCGCTCACCGACTCGGCCCGCACGGAGGAGCCGGAGCCCTCCAGGACGGTCAGGTCGCCGGAGACGGAGTTGAAGCGGAGGTCGCCGGTGACGGCCTGGGCCTCCAGGTTTCCGGAGACGGTGTTCACGTGCACGGGCCCCGCGACGCGGACGAGTGTCGTGTCGCCCGTGACGCCCTTCACCTCCACGCGCCCGTCTATCCCGGAGACCACGGCGGCGGCGCCGACCACGCCCACCTCGACGCGCGTGCCGACCGGGACGGCCAGTGAGACCACCGCGGCGCGGCGCCAGCCCTTGCGGTCGAGCCACTTGAGGAAGCCCTTCCAGGGAAGGTCTTCGTACGCCACCGTGAGCGTGCCGCTCTCCTGGATGACCTGGAGGGGCGGGCCCGCCAGCTCGGACACCTCGAGGCGGGGGGAACCTTCGTCGGTGCCCACCACGTTCACTGTTCCGTTGACCACGCGCACGTGCAGCGCCGTCACGGGGTCGTCGAAGGTGAGCTTCCTCGGCTCTGCGACGGACCACTCGGACATGATGCGGACCTCCTCGACCGGACCGGGCCGGGACGTGGATGGGACGTGGAAAGGACATGGGTGGGGCATGGGTGGTGCTGGATGGAGTGACGCGCCATATCGCGTCTTCGCTACTCACGATATATCGCGGATGTCGAAAGTCAAGACACTTGTTCCAGCGGCCACCGGAAGGGGGTAAAGGGATAAAAGGGGCAAGGCGCGGTGAAATCGCCCTAACGTATGACCATGTCGACGACGCCCGACGAGCACTCGGCCCAGGCGGCCCCCGGCGCCCTGCTCCTGTGCCGGGCGCATCCCGAGTCCGTCGGTCCCGCCGCCCAGCTGCTGCGTGAGCGGATGCTGCTCACCGGGGCCGGTCCCGAGTGGAGCGTGCTGGTTCCCGAGGGCAAGCCCTGGCTGCACGGCGCGGAACCGGTCGACCGCGTGGTCACCGGCTGGGCCACGGCTCTTGCCGTCGGCGCCCCCTGGCCCGTACTCGCCCTCTGGTGGGACGCCGACCGGGGCGGCTACACCCTCGCCTCGGGTTTCCGCCGCACCGTCGGCTACGAGTGGCTGGCGAACGGCACCCCGGTCGGCGAGGACGAGGCGATGCGCACCTTCGCCGCGCGGCTCGGGCTCGACCCGGTGCTCGACATGCAGTCCCTGGAGCAGCTGACGAAACCCGACTCCGCAGCGGACGTCCGCGCGCGCATGCGCGGGCTGCTCGCCGTCCTCGCGCGCGCGGGAGTGCTGCTTCCGGCCGGCCTCAGTCCTGGTGAACCCGCCGACCGGCTCGGTGCGGTGGCCCGGATCCAGCCCGGTGCCGAACAGATCGAGTGGGTGGGGTGGCGTGCCGCCGTCCGCGCGGAACTCGATGTCGTCGAGGGCGGCAGCCTGGGGTCCTGGCTGCGTGGTCCGAAGGCCCGCACTCTCGCCGCGGCCCAGCTGGCCGTCGGTCTCCCGCTCACCGTCTGTGGTGTACGCCGCCGCAGTGGCGGCTGGATCGTCGCCGGGGCGCTCCTGATGATCCACGGCGCCCTCGGCCTCGCCTACGACCGGCTGCGGGCCTTCGACTGAGGCCCGGGCGGAGGCCAGGCGCCAGGAGGGCGCCGAGTCCTACTCCTCGTCGTCCTCGTCGTCCAGGCGCGCCAGCCACGTCGCCAGCCGTTCCACCGGGACCTCGAAGTCCGGGTTGAGATCGACAAACGTACGCAGCTGCTCGGCGAGCCACTCGAAGGTGATCTCTTCCTCGCCGCGCCGCTTCTCCAGTTCCTCGATGCCGCGGTCGGTGAAGTACATGGATGGTGCTCCGTGAGTGAAGTGATGGGCGGGGGGCTTCCCGTAAGGGGAGGCTAGGAAAAGGATAGGTGGGGGCGGGCGACGCCCGGAGGTCCTCTCGCGCGGCCGTCGGCCTGACGCTAGCCTGCGCAAAGGGCGGGCGGGACCACGGGGGCGCGGGGTGACGGGGGAACGGGGGATGTCATGGGTGATGGAGTGACCCGGATCGCACGGATCGAGCTGCCGGACGGGACGCCGGTGTGGGCGCGGATCTCGGGGGCCGAGGAACTGGACGAGCCGTCGGGCGAGCTGTCGTTCACGGACGTGGGGTTCGGTGAGCGGATCGAGGCGCAGGTCGAGAGCCTGCAGTCGGTGATCACCGGCGTCGCGCGCTCGCTGGCGGCGCCGCTGCGTGCCGTCCGGCCCGACGAGGTCAGTGTCGAGTTCGGGATCGAACTGACGGCGAAGGCCGGGAAGGTCGTCGGCCTCCTCGCGGACGGCGAGGCCAAGGCCGGCATCACGGTGACGCTCACTTGGAACGGCGGCCCACCGAACCTCGACTCCACCGACGGAAGTGGTGGCTCTTCGGCTCCGGGTCCTGCCGGGGGAAGTGGTGGCTCATCGACCCCGGCTCCCACCAGCGGAACCAGCGGTCCGCCGACTCCCACCCCCACCAACGAAAACACACCCCCACCCCCTACTGACGGAAACGCGCAGCCAGACCCGGTGACCGCCCCGCGCGCGGGCGCGTCCCCCGGCGCCCCGGCGCACGGTGGTTACGGTGACGCCTCTGTCGGGGGCGGGGCATGACGGACGGGCACGCCCGGGGCGCACCGGGCGGCTCCGAGAACGCTCATCGTGCGCTGCGTGATCTCGTGATGGCGGCGACGGTGCGCATCCATCGCGTGGCGTCCGGGTATGCCCTGGACGAACCCGGCACGTTCCTCGGGAGTGGTTTCTTCATCGCTCCGAACTGGGTTCTCACCTGCGCGCATGTGGCGCGGAGCGGGGAGGGGGGCGAGGTCACCGTGGTCTACGAGACAGGGCCGGGCCGCGGTACGTCCGCCGTCGTCGGCGAGGTGGCGACCGCTCTCCCGGAGGCGATGCCGGGGGCTCTCCCTGGGGCCCTCCCGGACCGCGCCGCGCGTGCCGTGCGCGGCAGTTGGCCCTCCCCGGACCTTGCGCTCGTCCGGCTGCGCGAGCCCGTCGACCACGACTGCGCCTATGTCACCGAGCGCCCGGCGGCGTACTACGGAGAGGCGGTCGTCTTCTACTCCGGCTGGTCCGTGGTCGGCGGGGAGCTGCGCCGGCTGAACGGGACCTGCACGGTCCAGGGCACCCTCGGCGGCTGGTCCGAGGACGAGCAGATACGGCTGGGCGGTGACGTGCTGCCGCCAGGGGTCTCGGGAGGGCCGGTGGTCGACCCCGTACGCGGTGAGGTCGTCGGTGTCCTGAAGTCGCAGGCGGACCGGGGTCTCGGCGGCACCTCCACGGGGGTGGAGCAGTTACGGTCCCTGCCGGTGCCGACGGATGCGGTGCGGGCCGAGCACGACGATCTGTACCAGGCGGTCTTCCACGCCCACGACCGCTACCACCGCGACCGGCAGCGCCATCCCGACGCCGTCCGCAGCACCTGGGCCGACGTCCAGCACCAGCTCGGCGCCCGGCCCGGCCGCGCGCTCAGCCCCGACGAGCGGACCCAGCTGCTCGGCAGGCTCGCCGATCTGCCGCCGCCCGTCAGCACACGGGGTCTGCTCGACGTACTCGAATCCCTCCTCGGCGGCCAGGGCACGATCTCGCACCCGGCGCCGCGCGGCTGGCGTGACGGTCTCGGGGCGCTGTACGAGAGTTCGCGTCAGGACGGCGCGCTGGAACTGGTGCTCGACTATGCGATGCGGGTCATGTCCGCCGAGCGCCCCTTCGTCACGCCGGGCACGCAGAGCGCGGAGCGGGCGTTGTGGGAGTGGGTGCGGCAGGCCGCGGAGGGGCACCTGGGGCTCGCGTACCGGCGTCGGCTCGGGCAGCAGCGCGTCGAGAGTCTCCGGCTGCCGCACCGCGAGCCGTCCTCGTCGGGTGCACCGCCGGCGCACACCTCGGCGCACACCGCCCACCGCGCGCCCCGTCCCTTCGCCCTGCTCGAACTGGTGCAGCTGGCCTGGGAACCGGACCGCTGCGACTGGCGGGTCTCCGTGGGCCACCCGACCGGCGGGGTGGAGCGCCTGCGCGACGCCGAGCGCGTTCCGATGGCCAAACTGCCGCGCAGCCTCGCGGCACCCCTCGCGGAGGCCTTCCGCCGCTGCGACGAACCCGGGCAGCCCGCGGTCCTCCAGGTCGCGCTGCCCCATCTGCTGCTCGGCCTTGACGTCGACGACTGGCAGCTCAGGCCGGACGAGGCACCGCTCGGCGCGCACCGGCCGGTGGTCGTGCGCTGCGCGGACCGGGAGCAGCTGCCCGACGGGGACGACCCCGTTCCCGTCGCCAGGACACAGGTCTCCGCCGACGAGGAGGATCTTGAACGCGAGGCACGGTGGCGGTGGATCCATGCGTACGGGGCGGAGGCCGAAGTCCTGGACTGCGAGGACGGGTTACGGGTACCCGTACCGCCCGCGCAGTCGCTGCGCGGGCTGCCGCACCGAACGGTGCCGGTGCTCTGCCGCTACGGCGACCACCGCTTCGAGGACGACCCGGTGGCGCTCGTACGGATCGTGCACGGCGGCTTCGGTGTCGCGCTGTGGCGGCGCTGGCGGGGCCAGTCGGACGCCGTGTGCGGCGAGTTCCACCGGAGGGCGGGCGACACGGTCGCGGGCGCGGACAGTGCGGAGCGGCTTCCCGAGCTCGTCCATGCGCTGCGGGCGGGCCTGCGTGCGGGAAAGCCGGAGACCTTCTGGGCCGATGGCATCGCGCTGTTCTACGACGATCCGCGCCGGCCCCTGCCCGGGACCGGGGACCTGTTGGAGGCGCCATGACCGAAGGACCCGGCGCTGCGCCCTACCGGGAGTACGGCGCAGCGCCGTACCGGGCTCCCAGGAGGACGAACGGGGCTGTTACGAGGCCGTACTTGGCCCTATCGAGGGTTCCCGAGGGTCGATACCGTGATGCACGTTCGACGGCTGCCGGGGTGGACGAGTGACGACGAGGACTGGGCAATGACCGAATCCAGCGAGTGGCTCATCTACCGGGGCGCCGGTGAACCCCACGACGGCATAGACCGTCTGCCGGCCCCGCCGCCCTGGCGCGACTTCGCCGGCCGGCACACGGCCGGGACGAATGGCAATGGGACGGACGGCGACGGGACCGAGGACCGCAGGCTGGGCGCGCACCGGCATCTGGCCGAACTGCACCGGCCGGGCGCCGAGGAACTCGAAATGATCAACGCGGCCCTCTATCTGCGCCGGCCCCTGCTCGTCACCGGCAGCCCCGGCGCGGGCAAGAGCACGCTCGCCCATTCGGTGGCGTACGAACTGGGCCTGGGCAATGTGCTGCGGTGGCCGATCGTCAGCCGGTCCACACTCCAGGACGGGCTCTATCACTACGACGCGATCGCCCGCCTCCAGGACGTGCAGATCGCCGCGCCGGGCGGTGCGCAGACGGCCGGGGCGGTGGCCCCGGGCTCCGTCGAGGGCATCGGCAGCTACATCCGCCTCGGCCCCCTCGGCACCGCGCTGCTGCCGTCCGACACCCCGCGCGTGCTGCTCATCGACGAGCTGGACAAGAGCGACATCGACTTGCCCAACGACCTGCTGAACGTGCTGGAGGAGGGCGAGTTCGCGATACCGGAGCTGGAGCGGATCGCCGACCGGCTGCCCGGCGGCGAGGCCGAGGTGCTCACCGCCGACGGCACCAAGGCGCGGGTGCGCGACGGCCGGGTGCGCTGCCGGGCCTTCCCCTTCGTGGTGCTCACCAGCAACGGCGAGCGTGACTTCCCGGCTCCACTCATGCGCCGCTGCATCCACCTCGAACTGGGGCAGCCGGATCACAAGCGTCTCGCCACCTTCGTACGCGCCCACCTCGGTGACGAGGCCGCGCGGGCCGGGGACGATCTCATCACCCACTTCCTGGAGCGCTCACGCAGCGAACTCGTCGCCGCCGACCAGCTGTTGAACGCCATCTACCTCACCGACGCGGCCGCCCCGCCCAGTCGCGACCGTCTCGCGGACCTGCTCATCCAGCGACTCGACCGCCCGAGGTGACCCGCTGATGCCTGACGCCGCGGCGCGCCACGGGCCGGTACCTCCCGGGCCTTCCGGCGGTGACCCGATCGCCGAACTCATCGCCCGGATGCGGCAGATCGGGCTCGACCCGGACGCCGGTCAGCTCTGCGACACGCTGTGGCTGGCCCGCTGGGCGCGCCCGGCGGACGCCGCCGACGTGGCGGAAGGGAGCATCGCCCAGCCGCCCGGTGCTCCGCCGTCCGGGGGTGACCCGCTGCCCGAGCGCCCGGACATCAGTGACGCCGGTCCGGTTCCGCCCGGCGACCGGCCCGAGCCGCCGCCGCAGGCCGGGGGAGTGGACCGGCGTGTCGCCCTCTACCCCCTGCCACGGGACGGCGCCCCGCAGCTGCGCGGGCGGGGCCGGGCGACGGCGCTCCCGGTCGGGGTGCCCGCCGCGCCCGCGTTCCCCGCTCCGCTCGAACTCCAGCGTGCCTTACGGCCGTTGCAGGGCTACCGGACCGCCGCGCCGCCCCTGCGGACGACCCTCGACGAGACGGCGACCGCGGAGCTGAGCGCCCGCGCCGGGGGTCTGGTCCTGCCGGTGTTCCGAGGGGTGACCCGGGCCGACGCGGCGCTTCAGCTGGTGATGGACGCCTCCTCCTCGATGCGGGTCTGGGACCGGATGTTCGCCGAACTGGAGCAGGTTTTCGGCCAGTTGGGCGCCTTCTGGGACATCCAGGTCAGCCATCTGCACCGGGGACCGGACGGCGAGCCCGCCGTCAGCCGCAGTCCGGAGGCCCACGCGGCCCCGCTGCACTCCGCCGACCGGCTGAGCGATCCCACGGGCCGCCGGATCACCCTCCTGGTCAGCGACTGCGCGGGCCCCCTGTGGCACAGCGGCCACGCCCACCGGCTGCTGTACCACCTGTCCCGGCAGGGCCCCGCCGCCGTACTCCAGCCGCTGCCGCAGCGCATGTGGAACCGCACCCGACTGCCGGTCTCGTACGGCGAGTTGACGCGTGGCGAAGCCCTCGCGGGCGCGGGCACGCTGAAGGTCCGGCTGCCGACGGGCGTCCCGCCGGAGGCCCGCGCCGGGGCGCTTGCCGTGCCCGTACTGCCTCCGGAGCCCACCGCGCTCGGCGCCTGGGCGCGGCTGCTGTCCGGGGCCGGTGCGGGGCCCGTGGCCGGTGCGGTCGGCTGGGTGCGCCACAACCATCCGCCCGCTCAGGCCGCCCGTCCCGGGCGCAGACTGTCCGCGCTCGAACTGGTCAGCCGGTTCCGCTCCAACGCCTCCAAGACGGCGGGACGGCTCGCCGGCTATCTGGCGGCGGCGCCCCTCAGCCTCCCCGTGATGCAGCTCGTACAGCGCACCATGCTGCCCGACTCCGGCCCGTCCGAACTGGCCGAGGTCCTGCTCAGCGGCCTCGTCTCGCGCGCCAAGGCGGAGGAGTACGGGGCGGACGGCGCCCAGTGGTACGAGTTCGCGCCCGGCGTGCAGGAGGCGCTCCTGTCCCCGCTGGGCCGCGACGAGGCCATACTGGTGCTGAAGCACTGCTCGGAGTACATCGAGAACCGCTTCGGCAAGGGCGGCCCCAACTTCCCTGCGCTGGCGCTCGCGCAGCTCGGCGACGGCGGCTCCGGGCGGCCGTACGCGCCGGGCGCCGGATACCCGGGCGAGAACGGCGACAACGGCGGCGCCACCCTGGTCCCGCAGCCCTTCGCCGAGGTCGCCGCGCGGGTCCTGGAGCGCTTCATGCCGCTGCCGGAACAGTTCGCGCTGTACGGCGGCCGGGGGCGCACCGACCTGCCCGACGAGCGGCCGACCCACGCGGCGGTGATCCGGGCCCGCTCCCTGGTCGGGCGGTTCGACACGGACGGCATGGTGCAGGACCTCATCGACGCCGTACAGCTGCTGCGCGGCGCCACCGAACACGAACGGCCCGCCGGTGCCGACCCCGAGCTGTGGGCCGAGTACGCGAACTCTCTGCTGCGGCTGTGGGAGGTGCAGGGCGGCGCGGAGCTGCTGCGCGAGGCCGAGACGGCCGCCGAACGGGCCGTCGCGCACCCGCGCGCCCTGCGCGAACGGGCCGCGCTGGCACGCGTGCTGCACGCCGCCGCCACCGACCGCAGGCGCCGCGGCGACCGGCGCGGCGCGCTCGACCTGCTGCGCCGCGCCGACCGCGAGTACGCCGTGGCCTGCGCCGCACCCGATCTGGAAGCGCGGGAAGCCCTGCGGCTCACCCTGGAACGGGTGCGCGCGCTGGAGGCACAGTGGCGCCTCGGCGGCGACAGCGCGCTGCTCCAGGGCGCGGTCGGCATGCTCGAGGCGTTCGCCGACGCCTGGCCCGACCGGCGCCGCCGCCCGCCCGAACTTCCGCTGGCACACGGTCGTGTCCTGCTGCGCCTGTCGAGCGCGACGGCCGACGACGAACAGGCGCGGTTGTACGCGGAACAGGGCGCCCACTCGCTCAGTGACGCCCTCGAACCGGGTCCCGAGGCCGTGCTCCCCGTCTCCGGCGAACCGTCCCGCGACCGGGTCCGCATCCTCCTCGACCTCGTCGACGCGCTTCTGAAGTCGGGCGGCGAGCTGGACGACGCCCAGGCACGCGTCGACGAGGCGCTGGGCCTGACCCGCGAACAGGGGCTGCGCGCCTCGCTGCTGGTGCGCGCCGGACGCATCAGGGTGGCGCGGTACGCCGAGTCGGGCGACCCGCGCGAACTCCACGAGGCCGCGGAGCGGTTCGAGCACGCCGCCAAGGGCGTGCCCCGGGACGCCCTCGCGCACGCGGACGTGCTCGCCGAATGGGGCGAGGTGTTGCTGCGCCGGGCGGTGCTGGACAACGGACCCGGTACGCGCGAGTCGCTGTCGCAGGCCATCCGGGTGCTGCGGGACTGCCGCACGGAGACCCCGGCGGGCAGCGCGCACCTCGCCCACCGTCTGCTGCTGCTCGGCCGGGCCCTGATGCTGCGCTACCGCGCCCGGGGCGACCGGGTCGATCTGCGGGAGGCCGAGCATCTCTTCGGGCTCGCGGCGCTGGAGGCCGGTGCACCGCTGACGGCCGCGCGCTGCTGGCTGGAGCTGGGGCAGGCGCAGTTCGAGGCGTACCAGAGCCTCGGCAGGCCCGCGCGGCTCGACGAGGCCGTCGACGCGTTCCGCAACGCGGCGGAGTCGGCGCGCGAGGCCGAGCAGGAGGCGGAGACGGACCGGCGACGCCAGGAGGCCGTCGAGTTGGGTGCGCAGGCGCACCACTGGCGGGGTATGTCCTACGAGGCGGCGGCGCGCCCGCGTGCCGCGCGCGAGGCCTACCGGGCCGCCCGGGCCGAGTGGTCCAGGCTGCCGGACGGCGCGGTGTCCACCGGCGAGCCGACTGCCCAGCAGACGGCGCAGCGGCTGGCCGAGCTGGAGTGACGGATCCCGCCCGTCGGCGGACGCCGGGGCGGAGCGAAAGAAGAGGGGGAGGACATGGGCGTACAGGACGACGCGCCGGATTCCGCGGAGCGGCTTCCGGATCTGCTGGAACTGGACCTGGCTGATCTGAGGACACTTCAGCACCCGGTGCTGGCCGAGGTGTTGACGGAGTTGAGGGAGCGGGCCGGGCAGCCCAGCGAGATGCTCTGGGGGTTCAACAACGCCTTCTGAGGCTTCCGCAACGCCATCTGAGGCGCCTTCCGAGGCGTCTTCTGCAGCGCCTCCCGAGGCGAAGAGTCGGTCAATTGATGGTCACAAGGCAACAGTTTTGGTCTGCCCTGTGACTGAACCGGACAAGTTCGATCGTGCCGCGTTTGCGTCGGGCCCCCGTCAGGGAATGCCGCACCGTACGGGCGGGGGACCGTGGCGCGGGCCGTACCGCGGGAGCGCGGGCCGTACAGCATGGGGGTGCCGGAGTGTCTGACGAGGTGACCTCCGCGACTTCCGTCCGGTCAGCACCCGAACCTCCCT
The DNA here is from genome assembly GCF_055569295.1 of Streptomyces sp. NPDC029292. Classification (NCBI taxonomy): domain Bacteria; kingdom Bacillati; phylum Actinomycetota; class Actinomycetes; order Kitasatosporales; family Streptomycetaceae; genus Streptomyces; species Streptomyces sp. NPDC029292. The sequence continues at coordinate 674,257 of NZ_JBVHXR010000002.1, forward strand.
TCCCCTTCCGCCAGTTCATCGTCAAGGCACACGGCCGCTGCAACCTCGCCTGCCGCTACTGCTACCTCTACGAGGGCCCCGACCACACCTGGCGCACCCGCCCCGCCGCCGCGCCGCCCGACGTCCTGGACCGGACCGCGTCCCGGATCGGCGAGCACGCGCGCGCCCACGGCATGACGGCGCTCTCCCTCGTCCTGCACGGCGGCGAGCCCCTGCTCGCGGGCGCCGACACGCTCGCCCGCCTCACCGACCTCGTCCGCGACCAGGTCCCGGCCTCCTGTACGGTCCACGCCACCGTCCAGACCAACGCCACCCTGCTCACCGAGGAGCGGCTCGCCGTCCTGGCCCGGCACGGCATCCGCGTCGGCATCAGCCTCGACGGCGGCCGGTCCGCGCACAACACCCTGCGCACCGACCGCGCCGGGCGCCCGTCCTGGCCCGCCGCCTCGCGCGGCGCGCGCCTGATCGCCGACCGCTTTCCCGAGGCGTACGCCGGGATCCTCACGGTCGTGAACCCCACGACGGACCCGGTCGAGCTGTACGAGTCCCTGCTCGACCTGCGGCCACCAGCCCTCGACCTGCTGCTGCCGCACGGCAACTGGTCGGCTCCGCCACCGCGTTGGGAGAGCACCGGTGTGTCGTACGGGGGTTGGCTGTGCGCCGTCTTCGACCGCTGGTGGGCGGCCGGGCGGCGGGAGACGCGCGTACGGCTCTTCGAGGAGTGTCTCGCGCTCCTGCTCGGGCTGCCCGCCGCCACCGAGTCGCTGGGCCTTACGCCCTTCGACGCCGTGGTCGTGGAGACCGACGGGTCGATCGAGCAGGTCGACTCCCTGAAATCCTGTTACGAGGGGGCGGCGGAGACCGGCCTCGACGTCTTCCAGCACAGTTTCGACGAGGCGCTGCGCCACCCCGGTGTCGCGGCCCGGCAGGCGGGCGCCGCCTCGCTGGCCGCGCGCTGCCGGGCCTGCCCGCTGCTCTCCGTCTGCGGCGGCGGCCACTACGCCCACCGCTACCGTGCCGGACACGGCTTCGCCAACCCCTCCGTCTACTGCGCCGACCTCCAGCGCTTCATCCGCCATGTGGCGGGACGGCTCGCCGAGGCCGCCCCCGTCCCTGCCTCTTTCGAAGGAGGCGCCCCGTGATCCTGCCGACAGTCCCGGCGCGGGCCCTGACCGAACTCGGCCGCACCGAAGGCGGCCCCGAGACCCTGGGGCTCCTCGTACGCGATCAGCACACGCGGCGGCTGCTCCTGCTGCGTGCGGTACTCGACGCCGCCGAGGCGGCCGACCCGGCGGTCTGCTCGCCCGGTGCGCGGGGCCGCCTGCGGGAGGACTGGGCGCTGCTGGAGGAGGCGGACCGGGTGACGACGCCCGTCCGGTGGGGGGCCTCGACGTACGCCGAGACGGCAACGCCCGCTTCCGTGGGTGAGGCCGCGGCACCGGCCTCCGTGGGTGAGGCCGGGACAACTCGCTCCATGCGTGAGGCCGGGACAACTGCCTCCCCGCATGAGGCCGGGGCGACGGGCTCCCCGCTCTCTCCCGTGCGCGCCCTTCTCCTGCACCCCTTCGTCGGCCCCTGGGCCCGGCACTGTCTGCGTGGACTCGGCGCGGGAAGCGGGCCGCGTACGGAGGAGGAAGCGCGTGAACTGAGCCGCGACCTCGCCTACTTCGGCGCGCTCGCCGCCGTGGCCGGCGCCCGGTCCGGGGTGTCCTTCGCGGTGCGGCTGACCGCACGCGATGGTGTACTGACGCTGCCGTCGCTGGGCGCGCTGCGCACGGCCGCCCCCGGGGACGCCCCGGTCGAGGTCGTGCACCGCCACCACCGGCTGACCCTCCGTCAGCCCGGCGAGCCGGACATCGTCGTACACCCGCAGAGTGGCGTCGGCGCGTGGTCCGGCGCCGCCGCCTGGACCCCGGCGTACGCGCTGCCCGGCCTGCTGCCAGATGCGGGGCCCATACCGCTGGACGACCTCGACCCGTACCGCACCGTGCGCGGCGGACCCCGCCACCACGCGCTGAGCGGCCCGGTCACCCTCGACGACGCCGAACGCAAACGGTGGCTGCACTCCTGGTCGGGCACCGCCCCCGTACTCGGTCTCGGCGGTGAGCACCGTCTCGCGGAGGCCGTGACCCTGCTGCGCTGTCTGGTCCCGCTGTCCGCGCCGCCCGGCGCGGTGCCCGGGGGCCGGCCCGGCGGCAGTTGCAGCGGCACCCGGCGCGAGGCCTTCGGGGCCGTCCTCAGCAGCACCCCGCCCACGCCCACGACCTTCGCGGCCACCCTCGTGCACGAACTGCAGCACACCAAACTCGCCGCGCTGAGTGACATGCTGACGCTTCATCACGCGGGACCAAAGGCTCGGTACTTCGCGCCATGGCGGCCCGATCCACGGCCGTACGACGGCCTGCTGCAGGGCGCCTACTCCCACCTCGCGCTGGCGGACTTCTTCCAGCGCTGCGCCCTCGGCACCACGCACCCGGCCCACCGGGACGCCGCCTGGGCCGCGCACGCGCGCTACCGGGAGCAGGTCGGGGCCGTACTGCCGACGCTCGTGGGATCGGGCGATCTCACCGCGCAGGGACGTCAGTTCGTCGACCAGATGGTTGCGGTGTTCGAGCGGCTGGCCGACCATCCGGCGCCTCGCGGGCAGGCCGCGCGGGCGGCGGCGTACGTCAGGGCGGCGCGCGCCCTGTGGGCGCAGCGCCAGCCACCCGCCGAATAATCCCGGATGCCAGCCGTTTCAAGATCCTTGCGCGAAGATCGTCGCGTTTGAGGAAAACGAACCGCGGCGCGAGCTACTCGTTGCCAGTCACTGGTTGTCGCCGCCAGTGCCTACCGCAGCGCGGCGCCCAGGTTCTAAAATCACGCGGGGAGGCCGCTGCATGTCTGGAGCTCGTACGCCGGTCGGGTCAACCGAGAGGGGGGCCGCGAAGCAGACTGTCACGATCAGCTTCGCCGGTTTCAACCGGGCCTGGGCGGCCTGGATCGGAGACCGTCTGGAGCGGCGTGGCCATCGTGTCGTGTACCAGCGCTGGGATTCCCCGGCGGAAGTACCGCTCGTCGATCTGCTGCGTGACCTGAAACTGGCCCAGGGCCGGATCCTGATCATTGTCAGCGAGTGGTACTTCCAGCTGGGCCCGCGTACCCACGACGAGTGGAACACGGCCCTGCGTGAGGTCGTCGCTCCCGACCCGGCCCGGTTCGCGGCCGTCTCGGTCACCACGAGCCCCGTGCCGACCGCCACCGCCGTACTCGCCGCGGTCGAACTGAACAACATGGGCGCCGACGAGGCCGAGCGCCGCGTCCTGGAGCGCCTCGACCTGCCCGTCGACCCCCTCCCGGAGTCCGCCGACGGCGCCCGCCAGGGCCCCCGCTTCCCCGCGGCCATGCCCGAGATCTGGGGCGGCGTGCCCCGCCGCAACACCCGCTTCACCGGCCGCGAGCCCCTGCTGAACGACGCCTACCACCTCCTTCAGAGCGCCGAGCCGGGCGCCGGCGTGGTGACCCTGCACGGCATGTCCGGCGTGGGCAAGACGCAGCTGGCCGCCGAGTACGTGTACCGCTTCGGCTCCGAGTACGACGTGGTGTGGTGGGTCAACGCCGAGAAGCGGGTCACCTACCGGCGCCGACTCGCCGAACTGGCACCGCAGTTGGGGCTGTCCACGGGTGCCGAGTACGGCGAGCGGCTGCGTGCCGTACGGGACTCGCTGCGCCGCGGTGACCCGTACGCCCGCTGGCTGCTGATCCTCGACGGCGCGGACGAGCCGGACCAGATCTGGGACCTCGTGCCCACCGGTCCCGGTCATGTCCTGATCACCTCCCGCAACCCCGAGTGGGGCGAGCACAACAGCAAGCTGCTGGAGGTGCCGGTCTACGACCGCGACGAGTCGGTCGCTTTCATCCGCCGCCGGGCGCCCCGTCTCAACGAACCCGAGGCCGACCAACTCGCCGAAGCCCTGGAGGACTTGCCACTGCTTCTCGACCAGACGGCGGGCTGGCTCAACGACTCGGACCTCTCCGTGCGGGATTACATCGCCCTCCTGGAGGGCGGCATCGACCAGGACGTCGTCAAGATCTCCGCGGACTTCCCGGTGGCCTTCCAGACGGCTTGGTCGATACTGCTGAACAAGCTCAAGGACACCGTCCCCGAGTCCGTCGACCTGCTGCGCCTGTGCACCTTCTTCGCGCCCGGCTTCATCCCCGTACGCCTCCTGAAGGAGATGCCGCACGACGAGCTGCCCGAGCAGATCGCGGGGCTCCTCAACGATCCGCTGCTGTGGAACAAGGCGATCAACCAGCTCCGCCAGTACTCCGTCGTCCGCCTGGAGTCCCACGAGACGGCCACCGACGAGACCACGTCCTCCGGTGAGTCCCTTTATCTCCACCGCATGGTCCACCAGATCGTGCACAAGGACATGCCTGATGAGGACCATCGCGAGTTCATTGACGTCGTGCGGCGGGCGTTGGCTGCGGCGGATCCCCGGCGTCCTACGGATACGCGGTTGTGGCCCGGGTATGCGGAGATCGTTCCGCATTTGAAGTACGCGGACGTGCTGAAGAGCAAGGATCCGGCTGTTCAGGGGCTGGTCTTGAACTGCCTGCGGTACATGTACTTCTCGGGTGAGTACACGGCCGGCGTCAAGCTCGGCGAGCGCGCGATGAAGGCCTGGCGAACGCTGCTGGGGGAGAACCATCCGCGGGTCTGGGAACTGACCCATCACTACGCGAACCTCTTGCGGGCGGTGGGCGACTACGGTCGCACGGAGGCGATCATGCGCGCCGCCGTCGAGCATCTGCGCGAGGAGCGCGGGGTCCAGGACCTGGAGCATCTGCGCGCCGCCGGCGGCCTCGCTGCCGACCTGCGAGGTCTCGGCCGCTACGACGAGGCGCTGGGACTCTCCCAATGGCTCGTCACGACTTACCGCGACCTCCTTGGTGATCAGGACTCGCGCACACTGAGCGCTCAGAACAACCTGGCGGTCTCCTTGCGGCTACTCGGCCGCTACGAGGGGGCCCTGGATCTCAACCGGCGGACGATGGAGGCTCGTCGGCTGCTGCTGCGGGGACGGCACCCGTGGACGCTCTATTCCGAGTCTGCGTATGCGATCGATCTGCGCCTCCTGGGCCACTACACCGAGGCCGAATCGATCCAGGCGAAGAACGTGCGTGAGTACCGCATCGTCATGGGGGCCGACCGGCCTCAGACCCTGGATGCCGAACACAACCTCGCCCTGTGCCAGTACCGCAGCGGCGACCGCCACGAGGCGGGGCCGCGGTTCGCCCGCGTACTGGACCGTTGTGAGCGCGTGCTGGGCGAGACCGACCCTCAGACGCTGAAGTACGCGACCAGCATGAGTTGTTTCGCGCGTGAGCACGGTGACATCGACCAGGCGCGTGAGATCGGTGAATCCGTCATCGCCCGCTACGAAGTGATGCTTGCCGACGGACACCCGTTCATCGCCGGCGTCCGGGCCAACCTCGCTCTGGTCCTGCGGAGCGTCGGTGAACGGGATCAGGCCCACATGGTCATCGAACAGTCGCTGGCCGACATGACCGCGGCGGTGGGGGAGAACCACCCCTGGACCTTGGGCTGCGCCATCAACGCCGCCGCGCTGCGCAACCTCGTCGGCGATCCTGAGTCGGCCGCCGCGCTCACCCAGGAAGCGGTCACCCGGGCTACCGAGGCGCTCGGCCGCACCCACCCGCTCACCCTCTCCGCCCGCGTCGCCCTCGCGGCGGACCTGCGTGGACTGCGGGAGCGCCAACAGGCCGAGAAGATCGAGCAAGCGGCACTTACCGACCTGGCCGCCACGCTGGGCCCTCAGCACGTGCACACCATCTCGGCCCGCTCCCGTAATCGTCCTTACTGGGACTTCGAACCTCAGGTCACCTGATCGCCCAGGGGCCGATCCCCAGTGCGCATAACCCCCCGCGCAGCGGGGAATGACCCAGTTCTCTCTCAACAGCCATGCAGCACAGGAGAGTTGAACCAGGGGGACGCGTGGTGATCTTAGTGGGGCCTGTCCCGGCGGGCGCGGATGGACCCATCCCTGTCGAAGTCGACACGGACCTGAGTCCTGCCGCCCCCGGAGGCCTCGATCTCGTCTACGGCGATGAGGCGACCAGGGGAGGAGCCGCCCAGCGCGTCGTCGAGGTCGCCCGCGACGCCTACACCGACGGGCTGGACCTGGCGCGCCGGTGCGCCGCACAGGCCGTACGGAGATTCGGGGAGCTGGAAGAGCAAGTGAGGCCCGACGAGATCGAGTTGCAGCTCTCCATCAAGGTCGACGCGGGAGTGGCGGCCCTGGTCAAGAGCGGGGCCGAAGCCCAGCTCCAGATCACCTTCCGATGGCAGACCTCCGGTGCTCCGGACGCGGCAGGGGGCGCGGCCGGAGCCGCCTTGTGAGCAGCACACCGCCGGGGGCGAGCCGCACACTGCTGGGGGCGTCGATCCTCCCGTACAGCCGTGTCGTGGCACAGGACGACCTGAAGCTGGCCCTGGGGCTCAACCATGTGGCGCCGCACATCGGCGGGGTGCTCATGGCCGGGCAGCGCGGCACTGCCAAGTCCACGCTCGTACGGGCCTTCGCCCTGATGATGCACGGGAAGCTGCCCGTCACGCTGCCCATCAACGCGACCGACGACCGGGTCGTCGGAGGCTGGCAGCTCGACGCACTGATGCGTGGCGAGACCCTCGAACAGCCCGGGCTTCTGGCGGAGGCGCACGACAAGGGAATGCTCTACGTCGACGAGGTGAACCTCCTCGACGACCACATTGTCAACATCATCCTCGACGTCGTCTCGACCGGACAGCTGTCCGTGCAGCGCGAGGGGCTGGACAGTGACAAGGAGCTCACTTTCGGCCTCGTCGGCACCATGAACCCCGAAGAGGGCGGACTACGGCCGCAGTTGCTGGACCGATTCGGGCTCATGGTCACGGCCGCGGACCTGGACGCCGACGCCCGCCACCGCATGCTCCGCACCGTCCTCGCCTTCGAGGAGGAGCGGGCCCGGGGCACGTCCGAGTGGCTGGAGGCGGCCGAACGGGACAACGCCGCCATCCGTGACCGTCTTGAAGCCGCCCGGACGCGGTACCTGCAGGTCGCGGTCCCCGACGGCATCCTGCGCCTGTGTGGCGAGACGGCCGTACGGCTCGACGCCGTCGGAACACGCGGCGACATCGTCGCCGCGCAGGCCGCCCGAGCCCTCGCCGCCCTTCGGCTCCGAGTACGACCTCGTGTGGTGGGTCACCGCCGACCTGCGCGGCACCTATCGGGAGCGCCTCGCCCAACTCGCCCCCGCGATGGGTCTGGTGACCGGCCAGGAGTACGGCGAACGCATTCGCGCGGTGCGCCAGGCGCTGCGCCGCGGCGACCCGTACGGGCGCTGGCTGCTCGTCCTGGACGGCGCCGACGACCCCGATGCCATCGCCGACCTCGTGCCGACCGGAACCGGCCATGTCCTGATCACGACCCGTAACGCCGACTGGGAGAGCCACGCCGGAGCACTGCTGGATGTCCCGCTCTACGAGCGCAGCGAGTCCGTGGCCTTCATCCGCCGTCGCGCGCCCCGCCTCACCGAGGGCGAGGCGGACCGGCTCGCCGAGGCGCTGGAGGACCTGCCGCTTCTGCTCGACCAGACGGCCGGCTGGCTGAGCGACTCCGACATGTCCGTCCAGGAGTACATCGAGCTGCTGGAATCCGGCAGCGAGTACGACGCCGTCACGGTCTCTGCGGACTTCCCGGTCACCTTTCAGACTGCCTGGGCGATCCTGCTGCACCAGTTGCGCGACACCGCTCCCGAATCCGTCGATCTGCTGCGTCTGTGCGCGTTCTTTGCGCCGGGCTCCATCCCTGTACGATTCCTCAAGGGCGTACCGGCGGGTGAACGGCCGGAGAATCTGGCCGAGTTGATCGACGATCCCCGGCTGTGGGGCAGGGCGCTCGCGCGGCTGTCCCAGTACTCGGTGATCCGTCTGGAGCCCCGGGAGACGGCCCTGTACCTGCACCGTATGGTGCACCAGATCATCCGTCAGGAGATCCCCGAGGACGACGCCAGGGAGTACGCCGCCGCGGCCCGCGCCGCACTTGCCGCAGCCGCCCCCGGCAGGCCGGGCGCCCCGGAGGTGTGGCCCGCCTACGCCGAGATCGTCCCGCACCTGGAGTACGCAGGCGCGCTGCACGACGCCGACCCGGCCGTGCAGAACCTGGTCATCGACTGCCTGCGCCACCTCTACCTCTCGGGCGAGTACGGCACCGGCCTGCACCTCGCCGAACAGGCCATCCCCGCCTGGCAGTCACTCCTTGGCGAAGACCATCCGCTCCTGTGGGATCTGGGTCACCACTACGCCAACCTGTTGCGCGCGGTCGGCGACTACCGGCACAGCGAGGCCGTCAGCCGCGCCTCCGCCGAGCGTCATGGGGCCGTCGTCGGCCACCACGACAGCGAGTACCTGCGCGCCGCGGGCGGCCTCGCCGCGGACCTGCGGGCGCTGGGGCGCTACGAGGAGGCGTACGGCCTGTCGCAGGAGGTCTGCGAGGCCTATGAGGAACTCATGGGCGACGAGAGTCACCCGGCCGTCCTCGCGGCGCGGAACAACCTGGCTGTGTCGCTGCGGTTGCTCGGTGACTACCAGGGCGCGCGCGACACCGACCGGAGCACGCTGGACGCTCGCCGCGGCGTACTGGGCCCGAGTCACCCGTGGACGCTGTTCTCCGAGATCTCCTACGCGACCGATCTGCGCCTGCTGGGCAACCCACGAGATGCCGCGTCCGTTCAGGCCGGCAGTGTGGAACGGCACCGCGTCCATTTGGGCCCCGATCACCCCCAGACGCTGCACGCCGAGCACAACCTGGCCCTGTGCCGCTATCGGGCCGGGGAGTTCGAGGAGGCGAGGTCCTTGTTCGCCTCGGTCCGGGAACGTGGCGAGCGGGTCTTCGACGAGGACGACCCGCTGAGCCTGATGTTTGCCGTCGCCCATTCCTGTTTCGCGCGGGAGCACGGGGACATCGTCCATGCGCTTGAGATCGGCGAGTCCGTGGTCGCCCACTATGAGCGGATGCTCGGCCCGGCGCATCCGTATGTCGCCGGGGCCCACGCTAACCAGGGACTGATCCTGCGTGCCGTCGGCGATCGGGCCGATTCGCGTGCCCTGGCCTACCAGGCCCTGGCCGACATGGAGCGGGCGCTGGGGTCCCTCCACCCCTGGACGCTCGGCTGCGCCCTCAACACCTCTGCCGAAGCCGCCTGGGCCGGTGACCCCGAACGGGCCCGCCTGATCAGTCTGGACACGGCCACTCGGGCGGGCGCCGCCGACGCCCTCGGCCCTACGCACCCCCTGACCCTCTCCGCCCGCATCGCCCTCGCCGCCGACCTGCGGGCCACCGGCGACCGGCGGGAGGCCGACCGGGTGGAGCGCGCTGCCCTCGGCGCCCTGACGGCGACCCTCGGCCCCCAGCACCCCCGCACCCACGCCGCCCGGAACCGTGAACGCCCCTACTGGGACTTCGAACCCCTCACGACCTGAAGCCGACCGACCCGCACCCACGCCGAAGGCCCGGTCCCCAAAAGGGAACCGGGCCTCCACCGCCGTACAAGAACGCCGTACAAGAACGCCGTACAAGAACGTCGTACGAGCGTGCTCCGAGACCTACGCCTCGAACACCTCACGCACCAGCTGCTCCTGCTCCGCCTGGTGCCGCTTCGCGGAACCCACGGCGGGCGACGAGCTGGCCGGGCGCGAGATGCGGCGCAGGCGCTCGCCGTGCGGGACGTCCGCGCCGACCGCCAGGTCGAGGTGGTCGATCAGGTTGAGGGCGATGAAGGGCCAGGCGCCCTGGTTCGCCGGCTCTTCCTGGGCCCACAGGTACTTCTCGGCGTTCGGGTACTTGGCGATCTCCGCCTGGAGCTCGGCACCCGGCAGCGGGTACAGGCGCTCGATACGGATGATGGCCGTGTCCGTGCTGCCGCGCTTCTTCCGCTCGGCCTCGAGGTCGTAGTACAGCTTGCCGGCGCAGAAGACGACCCTGCGGACGGCGGCCGGGTCGACCGACTCGTCGCCGATGACCGGACGGAACGCGCCCGTGGTGAACTCCTCCGCCTTCGACGCGGCGGACTTGAGGCGCAGCATCGACTTCGGGGTGAAGACCACCAGCGGCTTGTGGTGCGGGTTGTGCACCTGCCACCGCAGGAGGTGGAAGTAGTTCGACGGGAGCGTCGGCTGGGCGACCGTCATGTTGTTCTGCGCGCACAGCTGGAGGAAGCGCTCGATGCGCGCGGACGAGTGGTCCGGGCCCTGGCCCTCGTAGCCGTGCGGGAGGAGCAGGGTGACGCCGGACGTCTGGCCCCACTTCTGCTCGGCCGCCGAGATGTACTCGTCGACGACCGTCTGCGCGCCGTTGACGAAGTCGCCGAACTGCGCCTCCCACATCACGAGGGACTCGGGGCGGGCCAGCGAGTAGCCGTACTCGAAGCCCATGACCGCGTACTCGGACAGCAGCGAGTCGTAGACGTTGAAGCGCGCCTGCTCGTCCGAGAGGTACAGCAGCGGGGTGAAGTCCTCGCCCGTCTCGCGGTCGATGAGCACCGCGTGACGCTGGCCGAACGTGCCGCGGCGGGAGTCCTGGCCGGAGAGGCGGACAGGAGTGCCTTCGAGCAGCAGCGAGCCGATGGCGAGGGTCTCGCCCATGCCCCAGTCGATCGTGCCGTCCTCGATCATCGCCGCCCGGCGCTGCAGCTGCGGGAGCAGCCGCGGGTGGACGGTGACATGGTCGGGGATGTTGACCTGGGACTCGGCGATCCGCTTCACGACCTCCTGGGAGACCGCGGTCGGCACGGCGACCGGGAACTCCGCCTGGGTGTCGAGGGCGGGTGCCTCGGCCGGCGCCGAGACGGCCTCGCGGACCTCGGTGAAGACCTTCTCCAGCTGGCCCTGGAAGTCCTGCAGTGCCTGCTCGGCCTCTTCCAGGGTGATGTCGCCGCGACCGATGAGGGACTCGGTGTAGAGCTTGCGCACCGAGCGCTTCTTGTCGATCAGGTCGTACATCAGCGGCTGCGTGAACGCCGGGTTGTCGGACTCGTTGTGTCCGCGGCGGCGGTAGCAGATCAGGTCGATGACGACGTCCTTGTTGAACGCCTGGCGGAACTCGAAGGCCAGGCGAGCGACGCGGACGACGGCCTCGGGGTCGTCGCCGTTCACGTGGAAGATCGGCGCCTCGATCATGCGGGCCACGTCGGTGGCGTACATGGAGGAGCGCGACGACTCCGGGGCGGCGGTGAAGCCGACCTGGTTGTTGATGACGATGTGGACCGTGCCGCCCGTGCGGTAGCCGCGCAGCTGCGACATGTTGAGCGTCTCGGCGACCACACCCTGGCCCGCGAAGGCCGCGTCACCGTGCAGGGCGACCGGCAGGACCGTGAAGTCCGTGCCGCCCTTGTTGATGATGTCCTGCTTGGCGCGGGCGATGCCCTCGATGACCGGGTCGACCGTCTCCAGGTGGGAGGGGTTGGCGGCCAGCGAGACCTTGATCTGCTCGCCGTCCAGGCCGGTGAAGGTGCCCTGGGCGCCCAGGTGGTACTTCACGTCGCCGGAGCCGTGCATCGACTTCGGGTCGAGGTTGCCCTCGAACTCGCGGAAGATCTGCGCGTACGACTTGCCGACGATGTTCGCCAGGACGTTCAGGCGGCCGCGGTGGGCCATGCCGATGACGACCTCGTCCAGGCGGGACTCCGCGGCGCTGTCGATGACGGCGTCGAGGAGCGGGATGACGGACTCGCCGCCCTCCAGGGAGAAGCGCTTCTGGCCTACGTACTTCGTCTGCAGGAAGGTCTCGAAGGCCTCCGCCGCGTTCAGCCGGCGCAGGATGCGCAGCTGCTCCTCGCGCTCCGGCTTGGAGTGCGGGCGCTCGATGCGGTCCTGGATCCACTTGCGCTGCTTCGGGTCCTGGATGTGCATGAACTCGATGCCGGTGGTGCGGCAGTACGAGTCGCGCAGCACGCCGAGGATGTCGCGCAGCTTCATCAGGGACTTGCCGGAGAAGCCGCCGACCGCGAACTCGCGCTCCAGGTCCCAGAGGGTGAGCCCGTGCTCGGTGATGTCCAGGTCGGGGTGCTTGCGCTGGCGGTACTCCAGCGGGTCGGTGTCGGCCATGACATGGCCGCGGACCCGGTAGGAGTGGATCAGCTCGAAGACGCGGGCGGCCTTCGTGACGTCGTCGTCGTGGCTGGCGTCGATGTCCTTGAGCCAGCGGACCGGCTCGTAGGGGATGCGCAGCGCCTCGAAGATGTCGTCGTAGAAGCCGTTCTCGCCGAGGAGGTAGTTCGCGACGACGCGCAGGAACTCGCCGGACGCGGCGCCCTGGATGACCCGGTGGTCGTAGGTCGACGTGAGCGTCATGACCTTCGAGATGCCGAGCTTGTTCAGGGTGTCCTGGGAGGTGCCCTGGAACTCCGCCGGGTAGTCCATCGAGCCGACGCCCATGATGACCGACTGGCCGGGCATCAGACGCGGGACCGAGTGGACGGTGCCGAGGCCGCCGGGGTTGGTCAGGGAGACCGTGACACCGGTGAAGTCGTCCATCGTCAGCTTGCCGTCACGGGCGCGGCGGACGATGTCCTCGTAGGCCTGCCAGAACTCGAAGAAGTTCAGCGTCTCGGCCTTCTTGATGCCCGCGACGACCAGCTGGCGGTCGCCGTTGGGCTTCACCAGGTCGATGGCGAGGCCGAAGTTGATGTGCGGCGGCTTGACGAGGGTCGGCTTCCCGTCCTTCTCCGCGTAGTGCCAGTTCATCGACGGCATGGCCTTGATGGCCTGCACCATCGCGTAGCCGATGAGGTGGGTGAAGGAGATCTTCCCGCCCCGGGCACGCTTCAGGTGGTTGTTGATGACGATGCGGTTGTCGAAGAGCAGCTTCACCGGGACCGCGCGCACGGACGTGGCCGTGGGCACCTCGATCGAGGCGTTCATGTTCTTCGCGACCGCGGCGGCGGGGCCGCGCAGCGGGACGAGCTCGGGACCCTCGGGGCCCTCGGTCGCCGGAGCGGCCTTCGGCTTGGCGGCGGCCGGAGCGGCCTTCACCGGAGCCGGGGCGGCGGCCGGGGCGGCGGCCGGAGCCGGAGCAGCGGCGGCGGGCTTCGGCGCGGCGGCCGGAGCGGGCGCAGGGGCCGCGGGAGCGGCCTGAGCCGGAGCCGTGGGCGTCGCGGGCGCCGCAGGGGCGGCCGGAGCGGCAGGGGCGGCCTGAGCCGCCGTGGTGGTCCCTGCGGCCCCCGCGGCCGCAGTACCCGCCGGAGCCGGGGCGGCAGCCGCCCCAGGCTTGTAATCGGCGAAGAAGTCCCACCAGGCTCGGTCTACCGAATTCGGGTCCTGGAGGTACTGCTGATAGATCTCGTCGACGAGCCACTCATTGGGACCGAACGCGGCAGCAGGGTTCTTCCCGGCTTGGTCTTCGGTCGAGATGCTCGATGAGTTACTGGGGGACTGTGGCGACACGGCGGCAACCGCCCTCTTCCGCTTCACAAGGTGATGGACAGCGGAAATAAAGGCTACGCCCCCATGGCCGAGAAGGTCAGGCCGGGCCCGTCCAACGTCGTGTAAGTCACATCGGAAACCGTGTTTCGCCTGTGGAAATGGCGGGAAACAAGCGGGGTTCCGGCCCCGAATGGGTACGTCGATCCAGGGTCGCGGTACGACTCACGCGGCCCCTCTGCCTGATCACACGTGTCCGCCAGGGGGGACAGCGATGGATCTTGTGGCTCCGGTTCGAACTTTACGTCAACTTGGCAGAGACGGAAGTCCCGGAAGGGTGACCTGGATCCGGCAGCCCCGCTGGGATTCGGCCACACCGATACGGCCGCCGTGCAGATCGACCGCCCAGCGGGCGATCGCCAGGCCGAGGCCCGTGCCGCCGTCGCTGCCCGGCCCGTGCGGCGCGCGCACCGATCCCCGGTTGAACCGTTCGAAGACCCGGTGCCACTCCGACTTCGGGATGCCGGGGCCCTCGTCGAGGACCTCCAGCTCCAGCGACTCCGGCAGGGTCCCGCGCCGCGCCTTCACCGTCACCCGGCCATGGGCCGGGCTGTGCTTGACCGCGTTGTCGATCAGGTTGGCCACGACCTGGTGGATCCGCTCCGGGTCCGCGTGCGCGGTCAGCTCCGGCGGGGACACGTCGAGGTGCAGATGGACGTCCGTACGCGTGTGGCTGCCGGAGCCGGACGCGATGCCCGCGCGCGCGGAGGCGACCATGTTGGCCTCCTTGAGCACGCCCGAGAGGTACGGCCACACCTCGAAGCGGCGCTGTTTGAGCGGTACGACGCCGTTGTCGAGGCGCGAGAGGTCCAGCAGCGTCTCGACCAGCCGCCCGAGCCGCTCCGTCTGCTTCAGCGCCGTACGCATGGTTTCCGGATCGGCGGCCGAAACGCCGTCGACCACGTTCTCCAGCACGGCGCGCAGGCCCGCGATCGGCGTGCGCAGCTCGTGCGAGACATTCGCCACGAGTTCCTTGCGCTGGCGCTCCTGGGCCTCCAGCTCGTCGGCCATGACGTTGATCGTCTGGGCCAGGTCGCCCAGCTCGTCGCGGCGGTTCTCGCGCACCCGGCGCGTGTAGTCGCCGTGCGAGATGGACCGGGCCACCGCGTTCATCTCGTCGAGCGGCGCGGTGAGCGAGTGCGCCACGAACTGCGTTATCAGCAGTGTGGCGATCATCGAGAACACCGTGATGAAGCGCAGCTCCGTCTTGGTGTGCACCGCGATCATCGACAGCCCGGTGGTGATCAGCACCGAGATGACGACCAGCACGCCCAGCTTGGTCTTGATCGAGAACGGGCGTACACCGCCCCAGGGCTCCCCGGGGCTTCTCCGTGCGGGCGGCCCGCCGCTCATGGCGTCGGGGTCTCCAGCGCGTAACCCACGCCGTGCACCGTGCGGATCCGCTCGGCGCCGATCTTCCGGCGCAGCGCCTTGATGTGGCTGTCGACGGTCCGGGTGCCGGAGGCGTCCGCCCAGTCCCACACCTCGGCGAGCAGCTGCTCACGCGAGAGCACGGCGCGCGGGGTGTTCGCCAGGCAGACCAGCAGGTCGAACTCGGTGGGCGTCAGGTGCACGTCCTCCGAGCGCACCCGCACCCGGCGCTGCGCGTGGTCGATCTCCAGCTCGCCGAGGCGCAGGATCCCGCTGCGCGGCGTCGCGGCGGCCAGCGCGGCCCGCTCCATCCGGCGCAGCAGGACGTGCACGCGGGCGGCCAGCTCGCGCATCGAGAACGGCTTGGTCATGTAGTCGTCGGCGCCGACGCCGAGCCCGACCAGCATGTCGGTCTCGTCGTCGCGCGCGGTGAGCATCATCACCGGCACCGGGCGCTGGGCCTGCACGCGGCGGCAGACCTCCAGGCCGTCGAAGCCGGGCAGCATGATGTCGAGGATCAGCAGGTCTGGCTGCCAGGCCTCGGCGGTGTCGACGGCGGCAGGGCCGTCGCCCGCGGTTTGCACCAGGAATCCCTCGGCACGCAGGCGGGCCGCGATGGCGTCGACGATCGTCGGGTCGTCCTCGACCACGAGGACCCGTCGTTGAGCGCCCGGCGTTGCCGCCGTGCCGTTGTGGGAGGTGTGTGTCTGCTCCATCGCCCGCCCCTGAGGTGTGCTTTCCGGAATCCGTGGGGTGATCCCATGACTGCGCTTGACGCTTGAATGATCCGCGTCAGGGAAGCAGAGTACGGGCAGTCACCATCGCTCGGCTATCCAGGCCTGACTGCGAGATGTACGACGTCCGGAACGCCCCGGGCAACCGGGATCTCTTCGGTACGCACCCGCTGGAACCCGGCATTCCACAAGGTTCCTTCAAATTCCGGAGAGGGCTGCGCCGACCACACCGCGAGTACCCCGCCGGGCCTCAATACCCTTGCGCAGCTTGCCAGTCCGGCCTTCGAGTACAGGCTCTGATTGTCCTCGGTGACCGTCCAGCCAGGCCCGTTGTCGATGTCGAGGCACAGCGCGTCGTACGTGGCGGAAGTCTCATTGACGTACGCGACCAGATCGGCTCCGACGATGTCGGTGCGTGGATCGGCGAGCGCGCCCGCGGAGAGCTCGGCGAGCGGCCCGCCGAGATGCCAGTCGATGATGGCCCGCTCGCGCTCGACGACCGTGATCCGGCCCCAGCGCGGGTCCGCGGCGGCGTGGGCGAGCGAGAAACCGACGCCGAGGCCCCCGATCAGCACGCTTGGCGCCGCCCGCCCGTCCAGCGCGTCGTACGCGGCGTCGACGAGCAGCCGCTCCGAGCGACCGTCGGAAGTGTCCATCAGGAAGCACCCGTTGGCGATGATCTGCAACAGCGCGCCGTGGCGCCGCAGCACGACCTCGCCGTACGGGCCCTCTCGGCGATCGATGACTACGGGGGTGTCGTACGAGGCAGTCATGGTCCCCATCCTGGCAGTTTCACCAGGACGGGCGACCGAATTGACGGATCAGAGCCTGTGCCCTTACGGGAACACCGGGTCCTCCGTGTCGTGGGGCACGTCCGGCCGGGATGCCTCCACCGCCTCTATTGAGCGCGGCAGTTCGAAGGGCAGCCGCCCCTCGGCCCGCGCCCGCCCGAAGGCGATGTCGAGCAGGGCCGCGTCGCTCGCGCCGTAGTCGGCGACCAGCGCGGCGGCCTTCCCGGCGATCTCGGGGAGTACGGCGGGCCGTTCGAGATGGACGCACACGAGCGTGGGCGTCGTGTCGAGGATCCGGCTCCAGTGGGCGCTCGACCCCCAGGGCGTCGGCATGGCCGCCCGTATGCGGGCGTACCTGGACCGGCTGCTCCGCTCGCCCCCCACCGCGGGCACGGGGTTGCCCGCCGGCACCGACTGACGCGCGGCGGGATGCCGTACACGTCTCTCAGGTTGCTGTGAATCGCCTCTCGCGTGGCGTCGGTCATAGACAGCGACGCCCGGGACACGAAGGGTGGGGCGTAACGGAAGGAGCGCCTCACCGTGGACCGGAGTGCGCCCGAGCCGGCTGACGCCGCGCTCATGGATCCGCAAACGGGTGCGCCCTTGCTGGAGGGGGTGCCCCGGCAGCGCGGCGGCTTCGTCACCGTCGTCCCCTCCGCCCCGGCGGCCCCGGTACCCGCCCCCTCGGCCCCGGCGTCCGCACTCCTCGCCCGGCTCCGCGGCCTCCGCCCCTGGCGCCTGCTCCCCACCCCGACCGGGACACCCTTCACCTTTGGTTACGTGGCTGTCCTCGCCGTCACCTCGCTCGTCGCCGACCGCGCGGACCCCTCGGTCGTGCACGCGCTGCATCAGGGATCCAGCACGGACGTCGCCCACCTCGTGCAGAACCCGGTGCTGGCGCTGCTGGCCAGCGCGCTGTGGATCGCGGGCGGGATCACCTCGCCGTACGCGGTCGGGTTCCTGCTGGTGCTCACCGCGCTGGAGCGGCGGACAGGCGGTCTGCGGACGGCGGGCGTCTTCCTGTTCGGGCATGTGGTCGCCACCCTGGCCACCGAAGTGCCCGTCGGCCTCTCGGTGCTGGCGGGCCGGCTGCCCGACAGCTCCCTGCACCGCCTCGACTACGGCATCAGCTTCGGTGTCGCCGCGAGCGTCGGCGCGCTCACGGGACTGCTGACCCCGTGGCTGCGCTGGCCGGTTCTGATCGCCTTCGGTACGACGCTCGTCGCCGACCTGATCGAATTCACGGACCCGATGACGGACTGGGGACACCTGCTGTCCCTGGCGATCGGGGTCTCGACCTGGCCGCTGGTGCGGCGCTGGCGGGGAGCGCGCGGAGGATCCGCGGGAGCCGCCGGCCCTCAGCCGCGGCCGTTCCCCACCACCGCCGAGTAGCCTCCGGCCGCCGCCAGTCCGGCGACCGGTCCGTGGAAGCGGACCCGGCCGGACACCGGTACGGTCACGTCGTCGCAGGCGCCGGTGATGTCCTCCATGAGGTGGGTCGACACGACCACGGTCGTCTCCTGGCCGATGTCGCGCAGGAGGGCGTGGAACCGCTCGCGTTGACGGGGGTCGAGGCCGGTCGTCGGCTCGTCGAACAGGAGCAGTCGGTGCAGGGCGTACGGGTGCCCGCCCCGACGGCCTGGATCAGTTGTGCGTCGTGATCGTGTCCGCGCGCCTGTGGTCAGCCGCGCCGGTCCGCCGTCAGCCGGCGCGCCAGTTCCGGGATTCCGAGCCGGTGCTCCTGCGCGGTGGTCGCCCCATGGAGCTTGTTCGTGAGCTGGTACGGGTCGTGGAGCAGGTCGTAGTACTCACGGAAGAGGACCTCGCCGCTGTTGGTGTCCCCGGGGAGGCGGCCGTTCTTGTCGAGGCGGAGGCGGTAGTACTCCGTGTACTGCTCGGTCTTGCCGATGTACGTGGCCCAGCTGTGGATGGGCTGCTTGTCCTGGCGGTTCCACCACCACTCGGCGAGCAGATGGTCACGGTCGTGCGTGCCGAGCAGCGAGTGCCCGTCGTGCGGGGTGTCCGCCTCGATCCCGGCCGCGTCGAGGAGGGTGGGCGCGATGTCGATGTGGGCGGTGAGCCGGTCGTCGGCCTTGGGGGCCCCGAGCCCGCCGCCCGGCCAGGACAGATAGAAGGGCACCTCCAGACTCGGCCGGTAGGGCACCGACTTGCGCAGCCAGCCGTGGTCGCCCCAGAGGAGACCGTGGTCGCTGGTGAACAGCACGAGCGTGTTGTCGAGCTGCCCGAGCGCGCGCAGCTTGTCGCGGAAGTCCCGCATCGCGTCGTCCACGGAGAGCAGCGTGCGCAACTGTCGTGCCCGCAGGGCCTGTCCGTCGGCGAGCGAGTGCTGGGCCGCACCGCCGCGCAGGAACGGCGGCTTGTCGGCCTTGTCGCTCTCGAAGACCGACGGCCGCCCTTCCCACTCAGGCACCCGGGTCCCCGCGTACTTCTTCTCCGGGACGTTCAGTTCGTGGGCGGCCCGCGTGGCGACGTACGCGAACCATGGCCGGTCGTCGCCGCGGGAGCGCTCCATGAAGGCGAGGGTCCGGTTCTTGATGACGGTGGTGTTGTACCCGGGGATGTTCCGGACGGTCCCGTTGTCGTTGTAGTGGCCGTTGTAGTACCGGACCGGCTCCTGCAGCAGCCACTCGTCGAAGTGCGGCGGGTTGACGCCGGTGTGCCAGTAGTTGAGGTACTTGCCGAACATTCCCGTGCGGTATCCGGCCTGGTGCAACTGCCGCTGGACGGTGGTGTTCTGGTCCAGGCGGGTGGGGTGGCGGGTGTCGAGAACGCCGTGGTTGTGGGCGTACCGGCCCGACATGATCGAGGCGCGGGAGGGGGCACAGAGGGGAGTGGTGGCGTGCGCCCGCTCGAAGGTCACGCCGTGTTCGCCGAGCCAGTCGAGGGTCTTCGGGGTGGCCCACTCGGTCTGCCTGGGCTGGTCGTCGGTGACGACGACGAGGATGTTGGGGCGGTCGCCGGCTTTCCCGGGCGGCCTGGTGGCTCCCGCTCCCGGTGCGGTGGCGGGAGCCCGGCTGACGACCGGCGCCGCGGTGCGCCCCACCGGTGCCGTGGTCTCGGCCCCGCCCTCGCCCTCACCCTGTGCCGCCCGGACCACCACCGCGCCGACGCCCGCCGCCACCACGGCCCCGGCCCCGGCGATCACCGCACGCCGCCCCGGCCGCCCCCGCCGCTCCTCGCCCATGTCGTTCCCCATGTTCCCGCTCGCCCCCGTCGTGCCGTCCCCGAAAGCTGTGAATGAGCTTGCAGTTTGAAGGCGTTGCCTGTGAATGGCGTTGCGGTCGTGTGGCGGTGGCCTTGCGAAGCGGTGGCAGTCACCGGGGGAGGGGCAGGGGTTCGTCGAGTTCAGGCGCTGCCGGTGAACTTCGCGCTCGTGAGCGGTGCGATGGCGCGCCACCCCAGAGTCTCGTACAGCGTCCGCCCGACCGGTGTCCCCGCCAGGACGCCGATCTCCGCGCCCTGAGTGAGCGCGGCGTGCGTGAGGGTGTGCATGACCAGGCGGCCGAGCCCCCGCCGACGGTGTGCCGCGGCCGTCTCGATCTGGTCGACGACCGCCGTCTCGCCGGTCGGAGCGATCTGGCCGCGCGCCGCCAGCGAGCCGTCCGGCGCCGCGATCAGGACGCGGGTGACGCCGCCGCACGACCAGGCGCGCAGCCGGTAACCGTCCGGGACGGGCGACTGCGGGACATCGGAGAAGCGGACTGTCATCAGATGGGCGGCCTCGTCGAGCCACCAGCCCGCGCCGAGCCAGCTCGCCACGGTCGACGGCTCGGTGAAGACCTTGAGCCACACCCCGGCCCCGGTCACCCCGTCGGCGATCTTCCGGACCGTGGTCTCGTCGACCTCGTCATTGGTCGCGCCGAAGACATGCCGTGTGACCTGCTGCGCCTGCCCCACGTCGACCGTGTACCCCCACGGTTCGACGACCGGCGCCGCCGCCCCGCGCGAGACGACCCAGCCGTCGACCCAGGCCCGTACGAGCTTGCCCATCGAGACCCCCTGTAATAGTCACTATGCAAAAAGGAGTATTACGGGGATGAGGGTACGGCAGAGCCCATCCGTTCCGAAAGGAGCGCAGGGCGTGCAGGTATGACTGGACGGCGGAATCTCAGGCCTGCGACGGCGACCAGACGTACGGCGTCGTGGTGGTGACGGCGTGGAAGCCCAGCCGGCGCAGGATGGGGGCGCTGTCGTCGGAGGCGTCCACGTGGAGGAAGCGGACGCCGCGGGCGACGGCGAGGGCGGCGCGCCGGGCGACCAGAGCGCGGTAGATTCCGCGGCCCCGCCACTCGGGCAGGGTCGAGCCGCCCCACTGACTGGCGAACTCGGTGCCCGCGCGGAAGACCAGCCAGGCCGCGCAGACCACCTCACCGTTCGCCTCGGCGACGAAGACGGCGATCTCGTCCGGCGCGGTGGCGACCCGGCCGATCAGATCGTCGGCGAGCCAGCTCCAGTCGTCTCCCCAGACGGTCGACTCCATCGCGGCGATACGGCGCATGTCCGCGTCCTCGGTGACCTGCCGCACGACGACGCCCTCCGGCAGGGCAGGCTGCCGTACGGCCATCTCCTCGGCGCGCCCGATGAGCACCGTCTCCCGCTCCTCGGGAACGAAGCCCGCGGCACGCAGCCGGTCGGTGAGGTCGGCCGGGTGGTCGTGCTCACGTGTCTTCCACTCCAGCGCCTCGCCGCGCGCGGCGAAATACGCGCACTGCCGGGCGATCAGCTCATCGAGTTCCGCCCCGCGCACGCCCAGATCGCGCCTGCCGCTGACGAAGCCGCGGGACTGCCCGACGATTCGCAGCAGTGGCCCGTCCTGCTCGTACGTGACCCCGGTGGGCGGGGTGGGAGGAGCGCCGCGCATCTGCTCGTCGTAGGCCGCGAGCAAGGTGTCCGTGCTTGTGTTCGTATCCGTCACTGAGTAGACGGTACGGGTCACGTGAGCTGCGGCAACCGATTATTGGCACAAGGGTGTCCGGGCCCTTTCCGGATTCCGGATTACGGCCGCTCGGGTTTGTGGGCCAGGAGGCAGGCGTGCTGTCTCTTCACCCGCTCGCTCGGCTCCTGCTCCAGCCGTGCGGTGACGACGAGTCCGGCTTCGCCCAGTAGCTCGGCGATGCGGGGTAGCGGCTGGAGGTAGGACCGGTAGGACACCGGGTGCCCGTACGCCTGCGCCGGACGCAGGTGCTCGTCGCCGACGTGGCCTCCCAGCAGCAGGTGGCCGCCGGGTGCGAGTGTGCGGTGGAACTCGGCGAACACCAACGGCAGTTGCTCCGGTGGCGTGTGGTGGGTGGAGTACCAGGCAAGGATGCCGCCGAGCTCGTCGTCCCCGAGGTCCAGCGCGGTCATCGAGCCCTCCGTGAACCGCAGGTCCGGGTGGATGCGCCGAGCCGGCTCGATCATCTTCGGCGACAGGTCGATGCCGAAGGCGGACAGCCCCAGCGTGGTCAGGTGTGCCGTCACGAGGCCGGGCCCGCATCCGAGGTCCGCGACCGGGCCGCGGCCGGCGGCCCGCACGAGTTCGGCGAAGGCGACGAGCATCGCGCGCGTCAGCGGATCCAGCTCGGCCGGACGCGGGACGTGTGTCACGTAGTCGGCGGCGACGGTGTCGTAGGAGTCGCGGACCGCGGCCAGATAGGAGGGCTCGGGCATACCCGTGACCTTAGGTGTCCCCTCGGACAAGACCAGCGGCGAGCGATCGATCGCTCAGAGCGAACAACGCCCGGGGAACAATTGAAGGCTCACATGCATTGAGTCGGCATAGCTCAACTTGACTGCCGAAGGGGAGATCATGGCTGCCACCTCCACACCGCTCACCCTGCCCGTGCTGCCGCTCGACGACGAGGTCGTGCTGCCCGGGATGGTGGTTCCGCTGGACCTGAACGACACCGACGTACGCGCCGCGGTGGAGGCCGCCCAGGCCGCCGCCCGTTCGACACCGGGCAAGCCACAGGTACTGCTGGTGCCACGCATCGACGGGACGTACGCGGGCACGGGTGTGCTCGGTACCGTCGAGCAGGTCGGCCGCCTGGCCGACGGCGACCCGGGCGCGCTGATCCGCGGGCGCGGGCGCGTGAAGGTCGGTGCGGGGACGACCGGTCCCGGCGCCGCCCTGTGGGTGGAGGGCACCCGGGTCGACGAGACCGTGCCGGACCCGCTGCCCGGCCGGGTCACCGACCTGGTCAAGGAATACAAGGCCCTCGCCACCAGCTGGCTGCGCCAGCGCGCCGCCTGGCAGGTCGTGGACCGCGTACAGCAGATTGATGACGTTTCCGCCCTTGCCGACAATTCCGGGTACTCGCCCTTCCTCTCCCTTGAACAGAAGGTGGAGCTGCTGGAGACCGCCGACCCGGTCGCCCGGCTGAAGCTCGCCACCGAGCAGCTCCGCGAGCACCTCGCCGAGCAGGATGTCGCCGAGTCCATCGCCAAGGACGTACAGGAAGGCGTCGACAAACAGCAGCGCGAGTTCCTGCTGCGGCGCCAGCTGGAGGCCGTGCGCAAGGAGCTGCGCGACCTCAAGGGCGAAGAGGGCGAGGACGAGTCCGACGACTACCGGGCCCGTGTCGAGGCCGCCGACCTCCCCGAGAAGGTCCGCGAGGCCGCGCTCAAGGAGGTCGAGAAGCTCGAGCGGGCGAGCGACCAGTCGCCCGAGGGTTCGTGGATCCGGACCTGGCTCGACACCGTCCTTGAGCTGCCGTGGAACGAGCGGACCGAGGACGAGTACGACATCCAGGGCGCCAAGGGCGTCCTCGACGCCGAGCACGCCGGCCTGGAGGACGTGAAGGAGCGCATCACCGAGTACCTCGCGGTGCGCAAGCGGCGTTCCGAGCGCGGGCTCGGCGTGGTCGGCGGACGGCGCGGCGGTGCTGTGCTCGCGCTCGTCGGCCCGCCCGGTGTCGGCAAGACGTCGCTCGGCGAGTCCGTCGCGCACGCCATGGGCCGTAAGTTCGTCCGCGTCGCCCTCGGCGGCGTACGGGACGAGGCCGAGATCCGCGGCCACCGGCGTACGTACGTCGGCGCGCTGCCCGGCCGTATCGTCCGAGCCATCAAGGAGGCCGGGTCCATGAACCCGGTGGTCCTGCTGGACGAGATCGACAAGGTGGGCTCCGACTTCCGAGGCGACCCCGCCGCGGCCCTGCTCGAAGTCCTCGACCCCGCGCAGAACCACACCTTCCGCGACCACTACCTGGAGGTCGAACTCGACCTCAGCGACGTCGTCTTCCTGGCCACGGCCAATGTGCTCGAAGCCATCCCGGAGGCCCTGCTCGACCGTATGGAGCTGGTCCGCCTGGACGGCTACACCGAGGACGAGAAGGTCGTCATCGCCCGTGACCACCTGCTGGCGAGGCAGTTGGAGCGGGCCGGGCTGCAGGGCGACGAAGTCACCCTCGACGAGAGCGCGTTGCGCAAGCTCGCCGGTGAGTACACGCGGGAAGCGGGCGTACGCAACCTGGAGCGGTCGATCGCGCGACTGCTGCGCAAGGTCGCGGCTCAGCACGAACTGGGCGAGCGGAAGCTGCCGTTCACGGTGACCGACGCCGATCTGCGCGCGCTCATCGGGCGTCCGCACCACGTGCCCGAGTCCGCCCAGGACCCGGCCGAGCGCCGTACGGCGGTCCCCGGTGTCGCCACCGGACTGGCCGTCACGGGCGCGGGCGGTGACGTGCTGTACGTGGAGGCGTCGCTGGCCGACCCGGAGACGGGCGCGGCCGGTCTGACCCTCACCGGTCAGCTGGGTGACGTGATGAAGGAGTCGGCACAGATCGCCCTCTCCTTCCTGCGGTCGCACGGCGCGGAGCTCGAACTGCCCGTCGGCGACCTGAAGGACCGGGGTGTGCACATCCACTTCCCGGCGGGGGCCGTTCCCAAGGACGGTCCGAGCGCGGGCGTCACCATGACGACGGCGCTGGCCTCGCTCCTGTCCGGCCGCCTGGTCCGTACGGACGTGGCGATGACGGGTGAGGTCTCGCTGACGGGTCGTGTCCTGCCCATCGGCGGGGTGAAGCAGAAGCTGCTCGCCGCGCACCGCGCGGGTGTCACGACGGTCATCATCCCGAAGCGCAACGAGCCCGACCTGGACGATGTCCCGGCCGAGGTCCTGGAGAAGCTCGACGTCCACGCCGTCACGGACGTCCGCCAGGTCCTGGAGCTGGCGCTGTCGCCGGCGACGAACGGCGCGACGCCGGAGGTTCCGGTAGCGGCGATGGGGGTACCTCCCAGGCGTTAAGCACTGGGGGAGGACGCGACCGGATAGGGAAGGCCCGGGTCCCGTGAGGGAGGCCCGGGCCTTCGCCGTACGTCAGCCGTGCGTCAGAGGTATCTCAGCCGTTGGCCAGCGCCTGGACCCGGTCGAGGGCCCCGTTGAACTTGTTGTGGTCACCCACCGTCGGTCCGGACGACGTGTACTGCCACATCGTGTAGTAGGACCAGCCGGCCGGCAGCGTGCCGGGGTCGGAGGCGTACCGGGCGATCCACAGCGGGTTGGTGGAGGCGAAGGCGCTGGAATTTCCGGTGCACTGGGTCCACCAGCTGGTGGCCGTGTAGATCACGGCGTCGCGGCCGGTCCGCGCCTTGTACTGGGTGAGGAAGCTGCTGATCCAACTGACCATGGCGCTCTGCGTCTTGCCGTAGCAGGCGGCCCCGTACGGGTTCCACTCGATGTCGAGCGCGCCGGGCAGCGTCTTGCCGTCGCCGGACCAGCCGCCGCCGTGGTCGACGAAGTAGTTCGCCTGGGTGGCGCCGGTCGTCGTGTCGGGGGTGGCGAAGTGGTACGAGCCACGGATCATGCCGACGTTGTACGAGCCGTTGTACTGCTGGGCGAAGTAGGGGTTCGTGTAGTACGTCCCCTCGGTCGCCTTGGTGTAGGCCCACTTGACCCCGCTGCTCCACAGGGTCGACCAGGCGACGTTGCCCTGGTAACTGGCGACGTCCACGCCTTCCGTCTGCGTGGCGTCACCGCTGTTCGGCGTACCGCCCTGGCCGTCGTGCGCCACGACGCCGATGCCCATGTAGGCGGAGCCCCGGGCGGGGGTGTCGGCGGCTTGGGCGGCCGGAATGGCCAATAGGAGGGAGAACGCTGCGAGGAGAATGCCGATCGCGGGAAGCCGCGTCCGTGAGTGCTTGCGGGAGCGGCGGGCCGTTCCGGGTCTGTGTCTGTGCACGGGCATGTCGTGCCTCCGAAGAGATCGGTGGTGCACGGTGGTGCTCGGTGGGGGGAACGCTGACGGCGTGCGCCTGCCGGGTGGGGGGTCAAGTCCTCGTCGACTTGTCGATGGCGTGGGCATGCCAGTGATTGCCTGGTAAAGAAGCTACGCACGTAGACGACGGCGTGGGAAGGGGGCCTGGATGCTGCCGTTGGTCTACTCCTGCGAAATACTGGCGGAGCTGCGGCAATGGCGACCATTGGCGGAAACTTTCAGGACCGGGAAACCGGGTCAGGGGTGCTGACGTGCACGAGAACGGAAACGGCGGCGGACAGCGTGTCGAATCCGAGGCGTCGGGAAGTGGTGTGGACCAGGAATTCCCGGCCCTGGAACGCGAGTTGACCGTTTTCCTGCGGCGCGCCCGCGCCTCCTCCGGTGAGATGGCCCGCGAGGTCCATCCCGACCTGGAGTCCTCCGCGTACGGTCTCCTCTTCCGTCTGGAGGAGTGCGGCCGCCAGCGCGCCACGGAACTCGCCGCCTACATCGGCGTCGGCAAGGCCACGATGTCCCGCCAGCTCCGCGCCCTCGAGGAACTCGGCCTCGTCGCCCGCGAGCCCGACCCCGCCGACGGCCGCGCCTGGCTCGTCCACCTCACGGAGGAGGGCCGGGTCCGCTTCCGGAAGGTCCGGGAGGCCCGGCGGGCGCGCTATGTCCGGCAGCTGGAGGGGTGGGACCCGCGCGAGGTCGCGGAACTGGCGCGGTTGCTGCATCAGCTGAACACCGGGATGGAGCAGCGCTAGGCGCCGGGCGGAGCGCCTGCTTCGCGTCC
Organism: Streptomyces sp. NPDC029292; assembly: GCF_055569295.1. Lineage (NCBI taxonomy): Bacteria > Bacillati > Actinomycetota > Actinomycetes > Kitasatosporales > Streptomycetaceae > Streptomyces > Streptomyces sp. NPDC029292. Next base: position 700,662 of record NZ_JBVHXR010000002.1, read on the forward strand.
TCGTGTCCTCGCGGGCTGACGGCCTCAGGCGCTCACGGGCTCACCACTCCACGTAAACCACCGTCGCATCGTCATGCGTCTTGCTGCGCCGCAGATACACCCGTTCCGTGTCGGCGCGTTCCAGCGCGCGTACGCGGTCGACGAGGGCCTGGGAGCCCTCTTTCCGTACGAGGGTGAACAGGTCGCTCCAGTCGCCTTCCCGGAACTTCTCCACCCAGCGGGTCGCACCGTCCGTGAGAGCCGCGAGTGCGCGGACCTCGGAGCGCGCCCGCACGCCGGTCACCGCGCGCGCCGCGACCGACGGGTCCGCCGCGGCGGTGAAGAAGCCCCCCTCCTTGTTGCGGACCGTCGAGTCGGCGATGGCGTCCGTGGCGAGGGAGGTGCGGGGCAGCCGGGCAAGGCGGTCGTCCAGCACCGGTGTCACGGTGCCGCCGGGGGACTCGAGGAGCAGCGCCGAGTCCGAGAGGACCAGGTACTCGACCTCGGCCTCGGACCACCGGGCGAGGACCACGGTTGCCTGGGGTGTGCGTGGGTGAGAAAGGTCACAGGTGTCGGCGTGCGCCTCGCCGGTGCGCGCGATCGCGTCCGAAAGGATCTCCGGGAGGGTCAGATCCCGGCGGGAAAGGGACAGTTCGGTCAGGGATCCGCCGAGCCGGGAGGAGAACCAGGCAACGGAATGCAGACAGCCGTCGTCGCCCCGAGGGGGCGTCACTCCGTCCAGGACGACGAGCGAACCGCCCTGTCCTGAGGCCGGAAGTCCGACCGATGCGAAGTCCTCATTGGGGCGGTCGGGGTCGCCGGGCTCCGAGACGAGTTCAGTGCGCATCGGGCCAGTCTGCACGAGCCCTTCACAAGGTCCACGAAAGGCTGGCAATGGCTGCCGAACGGGTGCGGACCAGTGGCTCGGGCGCCGGGTTTGGCATGGAATGATCGGCTCCGGTCAAGCGTGGCGGCGAATACTGCCAAAGCGCGTCGCCGACGTCCAACCGGCCCGCCGCGCAGGGGCGTCGCACGCGCCAGAGGAACTTGCCCGCCAACTCCCCTCCGGGGTTCACTCCTTCGGGTGGAGGGCCGGATCATGCGGGACCACTGCCCACCGGCACTGGGAGGGTCGGGAACCGTACCGGGCGGACGCCCCAGTTGACAGGACGTCACCCGGGCCCATGGGTACACGAGTCAGGAATGCGAGCACCGGTGCAGAAGACGCGGCCGAGGCGCACAGGCAAGCAGACGGCCTCCAGCTCAACCGGGGGCGGCGCCACCGGCGACGCCGCCGACTCCGCGGGCAGGGGACGCCCCGCCCACGTACGCAACCGGCTGATCGTCGCCGTGGCGGTCGTCGCGGCCGCCATAGCCGGCGCCGGAGCCCCCACGATGATGGCCGCTTCCGGGCAACTGAACGACTCCCAGAACCTGGTGACGCTCGCGCAGCGGACCCAGCAGGCGCTGACCCTCGCGCACTCGCTGGCCGACGAGCGCGACGAGGTGACGTCGTACGTCGCCGCCGGGCGGCCCAAGGCCAAGGCGCCCTCCGAGCAGCGCAGCGCCCGAGTCGACCGGCAGGTCGAGGAGCTGCGGGCCGACGAGGACGCCCCCGCCACGCTGCTCAAGGACCTCGACGGCATCGCCTCCCTGCGCAGAGCGGCGCTCACCGGAAAGAGCACCGCTCTCGAAGCGCATCAGGCGTACTCCGCCGCCATCACCGAACTCCACGCCCTCGCCGAGGACCTGGCCGAGCAGCTGCCGCCCCGCGCGGGCTCCGGCGCGCACGCCCTCGCCGAGCTGGACTCCGCCGTCCAGCAGTCCGCCGCCGCCCGCGGCCTGCTCCTCGCGGCCCTCAGCATCCCGCGCACCACCCAGACCGTCATCAACCCGATCACCGGGCTCGCGACCACCACCAGCACCTCGTCGGCCGCCGACACCAAGCAGCGCGACGCGCTCAGCGCCGCCGCCCAGCAGGCCCGCCTCCGCTCGGACGCGGCCGTCGCCGACTTCCGCGAGACGGCACCCAAGACCGCCGTGGCCTCGTACGACTCCACGGTCACCGGGCCCGATGTCACCACCGCCGACAAGTACCTCGCGGGCCTGACCGACCAGCCGACGCTCTCCGCCACCGAACTCGACACCAGCACCAAGAAGCTGGACGCCGCCCTGTCGGCCCGTGTCGAGCTGATGCGCGGGGCCGAGGCCTCCCTCAACGACCACCGCACCAAGGACCTCGAGGCGCTGCGGGACGACGACGTCACCGCGCTGGAGATCCGGATCGCCCTCATCGGCACGCTGCTGCTCGTCGCGGTCGGCGTCTCGATGGCCATGGCCCGCAGCCTCACCCGCCCGCTGGCCGTGCTGCGCCTGGGCTCCGCCCGTCTCGCCGCCGACCCGGGCGCCGAGGAGCCGGTCAAGTTCACCGGTCGCGACGACGAGTTCGCCCAGGTCGTCCGCTCCGTCAACGCGCTGCACGCGCACGCCGCCGCGCTCCACGAGCGGCTCGCGACCCTCGAAGGCGACCGCAAGCACCTCATCGGCCAGCGCCAGCTGATGGCCGACGAGCGCGACAAGCTGCGCGCCGAACTCGCCGAGGCCGCCGCCCACCTGGAGCAGGTGCGCGGCACCATCCACGGCACCTTCGTCAACCTGGCGCTGCGCACCCTCGGTCTGGTCGAGCGGCAGCTCGGCGTCATCGAGGGCCTGGAGGAGCGCGAGCAGGACGCGGACCGCCTCGCCACCCTCTTCAAGCTCGACCACTTCGCGACCGTCATGCGGCGCCACAGCGAGAACCTGCTCGTCCTCGCGGGCGCCGAGCACGTGCAGCACCACGCGGTGCCCGTCCCGCTCGTCGACGTCGTACGGGCCGCGGTCAGCGAGATCGAGCGGTACGAGCGGGTCCGCATCGCCGTGCTGCCGCCGCACGCGCACCTCGCGGGCTTCGCCGCCGACGACATCAGCCATCTCGTGGCCGAACTCCTGGAGAACGCCTCGTCGTTCTCGCCGCCCGACATGGCCGTCGAGGTCTCCGGCTGGCTCCTGGAGAGCGGCGAGGTGATGCTCTCCGTGCAGGACGAGGGCATCGGCATGACCGGCGAGCGGATGAGCCAGCTCAACTCCAGGCTCGCCGACTTCGACCCGGAGGACGCGTACGACCAGGAGAGCGGCGAGGGACTCGGGCTCGGCCTGTACGTGGTGGCCCGCCTCGCCCACCGGCACGGCGTTCGCGTGCAGCTGCGCGAGCAGAAGCAGGGCGGCGTCGCGGCCGTCGTCGTCCTCCCGAAGGGGATGCTCGCCGCGGCGCCCGCCGACACCGTCCCCATGACCACACGAGCCGCCGCCGGCGGCGCGCTCTCGGCGTCCCTTCCCGGCGCGGACGCGGAGGTCAACTCCAATGTCCTCCGCGGCCGTTCGGCCCTCACGGCGTCGGCCCCCGCAGGGGACGAGGACCCGCTGATCGCGGCGGCCGAGGAGGCCGTACGGGATGCTGCCGCGGAGGAGACGGTACGCGGGGCGCCCGAGTCCGAGCCCGAGACGGCGCCCGAGCCGACGCTGGAAGTGATTCCCGAGCCGACGCCGGTGGCGACTCCCGAGCCGACGCCGGAAGCTCCCCCCGAGCCGACGCCCGAGACGGTGATGGTGCCCTCGCCCGAGAGGACGACGGAGCCGTCGCCCGAGACGACGATGGAGCTCATGGCGCCGGTGCTCCCGGCGGACGAGCCCGGCGGAGGCGAGGCGCTCCCGGCGGACGAGCCCGGCGCAGCCGAGGCGGCCCCCGAGGCCGTGGCAGCTGACCTTGCCGGGGCGGCCTTCTCGGCCGGGCGGTCCTCCGAGGCGGTGGCACCCGGGACAGCCGGCGCGGCCGACGCAGCCGAGGACGTCTCCGAGGCCGGGGCAGCCGCCCGGGGCACGACCGCCGGTCCGGCCGAGGCAGTCGTACGCGCGACACCCGGGGCGGCCCCCGCGCCCCACCCCACCCCGGAGGTCACCCTCCCCGCCCAGACCAGCACCGACCCCTACGCCATCAGCCCCGACACCCACGAACGAGTCCCGGACGAGCGCCCGCGGCTCACCGACAAGGGCCTGCCCAAGCGGACGCCGAAGATCTCCGCACCCGTGCCGGCCCCCAGGCCGCGCACGGGTGGCGTGGACGCCGAGGCCCTGCGCCGCAGGCTCGGCGGTTTCCACCAGGGCGCGAAGGAGGGCCGCCGCGACGTGGAGGTGGAGATCGCCGAAAAGACGGCGGAGCACACCGCACCCGCCAACCGGGCGGAGCCGCACGCGCCCGTGGCACAGGACGTTGAAGCATCGGGGGGCACCGTCGAGGAGGCAAGCAGTTGACCGCGCCCAGTACCTTCGGTCTGAGCAGTGAAGCCCGCAATCTGCACTGGCTGCTGACGAACCTCGTCGAGGAGGTGCCGGGCCTCCTGTCGGTCGCGGTCGTCTCCTCCGACGGTCTGCTGCTGCTCTCCTCCGACCCCGGGAGAAACGCGGAAGTGCGGACGGCCGAGACGGACCGCCCCACGGGACCCAAGGGTTCCGCCGCGGACCTCGCCACCATCGTCTCCGGCATCGGCAGCCTCACCATCGGCGCCGCCAAGCTGATGGACGGCGGCAACGTCAAGCAGACGATGGTCGCGATGGAGGAGGGCAGCCTCTTCGTCATGTCGATCAGCGACGGCTCGCTGCTCGGTGTGCACGGCTCCCCGGACTGCGACATGAGCGTGGTGGCGTACCACATGGCGCTCTTCGTGGGCCGCGCCGGACACGTGCTGACCCCCGAACTCCGCAGTGAGCTCCGAAAATCGTTGGAAGCCGAGTCGATGGGGAGTGCCCGATGAGTACGCCCGGCAAGCTCCCGGTCCGCGGCGGCGACCGCAAACCCGCCCGGGTACGCCCCTACTCGCTCACCGGCGGGCGCACCCGCTTCGGGCACGTCCTGCTCGTCGAGACGTTCGTGGCGGCGATCGAAGCCCCCGAGGAGCGCAAGGAGCTGACCAACGGCTCGCTCGCCACCCGGGTGATGCCCGAGATGCGGGCCATCGTCGAACTCTGCCGCCGGATGCGCACGGTGGCCGAAATAGCCGCCCTCCTCAGGATGCCGCTCGGCGTGGTCCGCGTGCTCCTGAGCGACCTGGCGGACCAGGGAAAGATACGTGTATACGGAACCGGTCACGGCCCGGGACAGCCGGACCGCGCTCTGCTGGAAAGGGTGCTGAGTGGACTCCGTCGTCTCTGAGGGCGCGCCAAGAACCTTCGCCTCCGAGGGCGCCTCGACAGCCGCCCTCCCCACCGGCGTTCCCGTGCCGCCCCCCGAGGCGGACGAGAACATCCAGGCCTGGCAGACGGACCGCACCCGCGCTCCCATCGCCACGAAGATCGTGGTGGCGGGCGGCTTCGGCGTCGGCAAGACCACGCTGGTCACCGCGGTCTCCGAGATCACGCCCCTCCAGACGGAGGCGCTGATGACCCGGGCCAGCGAGGACACCGACGACCTCACCGGCACACCGGACAAGCTGACCACCACCGTGGCCATGGACTTCGGCCGCATCACGCTCGACGACGACCTGGTGCTCTACCTCTTCGGCACGCCGGGCCAGCAGCGGTTCTGGTTCATGTGGGACGACCTGGTGCGCGGCGCGATCGGTGCTGTCGTCCTCGCGGACACCCGCCGCCTGTCGGACTGCTTCCCGGCGCTCGACTACTTCGAGAGCTGCGGACTGCCGTACGTCGTCGCCGTCAACCACTTCGACGGCAGCGAGCGGTTCGAGCCCGCGGACGTGCGCGAGGCCCTCACGGTGCCCGCACACATACCTGTCATGATCATGGACGCGCGCCGCCGGATCTCGGTCGTCGAGACCCTGCTCGCGCTGGTGGGGCACGCGCTCGACGTGAGCCCCGAATAAGACGTACCCAGAGTGAGGACCCGCATGCGGAAGATACTCGTCGTCGGAGCCGGCCAGTCCGGACTCCAGCTCGCCCTCGGACTCCAGTCGCACGGGTACGAGGTCACCCTGATGTCGAACCGGACGGCGGACGAGATCCGCACCGGCCGTGTCATGTCGACACAGTGCATGTTCGACACGGCACTCCAGCACGAGCGCGATCTCCAGCTGAACTTCTGGGAGTCCCAGGCCCCGAAGATCGAAGGAGTCGGCATCTCGGTCGCGGCCCCCGGTTCGTTCGACCCGGGTCCCTCGCAGCGCGCGATCGACTGGGTGGGCAAGCTCGACGGGTACGCGCAGTCGGTCGACCAGCGGGTGAAGATGGCCGGCTGGATGGAGACGTTCGCGCAGCGCGGCGGCCAGCTGGTGATCCACGGCGCCGCGGTCTCCGACCTCGACTACTTCTCCCGTACGTACGACCTGGTGCTGGTGTCGGCGGGCAAGGGCGAGCTGGTGTCGATGTTCGCCCGCGACCCGGAGAGGTCCCCGTACACCGAGCCGCAGCGCGCGCTGGCGGTCTCCTACGTCCACGGTCTGGGCCCCCGCCCCGAGCACCCGGACTTCGACGCGGTCCGCTGCAACCTGGTCCCCGGCGTCGGCGAACTCTTCATCATGCCGACCCTCACCACCTCCGGCCGCGCCGACATCCTCTTCTGGGAGGGCATACCCGGCGGCCCGCTCGACGTCTTCAACGGCGTCAAGGACCCTGCCGAACACCTCTCCCTGACCCTGGAACTCATGGAGCGGTTCACGCCGTGGGAGTACGCGCGGGCCACGAACGTGGAACTGACCGATGCGAACGGAACGCTGTCCGGCCGTTACGCCCCCACCGTCCGCAACCCGATCGGCCGCCTCCCCGGCGGGGGCCTGGTCCTCGGCGTCGCGGACGTGGTCGTGGCGAACGACCCGATCACCGGGCAGGGCTCCAACTCGGCGTCCAAGTGCGCGGCGGCGTACCTCGCCTCGATCCTCGACCAGGGCGACAAGCCCTTCGACGAGGAGTGGATGCAGTCCACGTTCGACCGCTACTGGGACACCGCCCAGCACGTGACGAAGTGGACCAACGCCATGCTGGGCGTTCCGCCGGAGCATGTCCTGAACCTCATCGGCGCCGCCGGCCAGCTTCCGCCGGTGGCCACCCGTTTCGTCAACGGCTTTGACGACCCGGCGGACTTCGAGAACTTCTTCTATGAGCCGGAGAAGGCTTCCGCCTATCTGGCCTCGGTCGCGGGAGCCTGACGGGCTCCTGACCAGCAGTCCGGGGTTCGTCCTTGGTCGTTGTGGGTCGTTGTAGGTCCCCCTCCGACGGCCCACAGACGGCCCGTGTCCGCCGTATTGCACGAGAGGGGCATCCCCGCTGTACAGCGAGGATGCCCCTCGGGAGATCGCGGTGCACACCTACGACGCTCAGGTCACCGTGGGTGCCCAGCAGCCACTGCCGGACGAGGTGGCACTCGACGGTGTCGAGGAGTTTCTGTCCACCTGCTGCGCAACGCCGAGCGCCTGGCCGCACAAGCCCACTGCCTTCGACTTCCACGCCACCGAGGGCCACTCCTGGAGCCTCACGGTCGACGGCGACGGCGCACGCTTCACCCGTCTCCCCGCGCCCGGCACAATGCCCGCCACCGCTGCCGACGAGGGCCCGGACGCGGCCGGCGCATCCGTCCACGGCACGGCCAGGGAACTGTGGGACGCGGCGCTGAGCGCCCCCGGAGGGGATCGCCCGCCGGTCTGGTTCCACGGCGACTTCCACACCGGCAACCTGCTGACCGTGGACGGCCGCCTCAGCGCGGTCATCGATTTCGGCGGGCTCGGCGTCGGCGACCCGGCCCGCGACCTGACCATCGCCTTCACCTTGATGTCGGCTGGGAGCCGGGGCGCGTTCCGCGCCGCGCTCGGCGTGGACGGCGCCACCTGGAGGAGCAGATGGATGCCATCTCGACAACGCCTTGGCGCGTCACGGAGGAGCACCGTCCACTCGGCAACATTATGCGCGCGCGCAAAAGAGGTGTACCGGCAGTCTTCGATCCGTCGTCACGAGCTGAATCATCAGCTCCGTCGAGAACCCAGGGACCTGGCTGACGCCTTCGGCGGTGAAACCGTCTAAACGTACCCCGGGGTAGCGGGAAGCGATGCATGGTGTGCATTGGGATATCGAAGGCATTCGAGCCCATGAGATTGCCGGATCGTCTGTGGCTGGTCGTGCCCACGCGGCGGAGCCGCATGATGTCACAGCCCCGTGCCCCTTACCGGGCGCTGTAGCCCGCGTTCGATCCAGCCGTGGCCTTCTTGGGGAGCTTCGGCGGTGTGTACTGCCGCAGGGGCTCCCCGGCGGGATCCGGTCGCACCGCGCCCAGCAGCGGGTTGGCGGCGATGGGTGAGACCTTGATCTTCGTCCCGGGCCTCGGCGCCTGCACCACCATTCCGTCGCCGACATACAGGGCGACGTGCGTGGCCTCGGGGAAGTAGATCACCAGGTCGCCGGGGCGCAGCTCGCTCAGCGGAATCCTCGGGAGCCGGGCCCACTGCTCCTGGCTGGTCCGGGGGATGGGCTGCCCGGCGCGATCCCAGGCCCGCGAGGTCAGCCCCGAACAGTCGTACGCCTTCGGCCCCTCGGCGCCCCACTCGTACGGCTTCCCGATCTGCCTCACGGCGTACCGCAGCGCCTTCTCGCCCTCCCGCGACGGCGGCCGCTCATCACTCAGCGCCCCCGAGGCCATGAACCTCTTCTGTGCCTTGGCAGCCCCCGACTTCTCGAACTTGTCCAGCTCGGCAAGCTGGTCGACGGTCAGCGAGGCGAGCAGCTCCTCGGCCCCTTTCAACCGCCCGCGCACATCGTCTCGCGCCTTCTTCTGCCGCTCGGCGAGGGTGAGTTGCCCGTCCAGCGCCTTCCGGGCCGCACGCGCCAGCACGTCGATCTTCTTCTCGCTCCCGACCACCCGCTGCACGGTCTCGGCCCGCTCCAGCGACAGCTGCCGGATCACATGCCCCTGGTCGAGGGCGTGCTGCGGATCGCGGGCGAGCAGCAGCCGCACATACGACGAGATCTCGCCGCTGCTCTGGTACTGCTGCCGGGCGAGCCGCCCCGCGGCGCTGCGGCTGTCGCGCAGCGAGAGACGCGCCTTGGCGAGGCTGCCGTCGAGCCGGGCGACCTCGCCCCGCTGCTTCTTCAGCTTCTCCGCCGTCGCGTTGTACGTCTCGGTGGCGCGCTCGGCGTCCCGGTACAGGCGCTGAAGGTCCGTCAGCAACTGGGTGACGGACCGCTGTTTGGGCTCGCGGACGGCCGCATCCCTCTCTTGTCCCGGAACAGGGACGGCCAGCGCGGGCGCGGGCGCGAGCATGGCCCCGGCCGCCACCGCCGCCGTACAGACCAGACGCAGAAGGTTCCCTGACACGTCGTCACCTCCGGTGCGGAGGTGGTCCGTCCACCTCGCACCGGCAGGATGGGGCGGGCGCATCCCGAGCGCGCGCAGGCTTGATCGGTTCGGCCCAAGAAGGTCACTCGTCGGCGTTGGTGCCCGGCGTGGCGTCGGGCTTGGACCAGGGCCACCTCAGCCCCCGCCCCGGCTTCCCCTCGGGGTCGTACTCGTACTGCCACCCCTGATGCAGCCCGAGCTTCCCCCACGCTCGGCTTCGCTCGCGCGGGGGGACCCCCACGCTGCGGCGGGCCTGGACGCGCCGATAGACGAGCACGGTGGGCGGCCCGCCGTCCGCGTCCGGCACCGGAACCTTGTAGGTCTTCGGCGGATGTCCGGTGAGCCCGAGCAGAACGGGCAGCACACGCCCGTCCAGAGGGCCGCCGACAAAGGTAGTTTCTTCGCGCTTCACACACCCAGTGTCACAAACACCGCCGTCAGAGCAGGTGCGCGGCGTCCCCGATCACCGGCAGCACCCGCCGGGCCAGCGTCCCCACGGCCCCGTCGGCCGTCTCCAGCGCGAGCGCGGCCTTCACCACTCCGGCGGTCTGCGCGTCCCGCCCCGCGGTAGCCATGACCGCCACCACGAACTGCTCCACAAGCCAGTCCCGCACCTCTTCCAGCGGCGGCTGCTTGCCCTCGTCCAGCCAGATGAGCGAGGCGGCTTCCACGGCGGTGATCCACATCCGCACGGTCATCCGCAGCTTCAGGCCCGGATCCCGCACGGACAGATGATCGAGGATGTGCTCGGCGGCGGCCCGCCGTACCCCGTCCACTATGGCCGTCGTCCGGGACGTCTCGACGACACTGCCCCCCTGCAGCAGCGCACTGAACCCGGCGTCGTGCTGGTCCACGAACGCGAGATACCGATCAAGGGCCCGCGACAGCCGCTGGGTGAGCGGCCCCTCGGGAGGCTCTGCGAAACAGTGCTCCAGCTCCTCCGCGGCAGACCTCAACGCGGCCTCGTACAACTGCTGCTTCCCGCCCGGAAAGTACCGGTACACCAGCGGCCGCGACACCCCGGCCGCCTCCGCCACATCATCGAGCGAGACCTCCTCCGGCGCCCGCTGCGCGAAAAGGGACAACGCCGCCTCGAGCAGCTGCGAGCGCCGCTCCTCAACACTCAATCGGCGGTAAGCGGGGGTGGGAGCCTGCGAGGTCATGTCGGGCAGCGTAACGGGACACGGCACAAGCCCCCGCGCACCCGCACCCGCCGCTGCAGGCTCCCACGCGCCCACACTCGCAGCCACCGCCGCAAGCCCCCCCCGCGCCCCCGCAGCCGCCGGCGCACGGAAGGGGCCGTGCCGGGACTGACGCCCCAGCCCCCGCGCCCCCGCAGCCGCCGACGCACGGAAGGGGCCGTGCCGGGACTGACGCCCCAGCCCCCGCGCCCCCGCAGCCGCCGACGCACGGAAGGGGCCGTGCCGGTACATCAAATGCCCGCAGCCGAACGGATCCAAAAAAGACAGCACCCTTCTCACCCACAGCCGATCCGTTCGGATGCGGGCGGATGTACCGGCGCGGCCCCGACCCACCACCGAACGGCAGGCGACCCGCGCCCCCGGAGGCTCAGGCCAGCAGCCCCGACGACTTCCACAGCCGCCGCCCAGCCCCCCGCAACACCCCGATCTCGTCCAGGAAGTCCGTCAACCGCTTCGCGCCGGTCTGCATCACATCCCGCCGATGCGCACTCGCCTTCACCTGCGCCATCGCCTCACGCTTGTCGAGGCCGACGTTCGTATAGACCTCGGGATTGATGAACGCGACGGAGAAGACGCGTGCGAACTCACCGGAGGTGACCCGGGTGAACTCCTGCGACCAGCGAGGAGCGGTGACCATCTGCCGCCGCAACTCCTCCCGCGCGTACCGCACATGCCGCGCCTCCTCCACCACATGGATACGCGTGACCCCCCGTATGAGCGTCTGCACCCGCTCGTCCGGGAACGTCAGCCGCTGCATCCAGTCGAGGATCTCCTCACCGAGCAGCGTCGCGGTGAAGGACCCCGGCGTGGTCGAGATGGTCTTGAAGATCCGCCCGAGATTCAGATGCGCGCGGCTCACCGGGTAGTACGGCGTCCCACCGCGCGAGATCAACCGCGCGAACATCTTCGAGTGCCGGCACTCGTCCTCGATCTCGGTCAGCGCGTACCGCACATGCGCACTCGTCGCCGCCTTGTCGTAGATGTGCCGCACCAGCAGCTGCATCAGAATGATCTCGAACCAGATCCCCAGGGACGCCAGCGCAGCGGCCTCATGCTGAGACAACGCGATCCGCTGTTCCTCGCTCATCTTCCGCCACAGCGGGGTGTCGAACAGCGACACCAGCTCCGGCGGCCAGAACCACTTCCCCTCCTCGAAGGGCGCGTCCCAGTCCAGCTCCTTGTCGGGGTCGAAGGAGTGCTTGGCGGAAGAGTCGAGCAGCCGCTCGGCCACCTGCTCCCGGTCCTTGAGCAGGCCGAGCGCATCCCTCAGCACATCGGCTTCCGTCACGGTCGTCATGGCTGTTCCCACCTCGTCGTACGGGATCTGCAGGGGTTACCGGCGGTCACGTCTTATGAGACTGCTTGTCAGCAAGCCCGTCAATCCCTTGCGCGCGACTTGTTGACGACGGGTCTAGCCCGTGTGAGCCTGCGATGTATGCCGACGCATGAGCTGTACGCCAAGGATTCGGGAGACCCCCTCTGGCAGGTACCGGCCTCCGGGGCGGCACGCTTCAGCTGGGAGTACGACGACGGCCGCGACCGCCTTCTCGCCCTGTATCAGAAGGGCAAGGACAAGCAGTGGGACGGCCAGAAGAGAATCGACTGGAACCTCGAAGTCGACCCCCACGACCCCCTCGGCACGCCCGATGAGGCGATGACCCTCTACGGCACCCCGTACTGGGCGAAGATGACCGACCGCGACAAGGGCGAGCTGCGCAAGCACTACGCCTCCTGGCAGTTCAGCCAGTTCCTGCACGGCGAACAAGGGGCCATGGTCTGCGCGGCGCGCATCGTCGAATCGGTCCCCGATCTCGACGCCAAGTTCTATTCAGCGACCCAGACCATGGACGAGGCCCGCCACGCGGAGATCTACGCCCGCTTCCTGCACGAGAAGATCGGAATGCTCTACCCGATCAACGACAATCTCCAGTCCCTCCTCGGCGACACCCTCCGCGACTCCCGCTGGGACATGCCCTACCTCGGCATGCAGGTCCTGATCGAGGGCCTGGCCCTGGCGGCCTTCGGAATGATCCGGGACACCACCGACAAGCCCCTCCCGAAACAGATCCTCGCGTACGTCATGCAGGACGAGGCCCGCCACGTCGCCTTCGGCCGCATGGCCCTGCGTGACTACTACAAACAACTCTCGGACGCCGAACTCCGCGAACGCGAGGAATTCGTCATCGAGGGCTGCTACTTGATGCGGGACCGCCTGCGCGGCATAGAGGTCCTGGAAAACTTCGGCATCCCCACATCCGAGGCCGAGGAGTACAGCGAGAACTCCGAATTCCTGCACCTGTTCCGCCAGTTGCTCTTCAGTCGCATCGTCCCCTGCGTCAAGGACATCGGCCTCTGGGGCAAACGCCTGCAGCAGGCGTACGTCGACATGGGCGTGTTCGACATGGGCAACTCGAACCTGGACCTCCTGATGGCGCAGGACGAAGAGATCGCCGACCGCCTGGACGCGGAACGATTCGCGACGGAAGAGAAGGAACGCGTGGCGGAGGTCGAGGAAATGATCGACCAGGGCGAGAACCCCTAAACCGCCGAGCCCGCCAGCTCGCCGAACCCGCTGAACCGGCTGAACCCGCTGAACCGGCTGAACCCGCCGATCCCGCCGAACCGGCCGAACCCGCTAAAAACACCTACACAGCGCACCCTGCCGCCAGGCATGATCGCACCCATGACCGAGCCGACACGCTCACCCGCACACCGAGCCGCCGCCCGCCGCAGCCTCGAAGGCCTGGCCCTCGGCGACGCCTTCGGCGAGCGCTGGTTCCCGCTGTTCCGGGACCGCCTCCAGGCATACGAGGAGATCCGCGCCCGGCGTACCCCCGAGGAACCGGAGTGGCACTGGACCGACGACACGGCGATGGCGCTCGGGGTGCTCCGGGTCCTCGACGAGTACGGCGAGATCCGGCAGACGGAGCTGGCGCAGGCCTTCGCGCTCGGCTACGACGCGGATCCGGCCCGGGGTTACGGCTACGGCATGCACGAACTGCTCCCGCGTCTGCTCCAGGAGCCCGACCGGTGGCCGGAGTTGACGCAGGGGCTCTTCGGCGGTGAGGGCAGTCTCGGCAATGGCGCGGCGATGCGGGTCGCGCCGCTGGGGGCGTGGTTCCAGGACAGCCTGCCGCTCGTGGCCGAGCAGGCGGCGCTGTCGGCGGCGGTGACCCATGCCCACCCGGAGGGGATCGCGGGTGCGATCGCGGTGGCCACGGCGGCCGCGCTGTCGGCGCGGGGTGAACTGGACCTCGACGCCGTCGCGTCCGCGACGCCGGCGAGCGCGGTCCGTGACGGTCTCCTCCGGGCGGCCCGCCTCCCCTTCTCCACCGAACCCTGGAAGGCGTCCGACGTACTCGGCAACGGCCAGCGCGTCCGGGCCGACGACACCGTCCCCTTCGCCGTCTGGTGCGCTGCCCGCCACGCCGGCGACCTCGCCGCCGCCCTCTGGAGCACGGCCGAGGGTTTCGGCGACGTCGACACCACGTGCGCGATCACTGGTGGCATCGTGTCCGCGCGTACGGGTGTCGGGGACGTCCCGGAGGAGTGGCTGCGGCGCCGGGAGGCTGTGCCTGGGGGTGCGTAGAGGGGGGCGAAAACAACCCCCTAACCCCCCGCAGGAAACGCCGTCCGCAAAGTGAACGCATACTCCGTAGGCCCGTGTTCGCGCAGATGGAGCAGGCGGGCCTCCGCCTCCGCCACCGTCGGACGGTGACCCGCCGGCACCCACCACAGCGTGGTCACGGCCTCCTCCAGGCGCTCGAACCACTCGCGACGCCGGGCCAGCAACTCCCGGTGCTGCCCTTGGTACATGAACGCCGTCAGGGCGTCCGTGTCGCGCCACGTGGACATGTTGATGATCAGCCAGTCGTCGCCGAGGACGCGGACGTCCGTCGCGTTGCCGGAGTCGCCCAGCAGGCGCCAGACGAACCCGTCCGAGGAGTCCGCGACGGCGTTCACGGGGTCGAGGGCCTCGACGAAGTCCTTCAACTGAGGGGAGTCCAGCGGAGCTTTGAGCCGGGCGATGTTGACCTGGGCGAGTTCGTAGGCGGCTGCGGGCTGAGTCATGACCGAACGGTAGGTCGGCAACTGACAGCACAACACCCCCCGTCTCACGAAGCGAGCACCGGCCCCCTCACAGCCACGCCCTCCACCACGTGAGCACCTGTGAACCGACGTCTTACGGATCGGACATCGCACCCTGACCGACCCGTCCCTAGCCTCGCTGGACATGAGGGGGAACCGAATCCACCGACCTGACCAGTCCGTCCGCGTCCCCGGCTGGGGCTCCATCCGTGGCCGTATGGCCGTGGTCCTCGCCGTGCCGACGTGTTTACTGCTCGCCCTGACCGGGCTGGGTGTCGCCGACAGGGCCGATGACTGGTCCGCTGCGAGCGAGACCGAGGCCCAGGTCGGGGTACTGCTGCGGGTGCAGGATCTCGTACAGGAGTTGCAGCGTGAACGGGGCCTCACCAATGGCTTGTTGGGGGGCGCCAAGGAGTACCGGGACGACGTAGGGGCGCAGCGGGACCGTACGGACGACGCCCGCGCGCAGCTGACGGCGGCGCTCTCGGACGCGAGCGGCGAGCTGTCCAGGACCGCCGCCTCCGCGCTCGACGCCGCCCGGAACCCTCTCGTCGGCCTCACCGCCACCCGTACCCAGGTCGACACCGGCACCGCCGACCGCGCGGACACGCTGACCTTCTACACCAAGGCCGTCACCGCCCTGATCGACGCGGAGTCGGCCGGCATGCCGGCCGGGGACCGCCGCATCGCGGAGGGTGTGCAGGCCTTGCAGGCGCTGGCCCGCGCCACCGAGGCCGTCGCTCTCGAACGCGGCTCCCTGAACGGTGTCTTCGCGGCGGGCCGCTTCCGGTCGGGCGAGTATCTCGACTTCACGGAGGTGCGTGCGACCCGGGTCGCCGCACTCGGCCAGTTCCGTCAACTCGCCACCGGTGTACAGCAGTCCGCGCTCGACGCCGCCTTCAAGACGCCCGCCGCCCGCCGCGTGACCGGCTATGAGCAGCAGGCCGAGCGGGGGGCATGGGGGTCCCCCCGCTCGAGCGAAGCCGAGAGTGGGGGAGGATCGCGGGTCCGCGTCGCCCCCGCCCGCTGGTGGGCCGACATGACGACCCTCGTCGACGACCTGCACGATGTGCAGAAGACGGTCGGTGAGCGCGTACGCGCCCGTGCGAGCGACACCGGGAGCGCGGCCACCGGGCAACTCGTCGGCTTCCTCGGCCTCGGCGCGCTGATCCTCGTCGTGGCCGGCGCGCTCGCGGTGTTCTCCGCACGTTCCATTACCCGCCCCCTGAGCGCGCTGGCCGACGAGGCCGACGCGGTGGCGGGCAGCCGCCTGTCCGCCGCGGTCAGGCGAATCCAGGAGGCCGACCCCGACACTCCGGTCGCCGCCGAACCCGTAGGGCCCCAAGTGCCGGGCAGCGCAAGGGAGATCAGCCGTCTTGCCGCCGCCCTGCGCAATGTCGAGCGCACCGCCGTGGACCTCGCCGCCGAACAGGCCGTCCTGCGCCGCAACAGTACGGAGTCCCTGGCCAGCCTGGGCCGCCGCAACCAGGCGCTCCTCGGACGCCAGCTCGGCCTGATCACCACCCTGGAGCGCCAGGAACTGGACCCGGACGCCCTCGCCGAGCTGTTCGAACTCGACCACCTGGCCACGCGGATGCGGCGCAACGCCGAGTCGCTGCTCGTCCTCGCGGGTGAGGAGTCACCGGCCCGCTCCTGGCCCGGCACGGTGACCGTCACCGAGGTCGTGCAGTCGGCCGTCGCGGAGGTCGAGCAGTACCAGCGTGTCGCCGTCATGGACATCGAGCCGTGCCGCATCCGCGGCCACGCCGTTGCCGAGCTCTCCCATCTGCTGGCCGAACTCGTGGAGAACGCACTGATGTTCAGCCCGCCCAAGCAGCGGGTCGAGATCTATGGATGGCGCGACGCCGGTGAGTACTGCCTGGCCGTCGTCGACCGGGGGATCGGCATGACCGCCGAGCGGCTCGCCCAGGCCAACGCCCTCCTCTCGCGCAAGCGCACATCGCTGCTCGCAGCACCGACCAGGTTCCTCGGGCACCATGTGGTCGGCACCCTCGCCGCCAGGCTCGGCACCCATGTCGAGCTGCGCCCCACCGAGGGTGCCGGGGTTACGGCGTACATCGCGCTGCCGGGCACGCTCGTCCATCAGGCGGAGCCGTCAACCACCGTTGTCCATTGAGGAGTTGAGCACCGCCTCCATCACCGCTCGGGCGATCGGCGCCGCGTCCCCGCCCCCGCTGATGTCCCCGCGACGGGCCGCCGCATCCTCGACGACGACCGCGACCGCCACGGCGGGCTCCATGGAGTCGTCCGCCTGGGCCCAGGAGATGAACCAGGCGTACGGCAGCCCCAGGTTGTCGATGCCGTGCTGGGCGGTCCCGGTCTTGCCGCCGACCGTCGCACCGGGAATCGCGGCATTCATGGCTGTGCCCTCGTTCACCACATCCGTCATCAGCTCGCGCATCTGCAGGGCGGTCGACGGATTCATCGCCTGGTGCAGTGTCCGCGGACCGGTCGTCGACACGGTGCTGCCGCCACGCGTGGTCGTCTTCTCCACCAGGTACGGCGACTTGACCGAGCCGCCGTCCGCCACGGCCGCCGAGATCATCGCCATCTGGAGGGGGGTGGCCCGGGTGTTGAACTGGCCGATGGAGGAGAGCGCCAGCTGCGCCTTGTCCAGTTGCGTGTCGAAGTTGCTCGGCACGACGAAGAAGGGGATCTTCAGTTTCCGGTCGTTGAAGCCGAAGCTCGTCGCCGTGTGCGTCATGTTGCCCAGTCCCACGTCCACCCCCAGCTTCGCGAAGACCGTGTTGCACGACCACTCGAGGGCGTACCGCAGCGAGGCATCCTCGCAGCCCTCGATCTCGTTCCCGAGCCTGGTCGTCGTGCCGGGCAGCCAGTACGGGTCCGGCGAGGTGGTCGGCGCGTCGACGTCCGTCACCACCCCCGCGTCCAGCGCCGCCGCGGCGGTCACCACCTTGAACGTCGACCCCGGCGGATAGGTCTGCCGGATCGCCCGGTTGAGCATCGGCTTGTCCGCCGCCCCGTTCAGCTGCTTCCAGGCGTCCGTCACCGCCGAACCCGTCCCGGACAGCTGCCCGGGGTCGTACGACGGTGTGGAGACCAGCGCCAGGATCCTCCCCGTGGACGGCTCGATGGCCGCCACCGCGCCCCGGCGCGAGCCGAGACCGTCGTACGCCGCCCGCTGCGCGTCGGCGTTGAGTGTCGTGACGACCTTGCCACCGGGGTTCTGGGCGCCCGTGAGGTCGTTCCAGAGGGGGAGTGGGGAGAGCATCGGGTCGGAGCCGGAGAGGACGCCGTCCTCGGTGTCCTCCAGGAGCGTCGTCCCGTACACCTGCGAGGCGAAGCCGGTCACGGGCGCGTACAACGGGCCGTCCTCGTACGCCCGTTCATAGCGGAGCTGCTCGCCGCTGTCCTTGGAGCCGGTGACCGACCGGCCGTCGACGAGGATGTCGCCGCGCGGCTGGCCGTAACGGGCGATCGTCTGGCGGCGGTTGGCCGGGTTGTCGTCGTACGCCCGGGCCTGGAAGACCTGGACGCGGGCGGCGTTCACGAGCAGGGCGACGAGCAGCACGGCGCACAGCCCGGCGGCCCTGCGGATGTACTTGGTCAAGACGAGACCTCCCGACTCCTCACGACGCGATCTCCCGACACTTCACGACGCGACCTCCCGGAACACTCATGGCGCCACCGTCCCGGAACACTCACGACGCGACCTCCTGGAACACTCATGGCGCCACCGTCCCGACACACTCACGGCGCCGCCGTCCCGTCGTACTGACTGCGGGCCGAGTCGCTGATCCGGATCAGCAGCGCCACGATGATCCAGTTGGTGACGACGGAGGAGCCGCCCTGCGCGAGGAACGGCATTGCCATGCCGGTCAGGGGAATCAGGCCGGTCACCCCGCCCGCGATCACGAAGACCTGGAGCGCCACGATCGACGCGAGGCCGATCGCGAGGAGCCGTCCGAAGGGGTCGCGCAGGGCGAGGCCCGCCCGGTAGCCGCGCTCCACGAGGAGGGCGTAGAGGAGGAAGATCGCCGACAGGCCTGCCAGGCCCAGCTCCTCGCCCGCCGTCGCCAGGATGAAGTCCGACTTGGCGGCGAAGCCGATGAGGATGGAGTGGCCGAGTCCGAGGCCGGTGCCGAGCATCCCGCCGGCGGCGAACGCGAAGAGGGACTGGGCGACTTGATTGGGGCCCTGGCCCGCGTCGATCGACGCGAAGGGGTGCAGCCAGTCCTGCACCCGGCTGTGGACGTGCGGTTCCAGCCAGCCGACGGCCACCGCGCCCACGCAGGCCAGCAGCAGCCCGACCGCGATCCAGCCGGTGCGGCCCGTGGCGACGTACAGCAGGATCACGAACAGGCCGAAGAACAGCAAGGACGTCCCCAGGTCCCGCTCCAGGACCAGCACCAGCACGCTCAGCAGCCAGATCGCGACGATCGGTCCGAGGACGCGGCCGGTGGGGAGCTGGAGCCTCTTGAACCGCCAGATCTGGCGGCCCGTGTACGCGAGCGCGTTGCGGTTGGCCGCCAGATAACCGGCGAAGAAGACCGCGAGGAGTACCTTCGCGAACTCGCCGGGCTGGATGGAGAATCCGGCGATCCTGAGCCAGATGCGGGCACCGTTCACGGCCGGGAAGAAGATCGGCAGGATCAGCAGGGCGAGGGCGGTGACGACGGAGACGTACGTGTAGCGCTGGAGGACGCGATGGTCGCGCAGGAAGAGCACGGCCGCGATGAACAGCGCGACACCGAGCGTCGACCAGATGAGCTGGATGGGAGCCGCCTGGTCGTCCGGGGTCTCCAGGTCGAGCCGGTAGATCAGCACCAGGCCGAGGCCGTTGAGGAGTACGGCGATGGGCAGCAGCAGCGGATCGGCGTACGGCGCCCGGAAGCGCACCGCGCCGTGCGCGAGGAGCGCGAGCACGCCGAGCCCGGCGCCGTAACCGGCGGCGCCGGGCGGGACGGTGCCGAGCTGGGCGAGACCGACGGCGCAGTAGCCGCACACGCAGAGCAGGACGGCGACGACGATGAGGGTGAGCTCGATGCCACGGCGCCTGGGCAGGCGTACAGCGGAAGCGGGCGGGTCCGCTGCCACGGTCGTTCCGGGCATTCCCGGCTGAATCATGTCCGGAACGTAGCAAGCGGGGGACCTGGTGTCCCGTTATGTGCTGATAAACGGGCTGTTCCGGTGTATCTGGTGGGAAACCCGGTGCCGGCGTTCAGCACCTGGGGGGAGAGCCGGAGGTGTCGATGAAGCGCGCTGGGCCCCAGGCCCAGGTGCCGTCGGCGAGCAGGTACCAGAGGGAGTCGCCGTCGACCGACTCGCCCCAGGTCTTGCAGAAGATGTGGACGATCTCGCCGTTCCTCGCGACACGGACCAGCCGGCTGCCGCGATTCGGGGAGCTGCGCAGGGCCAGCCCGCCGTTCCGGTCGACCCTGCCCCTGGTCGTGCCGTCGTTGTCGCGACCGTCACCGAACCCGTCGTCCGAGTCGCGACCGTCACCGAGTTCGTCACCGAACCCGTTGTCAGCGTCGAGACCGTCGCCGCCGTCGTTCCACTCGCGGCTGTCACCGTTTCCGGGATCCCCGTTCTCGCCCGCGAGGGCGGGGGTGGCGCCGGCGAGTGCGACGAGGCTGCCGGCGGCGAGAGCTATACCGATTCGGGTGTACGTGGACCGCAGGGACATGGGGGGCTCCTCCAGGGTGGGGCGAACCTGACTAATCGCCACATTAGGAGCGGGGGTGGGCGCGCGCAGGTCACACTGGGCCATCGGGGAGAGGGGGCGCTCAGGGTGCCCCAGGTGGCCCTTCGGGGAAGCCGGACTGAGAGAGCGTCAGAGTCGCCATCGCGCCGCCCTCGGGCGCGTTGCCGAACGTCAGCCGCGCGCCCAGCACCTCCGCCTGGCCGAGCGCGATCGTCAGCCCGAGCCCATGGCCCTTCGCCCCGCCCTCCGTACGGAACCGCTGCGGCCCGTGCTCCACGAGGTACTCCGGATAGCCGTCACCGTGGTCCCGTACGGTGACCACCGGCCCGTCGACGGTCAGCACCACCGGCCCCCGCCCGTGATTGTGCGCGTTGGCCACCAGGTTCCCGAGCACCCGCTCGAGGCGACGCCGGTCGGTCTCCACGCGCGCGTCCCGTACGACCCGGACCTCGGTGGCGCTCCCCGACGCCCGCACCACCCGCTCGGCCAGCGGAGCCAGCGGCTCCGAATCCAGCTCGAGGCGTTCGCTCCCGGCGTCCAGCCGGGAGATCTCCAGCAGGTCCTCGGTGAGCGTGCGCAGCGCGGCCACCCGGTCGCGGACCAGCTCGGTCGGCCGCCCCGGCGGCAGCAGCTCGGCCGCCGCGTGCAGCCCGGTCAGTGGAGTACGCAGCTCGTGCGCCACGTCCGCGGTGAACCGCTGCTCGCTGAGCAGCTTGCTCTGCAACGAGGACGCCATCGTGTCGAGGGCCCCGGCGACCGCGGCCACCTCGTCCTGAGGGCGGGTCGGATTCCGCGTGAGGGGGTCGACGACGGTACGGGGGTCGTTGACGCGCGCGTCCAGGTCGCCCGCGCTGATCCGCCGCGCGACCTGCGCCGTCGCGTGCAGCCGCCGCGTCACCCGTGTCACGGCGAACGCCCCCACCA
Source organism: Streptomyces sp. NPDC029292 (assembly GCF_055569295.1). NCBI lineage: Bacteria > Bacillati > Actinomycetota > Actinomycetes > Kitasatosporales > Streptomycetaceae > Streptomyces > Streptomyces sp. NPDC029292. The sequence continues at coordinate 721,912 of NZ_JBVHXR010000002.1, forward strand.
GCAGCGTCGCGCCGATCGCCAGCGCCGACGACCACACGATCGCCCGGTCCAGGGCGTCGATGGCGTGGGCGCCCTGCGAGTAGTCGTACTGCACGGCGAGCGTGCGTCCGCCGTCGGCGGGCCCGGCCGCCCACATCGTGGGGTGCGCGTCGTCGGCCCCGACCATCGTGCCGCGCTTCCCGCCCGCCGCCAGCTCGCGCAGCCGGTTCGGCATCCCGGGCAGATCGACGCCCGCGCCCGGCGGAAGCCGGTCCCCGGCCTCGTACGCCGTCGTCACCTCGGTGAGCCGGTCGAGCGCCCGGCCGCGCGCCTCGCCGACGGTCTGGTCGGACACCGAGACGTGCACGAGGGTGCCGAGGAGCGCGGCGAGGCCGCAGCACATCACCGTGATGAAGGCGGCCGCCTTCCAGGTGAGGGTGGCGGTCCAGTGGGGGAGGCGCTGGAGGGTCTGTCTCATGAGGCGCTCGGGGAGGAGCTGGGGGCGGCGCTGGGGGCGGCGCTCGGCGATGCGCTGGGCTCTGTGCTCGGGGATGCGCTCGGGGATGCGCTCGGGGATGCGCTCGGGGATGCCGAGGGCGCCGCGGTGGTGGGAGGCGCGGTCCCCACGCGGAGGATCTCGTCGCGCGTCGCCAGCATCGCGTGCTGGTGCGGGTCCCATGTCCAGACCGTACGGAACTCATAGACCGGCAGCGTCGAGGGCGAGCGGATGATCACGTCACGGCCCGCCAGCTCGACGCTCACCACGCTGTCCGAAGTGCCCATGACCTGCACCAGCTTGTGGTTCATGAAGGTGTACACGCGCACCGCCAGCTGGTTCTCGGGAAAGCGGATGCCGAGCACCATGTCGTCCTTCCCGTCGCCGGTGAGATCGCGGTAGTACGCCTGGAGGATCGGGCACTTCTTGCCGCGCGCACCCTTCTCGCCGCAGTCCTTGAGCTGCTGGACCGTCTCGGCGTACATGGCGTGGGCGCCGGTGTACTCGTCCGGATGCGCGGCCACCTCGGCGCGCACCACGGCGACCGGGTCCACCTTGTGGATGTCGTCGCCCGGCGCCCCGATGCCCTTGACCGTCTCGGTGTCCGCCTCGCCGTAGTCGAGGGCGGGCGTCGAGGCGGGCGGCACCTCGGGCCACAGCCTGGCCGGGCCGACGGCGGTGGGCGTGGCGCCCGCGCCGCGCAGATCACCGGTGTCGCCGCAGCCGGCCAGGGTCGCCACCAGCACGGCGGTGGCGAGGGCTCCGAGGGTCGCTCGCACGGGCCTGCCGGTCGCTCGCGCGAGGCGGCGGGGAAGGCGGGGAAGGCGGGGGCGGCGGGGCAGGCTGAGGCGGTTGGGGGGCACTGCGCTCCTGCGTCCGGGCCGCCCTCGCCCCGCAGGCGCGCGCTGCTTACTGCGCGAGGTCGGCGTAAAGAATGATGTTGTCGGCGCGGTGACCGTCCCGGATCGGCCCGCCACAGGTGATCAGACGCAGCTCTGGACGATCGGTCGCCCCGTAACACGGGAAGTCCTTTTTGTTCACCTGCTGGATCACACGGACCGCGAAGGCCGCCGTGGAGCCGTCCGCCCGCGGTACCTCGATCGTGTCACCCGACCTGATTCTGCCCACATTCCGCATCAGCATGAGCCCGTTCGTCGTGTCGTAGTGGGGCCCGCTTCGCCCGCGGAGTGGCGGCGGCAGCCGTGTTCGCGACCTTCACGTCGGGAGCCGCTGACCTCTGACTTCTGAATTCTGAATTCTGACTTTTGGCTTCCTACTCTGTGAGTTCCTCGAGGAGCCTGGCCGTGGCGAGTCCGGCCCGCAGGTAGTCCACGAACAGCTCGTTGTGCAGTGCCCACGGTGAGCGCCGGGTCCGTATCAGCCGTATCGCGTCCTCGGCGGTGTACCCCGCGAGGATCAGCGCGTGCGCGACGACGAGCCCCGAGCGGTTGTAGCCGTGATAGCAGCGGACCAGCACCCGGCGGCCCTCTTCCAGCGCGTCGTCGGCGGCCCGCGCGAGACGTATGACGCCCGTCAGTTGCGTACCGTCGAGGGGTCCGTCCGGAATGGGCCACACATGATGCTCGACGCCCGTGTCCGGCCCGTGCCCCGGCAGCCGCAACAGCGTCAGGACCAGGTCGAACTCATCGCGTACGACAGCGAATTCGAGCTGTCCCGAGCGTCCCGCGAACGCGTGTCCGCCCATCCACAGGCCGGGCACGATCTCGCTCCACGGGCTGTCCGGAGCCGGAACATCCGGTTGCTTCCTGCGGGTCCGCACCGGCGCCTCCCAGTCAGCTCCCCCAACTCATCCCAAAGGTAACCGGGTTCTTGCCCCTGGAGCACCCCGCCTGTTCCCATGGTCATGGGGTGATGGTGCATGAACGGACTGCGCGTCATACCGACCTGGCGGCACGGCCAGGAGCGGCTGTACGTCTGTCTGACGGACGGGAGGAACATCGCCTGGTACGACCGTGAGGCGGCCCGGGTGAACCTGCTCAGCGAGGACCGGCGGGAGGACGTGCTCGACGTGCTCGGCCCGTTCCTGACCGGCCCGGTGACGGTGGGGCCGCCGCCGGTCCCGACCCCGGCGGAGCTGGCCCGCCTGACCCTCCACCCGGACGACGACCTCGCGCCGAACCGGCCCGGCGAGGCGCTGGTGATCGCCCTCGACCGCGACCCGGGCCCGGCGCACCGGATGCGCCCCGATCCGCGACGCCGCGCGCTCGCCGCCGAGCAGGCCGTCGGCGAGGCCCTCGACCGTCTCGAGGGCGCGGGCTGGCACACCCTGCACTCGATTCCGCTGCCGGGCGGCGACCGCCTGCACCATCTGGTCATCGGCCCCGGCGGCCTTTTCTCCCTCCGCGCCCTCTACGCTCGCAAGCAGCGCGTCCTGGTGGCCGACCCGATGGTCACCGTCGGCCGCCACGAGCCGCACCCCCTCCTCCGCCGCGTCCGCGCGGACGCCGACCGCGCCTCGTACGCCCTGACGGCCGAGGTCCACCCCGTCCTCGCCGTAGCGGGCCCCGCCCACCTGGAGGTCATGGCACCTCCGCGCGAGGTCCGCGTTCTCCAGGACACCGACCTCGCCACGCTCTCCCGCCTGGGCGGCGTCCTGAAACCGGCGGACGTGGAGGCACTCCATGCGATGGCCCGGGACCGGCATACGTGGTTGCGGGTGTGAGTCTTCAGCCCGTCCGGCGTTCGAGGACGAGGCCGTAAGGCCGATAGCGGGGGTCTGGGGCTCAGCCCCCAGGTACGGGAAAGGTCGGGAAGGGCAGGGGCGGGGAGCGAAAAACCCTCGCCCCACCCTCACGGCAACGCCCCCGCCCGCCCAGGATCCAGCAGCGGCGCCAGCAGATCCCCGTACCGCTCGAGGCGGGGGACGATGTCCGTGGCAAGGAACACCAGTTGGCCCGGGCGGCCGCAGGAGCCGACCTCGTCCCAGGTCACGGGCGTGGACACGGACGGCTCGGCCCGAGCCCGCAGGGTGTACGGCGTCGCCGTCGTCTTCCGCGCCGCGTTCTGACTGAAGTCGACGAACACCTTCCCGGACCGAAGACTCTTCGTCATCCGGTGCGTGACCCGCCCCGGCAACGCCCGCTCGGCCTCGACGGCAAGCTCCTTCGCGTAGGCGGTGACCTCCCGGGAGGGCGCCGGCTCCAGCGCGGCCAGCAGATGCAACCCCTTCGACCCCGACGTCTTCCCGTACGCCTCGACCCTGTCCTCCCCCAACCGCTCCCGCAGCCACAACGCCACCTCACAGCACTCGACCACCGTCGCCGGCGCCCCCGGATCGAGGTCGAAGACCAGCCGGTCGGCGAGATCGGGCGCATCGATCCGCCACTGCGGCGTGTGGAACTCGGTGACGAGGTTCGCCGCCCACATGAGGCTGGCGAGATCCTGGATCAGGACCATGCGGGCGGGCCCCTCCGAGCGGGGGACCTCGGCCGTCACGACCCAGGTGGGTGTACCGGGCGGCACGTTCTTGGTGAAGAAGACCTGCCCGTCCGGCCCGTCCGGGTAGCGGAGGAAGGAGACGGGCCGGTTGCGGAGGTGCGGCAGCAGCACGTCCGCGACCGTCGCGTAGTAGTGCAGCAGCTCGCCCTTGGTGAAGCCGGTGGCCGGATAGAGAACCTTCTCCAGATTGCTGAGCGCGAGCCGTCGCCCCTCCACCTCCGTGATCGGCGTCATACGATGAGAATCCCATGAAAACGGGCGATATCGGATCTCGGACATCGATCGGAAGGTGCTGCACGTGCGATCCATATGGAACGGTGCCATCTCCTTCGGCCTGGTCAGCATCCCCATCAAGCTGGTGAACGCCACGGAGAGCCACTCGATCTCCTTCCGCCAGATCCACCTCGACGACGGCGGGCGCATTCGCTACCGCAAGTTCTGCGAGCCGGAGGACCGCGAGGTCACGACCGCGGAGATCGGCAAGGCGTACGAGGACGCGGACGGAACACTGATCCCGATCACGGACGAGGACCTGGCCCAGCTGCCGATCCCGACCGCCAGGACCATCGAGATCGTGGCCTTCGTGCCGGCCGACCGGATCGACCCGCTCCAGATGGACACGGCGTACTACCTGTCCGCGAACGGCGTCCCCGCCGCCAAGCCGTACACCCTTCTGCGCGAGGCGCTGAAGCGCAGCCAGAAGGTCGCCATCGCCAAGTTCGCCCTGCGTGGCCGGGAGCGGCTCGGCATGCTGCGTGTCGTCGACGACGTCATCGCCATGCACGGCCTGCTCTGGCCGGACGAGATCCGCAGTACGGAGGAGGTCGCCCCGGACACGAGCGTCACCGTCCGCGACAAGGAACTGGACCTGGCGGACGCCTTGATGGACACCCTCGGCGAGGTCGACCTCCAAGACCTCCACGACGACTATCGCGAAGCCGTCGAGGAACTCATCGCCGCCAAGGCCTCCGGCGAGCAGGCGCCCGGCCCGCCCGCGCGGGAGAAGGGCGGCGGCAAGGTGCTCGATCTGATGGCCGCCCTGGAGAAGAGCGTGCGCGCGGCCAAGGAGTCGCGGGGCGAGGACACCGGAGAAACCGGCGAGGCCGCCGAGGTCACCCCGCTTCCGGCCCGCCGTACGGCCGCGCGCAAGTCGGCCCGTACGGCCCCCAAGGAGGTCGGCGGCAAGAAGTCGACGTCGGCGGCGAAGAAGACGGCGGCCAAGAAGTCCGTGGCGAAGAAGTCGACGGCGAAGAGGTCGACCGCCAAGGCGGCCACGAAGAAGACCGCCGCCAAGTCGACCGCGACCGCCGGCAGCGCCAAGCAGACCGCGGCCAAGAAGACCGGCGCGAAGAAGACCGCAGCCGCACCCCGCAAGCGCGCGTCTGCCTGAGCTCTTGGTACACCGCCCGCGTATTTTCGAGCGGTCGACTCACCGCCCGCGTCTTCTTGAGCGGTCGACCCACTGCCCGCGTCTTCTTGAGCGGTCGACTCAGTGAGCGAGCCGGGGAAATGAAGGGGTGATTCCCCGTCAGTGGCGCGGCCAGGGACGCCCGTCGAGATGTTCGATGTCGCGATTCAGGCGGCCGAGGTACGCGGCGAACTCGGCCACTTCCTCCGGCGCCCACTCGGCCATCACCTTCTCCAGACCGTTCAGGTTCAAGGCGCGGTCGGAGGCCAGCCGGCGCTCGCCCTCGGCGGTGATGGCGAACTTGCGGGCGATGCCCCCCGCGGGGTCGGGAATGCGCTCGACGATCCCGGACCGCAGCATGGCGGCGGTCTGCCGGTTGAGCGTGGAGGTGTCCAGGCCGAAGGCGTCGCTGAGCTGGCTGATGGACATCGGGCCCTCCACCTGGATGCGGCTGAGCAGGAGGTAGGCGCTGCGGTCGAGCCGCCCGTCACCGCCCCGCATGCGCGGCGTCAGCAGGTGCATGTACCGCCCGAGCAGCATGGTCTCGAATTCGATCAGGTCAAGGGGCTTGTCCACGCGATGTTCCTTCGGCTCCTGGTCGGCCTCCCCTTTCCCGCCCGGGCGCGTTCCGCCCGGGGAGGCCGGCCACCTTCCCGTTCAGATATACCACGGGCGATATGTACCGTGCATTCGGCATGTATGATGCACATCCTTTGCATGGTGCATATCTCCATGATCCGAACGTGATCTGAATCAGGATCTGAAAGAGCACGAGGGAGTACCCGTGGACAGTTCCAAGCCCGAGACCCGCCCCGGCGGCGTTGTCGGCATCCTCGCCTTCGGCGGCATCGTGGCCGCGATCACGCAGACGCTGGTGGTGCCGCTGATCGGGGAACTGCCGACCCTGCTCGACACCAGCTCCTCGAACGCCTCGTGGGTGATCACCGCCACGCTGCTCGCGGCGGCCGTGGCGACGCCCGTCGCCGGACGCCTCGGCGACATGTACGGCAAGCGGCGCATGCTGCTGACCTCCCTGATCCCCCTCATCCTCGGCTCGGTGGTCTGCGCCCTGGCCTCCTCGGTGATCCCGATGATCGTCGGACGCGGTCTGCAGGGCCTGGGCATGGGCGTGGTGCCCCTGGGCATCAGCCTGCTGCGCGACGTGGTGCCCGCGGAGAAGCTGGGCTCGTCCATCGCGATCATGAGCGCGTCCATGGGTGTGGGCGGCGCGCTCGGCCTGCCGTTCTCCGCGGCGATCGCCGAGAACGCCAGCTGGCGGGTGCTGTTCTGGGTCGTTGCCGCCCTGGCCCTCGCGGTCGGCACGCTGATCTGGTTCTTCGTGCCCGCCGGCCGTGAGAACTCCGCGTCGAACGGCTTCGACCTGCTCGGCGCGGTGGGTCTCGGAACCGCGCTGATCTGCCTGCTCCTCGCCGTCTCCAAGGGCGCCGACTGGGGCTGGGGCAGCGGCACCACGCTCGGTCTGTTCGCCGCCGCGGTCGTCGTCCTGCTGGCCTGGGGCTGGTGGGAGCTGCGCATCAGTGACCCGCTGGTCGACCTGCGCGTGACCGCCCGCCCCCAGGTGCTGATGACGAACGCCGCCTCGATCCTGGTCGGCTTCGCGATGTACGCCCAGGCGCTGGTCGTGCCCCAGCTGCTCCAGCTGCCCGAGGCCACCGGCTACGGCCTGGGCCAGTCGATGCTGGCCATGGGCCTGTGGATGGCCCCCGCGGGCCTGATGATGATGGTGATGTCGCCGATCGGCGCCAAGCTCTCCGCCGCCAAGGGTCCCAAGGTCACCCTGTCCGTCGGAAGCTTCGTCATCGCCCTCGGCTACGGCCTCTCCCTGCCGCTGATCGAGACCGGCTCCACTTGGGGCCTGCTGGTCGTGACCATCGTCTGCAACACGGGCGTCGGCTTCGCCTACGGCGCGATGCCCGCCCTCATCATGGGCGCGGTGCCCCAGTCGGAGACCGCCTCCGCCAACAGCTTCAACACGCTGATGCGTTCGGTCGGCAGCTCCGTGTCGGCCGCCGTGATCGGTGTGGTCCTGGCCCAGATGACCACCGACTTCGGCGGTTACGCCCTCCCCTCCGAGAGCGGCTTCCGCGTCGCCATGCTGATCGGCTGCGGCGTCGCCCTCGCGGCATCGGCCGTCGCGTCCCTCATCCCGGCCCGCCCGGCAACCGCCCAGCCGGAGCCGGGCACGGCATCGCAGTCCGCTCCCGAGGCGTCCGGGGCGAAGGCGTGAGCTGCCCGTTCCCTCGCTGATTGACGGGGGGACGGGGTACGAGGGACGGGGGGGGGGGGGGGGGGGGGGGGGGAGCGCCCCCCCCCCCCCCCCCCCACCCCCCCCCCCCCCCCCCCCCCCCCCCCCCCCCCCCCCCCGGCGGGTCGGCTCCCTCATCAGGGCCTGGTTTCCGCGGCAGGGTGAAGCGGGCA
>NZ_JBVHXR010000002.1:729702-730959 GCF_055569295.1 Streptomyces sp. NPDC029292
ATGGTCCTCCGGAGGGGTGTGGGGGGAAGGGGTGGGCGCTCTTTCTCCTCTCGGGGGGGGGGGGGGGGGGGGGGGGGGGGGGGGGGGGGGGGGTCTCCCCGGGGCCCCCCCCCCCCCCCCCGTCCCGATGAACGAACGCTGACACGCACGCGAGTTCACACACCGACGACCATCGGTTCGGACGACCACCGGTTCGGACGATCACTGGTTCAGACGATCGCCACGGCCGCGCGGGAAAGCCCGGAGGCGCCGAAGACGACAGTGTGCCGGACGTTCTGGAGGGCCGAGACCCAGGCGGGGAAGGCGTTCACCGCGCACCTCCTCAAAGCCGGGATTGATACCTCGATCGGCACCGTCGTCGACGCTCTGGACAACGCGCTCATGGAGTCTTGGATCGGCCTCTACAAAACGGAGTTGTTCACCGTTCACCTGCGTTCACGCCGAGTCAGCTGTCGTGAGGAGAACCGGCGCGGGCCTTCCCTGAACGCCGATGAACGCGGCTGAATGAGACGGAAACTGAGACGGAAACTGAGACGGGCAGGCTTCCACACATCATCGGGCGGGCGGCAGTTCGCGGTGTGGCCAAGAATCTTGCAGCCCCGGTTCCAGGCAACCTGTTCCGTGCAGTGCGTCCCGAGGCCACCATTGGGCCATGCGCCGACAGACACCAGACGCCGCCCCTTGGGCGACTGCCCCAGATCCGTTGCTTGCGCTGGCCCAGGATGAACTGGCCTTCTACGAGCAGGTGCGCAACTCGGCTCGAAGGTGGCACCGCCTGACCGAGCTGGGTGCCCTCGCCACCTCCTCGTCCACCGTGGTGGCAGCGGGGCTCCACGCTCCGGCGTGGCTGACAGCTCTGATCGCTGGCGGAGCGTTGTTCTTCACCGGTCTCCGACAGGTGTTTGCCCATGGGCCACGCTATGTATTGGCGGCCCAGTCACGAGAGGGCCTGCGGAAAGCCATCAACCGCTATCAGTTGCTTCCAGCCTCCGACCGTGGCGAGGCATCCAGGCAAGATCTGCTGGCGGCGATCGAGAATGTCGGTGACGAGGAGCTCCGCCAGTGGGCCGACCAACGACACCGGGCGAGCCCAGGCGCCAGCTCGCCGACGAACGGCTCAGCGCTGCCCTGACCCAACAGCGCCGGGCCATCTCAGCTTGGGCCGGCGCTACGAGCACGCCGCCCCCGGCGACCTCGTACACGTCGACATCAAGAAACTCGGGAACATCCCCGACGGCGGCGGCCACAAGGTCCTCG
>NZ_JBVHXR010000003.1:0-1280 GCF_055569295.1 Streptomyces sp. NPDC029292
TTGATAGGCCAGATCTGGAAGCACCGCAAGGTGTGGAGGTGACTGGTACTAATAGGCCGAGGGCTTGTCCTCAGTTGCTCGCGTCCACTGTGTTGTTCCCAGACAACGAACGGTTGTGCTGGCTGAACAGTTTCACTAATCAATTGAAAAGTGTGCTTGTTCGCTGCCCGTTCAAAACCCCGCTTATGCAGGGGTGTCTGAAAGGGTTTCGGTGGTCATAGCGTGAGGGAAACGCCCGGTTACATTCCGAACCCGGAAGCTAAGCCTCACAGCGCCGATGGTACTGCAGGGGGGACCCTGTGGGAGAGTAGGACGCCGCCGAACTAAATTTGGAGGACCTCTGGTCCCAGCGACTCGCTGGGGCCAGAGGTCCTTTTTTGTTTTTCCGAAGCGCGCCGGGTACCCGGCTGCGCGAGAATGACTTGCGGTACCGAAGACAGGAGTCACCCATGTCCACCAACTCTCCCGATGAGCGACCGGAGCGCGATCAGCGCCGCCGGGACAGTGGTGACCGCGGCGGCTACCGCGGAGCCCCGCGCCGCGACAACGACCGTCGTGACGATCGTCGGGGCGACGACCGTGGCGGCTTCCGCCGTGATGACCGCCGCGACGGCGATCGTGGCGGGGACCGAGGCGGAGACCGGGGTGGCTTCCGTCGCGACGACAACCGGCGTGATGACAATCGCGGCGGTAGCGGTGGCGGCTACCGTGGCCGCGATGACCGTCGCGAGGGCGACCGCGGCGGGCGTCCGCCGTTCCGGCGTGACGACCGCCCCAGCGGGCCTCGTCGTGACGACCGCCGAGGCGACGACCGTCCGGCTCCCCGTCGAGAGGGGGACCGTCCGGCCTTCCGTCGCGACGACCGCCCGAGTGGCCCGCGCCGGGATGACGACCGTGGTGGTTTCCGTCGTGACGACCGTCGTGATGACCGCCGTGACGGCGATCGTGGCGGGGACCGCGGTGGCTTCCGTCGGGACGACAGCCGTGGCGGTGGTGGCTTCCGTCGGGACGACCGACGTGACGACCGTCGCGATGATCGTCGTGGTGATGACCGTGGTGGGTTCCGTCGTGATGACCGGCGTGACAGTGGTGACCGGGGTGACCGTGGTGGGTTCCGCCGCGATGACCGGAGCGACTTCCGGCGTGACGACCGCCGAGGCGACGACCGTCCGGCTCCCCGTCGCGAGGGGGACCGTCCGGCCTTCCGTCGCGACGACCGCCCGAGTGGCCCGCGCCGGGATGACGACCGTGGTGGTTTCCGTCGTGACGACCGTCGTGAT